>CAXUKA010000333.1:0-7254 GCA_964251335.1 uncultured Hymenobacter sp.
CGGTTGGTGTAATCCTCGGGGTTGGCCGTGAACACGAACTGAATATCCAAGGGCAAACGCACCTTGAAACCGCGAATCTGAATGTCGCCTTCCTGCAAGATATTGAACAGGGATACCTGAATGCGGGCCTGCAAGTCGGGCAATTCGTTGATAACGAAAATGCCACGGTGTGCTCTGGGTATTAAGCCGAAGTGAATAACGCGCTCGTCCGAGTACGGCAGCTTGAGCGTGGCGGCTTTGATGGGGTCGGCGTCGCCAATAAGGTCAGCCACCGATACGTCGGGCGTGGCCAGCTTCTCGGTGTAGCGGTTGAGGCGCGGCCACCAAGCTACGGGCGTGTCATCACCTTTTTCGGCAATGAGGTTGCGGGCAAATACCGACAGCGGCTGCAAGGGGTCGTCGTTCAGCTCCGAGCCTTCAACTACCGGCACGTACTCATCGAGCAGGTTGATGAGCAGGCGCGCAATGCGGGTTTTGGCCTGCCCGCGCAAGCCCAGCAAGTTGATGTGGTGCCCAGCCAGAATGGCGCGCTGCAACTCCGGAATCACGGTTTCTTCGTAGCCGAAAATGCCGGGAAAAACGTCCTCTTTGTTTTTGAGTTTTTTGATGAGATTATCCCGCAATTCCTGTTTTACAGAGCGGGGTTTGTAGCCACTGGCGCGCAGTTGGCCCAGGGTGCGAATAGCGTCGTGTGTCATTACTCCTTAAACCCGGTAAGGTGGCCTGAGGTTCAGCCGGGCACGGTAGAGTTTTGGCCTATAGCCGGAGCTAGCGCAAATGGCCTGTTTCTGTGGTGGCTAGCGCATCGCCTTGTTGCGGCAGCGATAGCAGGTAGCCAATCGTGAAGTTGGCGTCCCAGTCGAAGACAAACTTCTTACAGCCAGTAGCTTCGGCCAAGGCGCGGTAGATTACCAGCCCGGCCTGGGCCTTGGCTTTGTCAAACTTGTAGGCATCGGCCGCGTCGAGCACGGTGTAGCGTTCCTGGCCTTGGCGCACTTGTTTGGCCATTTCGTAAGGCACGCCGCCGATGATGAAGCACGTCTGCCGCAGTGAAGCCGGCACCTGTTGGGCCTTGGCGCGCACGTCGATAGCCACCGTGTCGTTGGCCACACCATACTCAAAATACTTGGAGCCATAGGTGTTGACAGACTGTGTTTTGCCAGCGGCCAGCCACGAAATCTCAGTGCCGCCCGAGCCCATATCTACCACAAAGGCCTTGTCGCCGAAGGGCGGCGGCATAGCCACGCTGAGGCCCAGGGCGGCTTCTTTATCGGGGGTCATGCGGTTCACCACGTAGCCCATCCGCGTCAGCTCTTGCGCAATGCGGTGGGTGGCGGCCATCTTCAGCGCCCCCGAGCTTACCACAAAATGAATATCCTTGCCGGCCACGCCATAATCTAACATATTGGCAATGTAGGCGCGCAGGCCGTGCCGGATATCCTCGTCGGAGGCCAGGTTTTCCATCAACAGGCTGTTGTCAAACTCCGCTTTGTTGAGCTGCCAGTTGCGCTGGGCATCGGTGCGCACGATGAAGGAGTTGAAGCCACTTGCTCCTAGCTCTACTACGCCGCGCAGCTTCCCGCCTACTGGCTTGGGCGGCAAGTAGTTGAATGTGGGTCGCCCGTTCAGCGACGCGGCAGTGGTGGCTTTGGCATCTGTTGCTTTCGGCGCACTTGCCGGCGCGGCTGCTGCAAAGCTGGCCGATTCGGGGCTGCTATCAAAGGATAAAATACTGAAATATAACGCTGCTATTGCAGCAAGCAGAATGCCTAATCGGGTGACAAGGGCAATGTTTTGCATGTGAGTGGGTAGAGGTAGAAGCCAGGGTATAAATATAAAGTCATTATTTTATATTTATCTGCTGCTGTTCTGCTTTATGCCTTATAAGCTTTTTGGAAATTGGTAATAGCCCACCCTGCTCATCTGGCGTCCGCTTGTCGAAGCATGGCAAAACATACTTTTAAAGACTTACTAAACAGCTTCATATAAAAGCACTATCTATAGGCATAAAAGCGAAGCTATTTGCAACGGCTGCGAACACCTGCCTGCTGCCTAGTTGCGTGCTTTGCGGCCTTCCCCAACAGACTTTTCTACTATGCGCTATACGCATCACCTACTGGTGGGCTTGCTGCTGCTAGCTATTGTCAGCCGCGCTCAGGCTCCGCTACCTCAGTGGCACCACCTCGACCCGACTACCGATAAAATATTAGGCATCAGTACGCAGCGAGCCTATGCGCTATTGCGCACGCTGCCAGTGCGGCCGGCCAGCCAGCCGCTCATCGTGGCCGTTATCGATGGCGGTATTGACACGGCCCACGTCGACCTGCGAGCCGTGCTGTGGCACAATCCGCGCGAAATAGCCGGCAATGGCCAAGACGACGACCACAACGGCTACGCCGACGATGTGTACGGCTGGAACTTCATGGGCGGGGCCGATGGACGCAACGTGTTTCACAACCAGAAAGAAGAAACCCGCCTCTACGCCCGGCTGCGACCATTGTATGAGGGCAAAACGTTGGCTAGCGTGCCGGCAGCCCGGCAGGCCGAGTTTCGGCTGTATGAGCAAGTGAAGGCCGAATACACGACCAAGCACGCCGAGGCCGAGGCTAAGTATCAGCAAGATTCCAAGCAGCTGGCCGAGGACGAGGCCAACCTGGCGATGCTCAAAAAAGCCTTCGGTGTGGCGGTGCTCGACTCAGCCTTGCTACACCACCCGCCCACTACCGACACAGCCCTGGTGCATAAAGCTGCCCTGTATCACCACGACCTGCGCGGCCGGCTGCCCAACACCGATACGTTGCTGGCCCGCTACCATAGCTACCACCAAAGCTTGAAAGACCGGCTCGACTACGCCTACAATTTGACCTATAACCCGCAATTGCTGGTAGGCGACCGCCCCGCCGACCTCACCGAGCGCTACTATGGCAATAACAACCTGGCCACCAGCCCGCACTACCACGGCACCGAGCATGGCACGCACTGCGCGGGCATCATCGCTGCCGACCGCACCAACGCCCTGGGCGTACAGGGCGTGGCTGACCGTGTGCGTATCCTATCGGTGCGCTGCATACCCGATGGTGACGAGCGCGACAAGGACGTGGCCAACGCCATTCGCTACGCTGTCGACAACGGGGCCAAAATCATCAGTATGAGCTTTGGCAAGTATTTCTCGCCCGAAAAGGCGGCCGTAGACGAAGCTATGCGCTACGCCGACCAGCACGGTGTGCTGCTGGTACACGCCGCTGGCAACGACCATCTTAACATCGACAGCACCCGGCAATATCCCAGCAGTCGTTACCTCAACGGCCAGCAAATCCCGAACCTGATAACCGTGGGTGCCAGCGCCCGCACCAACGATGAGCACCTCCCGGCCCCCTTCTCCAACTACGGCCGTCAGTCGGTGGATGTATTTGCGCCGGGCTTCGAAATCATGTCCACCTTTCCCGGCAACGAGTACCGCCCCATGAGCGGCACCAGTATGGCCACGCCTGTAGTGGCCGGCGTGGCCGCCGTACTAAAAACGTATTTCCCCCAGCTCACTCCGGCCGACCTCAAGCGCATTATTATGGCCTCGGCCAAGCCCTGCCACACGCAAGTACTCAAGCCGGGCACTAAGGAGCTAGTTGACTTTGCCACGCTTTCACGAGCCGGCGGGGTTGTCAATTTGTACGAGGCCGTGCGGCTGGCCAGCGCTTTGCCGGCTGCACCGGCTGCTGTAAAGCGCCATGTGGCTGCTCGTCGGCAGATGTAATTAGCATTATCGGTTGTTTAATTTAATCTGAATTTATACAACCATATTGGCCTAGTGTAGCGCTCTAGACCTCAGAGTTGATAAGTTTGAGTTCGCTTTGCTTCTATTCAAATAAAAAGCCCCCAGCAGGTAACTGTCGGGGGCTTCTTACTTACCAATCATCAACCTACTCACGCACCAGACGCTGCGTAACCACGCCGCTAGCCGACGCTACCCGCACCAGGTAAATGCCAGCGGGTAGGCTTTGCAGGTCGAGGCTTTGCTCTTGAATAGTGGCAGCTGCCAGTGACTGCTGGTATACGGTGCGGCCCAGCGCATCAAGCACTTGCAGCGTGGCGACCTGGGCCGTGGGCTGCACCAGCTGCACCGCCACGAGGCCGCGGCTGGGGTTGGGGGCCAGCGTGAGGAGGGGCGCGGCGGCATCGGGGCCAAACTGCACGGGCACTACGGGCGAGTAATGGGCCGTACCATCGAGGTCGAGCTGGCGCAAGCGGTAGTAGCCCACGCCGGCCAGCGGGGCACGGTCGAGCAGCTGGTACTGGTGCGTCTGGGCGGTGGTGCCGGCCGCTGCTACGGCACCTATTTTGCTGAATGCCAAGCCATCGGCCGAGCGCTCTACTTCGAAGGAAGCGCTATTCTGCTCCGAGGCGGTGACCCAGCGTACGGCCACGGCCGCGCCGGCTCCCTGGGCCTCAAAGCGCGTGAGGGTTACGGGCAGAGGCGTGGTGCGGCTAGCCGAGCAGAAGGCCGTGGTCGGGATGGTCTGCCGGCTAACGCCGCTGCCCGTGGGGCCGGCGTATTCCAGCTTCAGGTAGCTATCGCCCAGGTTTTGCCCATACAGCATTTGCAGGTCATGCAGGCCCGAGGCCAAGAATACCGTGGCCGTTTTGGTCGCCAACGTATGCCCCCCGCCATTGTTGATGGCTGCACTGGCTAGGCTAAGCGCCCCAGCCGTAGCCGGTGCATCCAGAAACAGATACGAGGCATCATCGCTGCTTAGGTAAAAGGTATAGTTGCCGGCCGTCCCGATGTAGAGCTTGCCCCGGTAGCGGGCCGAAAAGTTGGTTGGCTGCGTACCCAAGTTGAGCGCGATATTCAGCGTCACCAAGTCGAGGGCGTTAATTGTCCAGGAGTTATTAGTGGTAAAATTCACCAACGGCGTCAATGTACTGGCTTTGGGCGTATTCGCGGTGAAAAAAGCAAGGTTGGCGTCCGTTTCCGTACCTGAGACGTTACCAAAATACCCAGTGTAGTATTCGCTGTAGAGGCCCGCTTGGGCCGGGCTGCCACCCGCATCGTAGCCCAGGCAGTTGGGGGCCAGCACTTGAAACGTATACACACTTGGGAAGGTGGCTGTACCATTCGCATTGGTCGCGCTAATGTTGACGACGTAGGAGCCGGGTACTACTGTGGCACTGGCCGTGAGCACGCCCGTCGTGGTATTAATCGTGATGCCAGCCGGCAAGCTGCCGGCATTGGTAATCGCAAATGTCACGGGCGTGGTATTGCCCGTGTATACAGTAGGCACCACCGACGTGGTGCTACTACCAGTTGCAAACGTAGCCGTGGCTGGCGAATAAGCCAAGCCCGTCGGCACCGACCCGATACCCGTGCAAAGCACGGCCGTCGGAATAGCCTGCTGTGTGTTGTTGTTATCTGGCCCGGCATATTCCAGCTTCAAGTAGCTGTTGGTGGGGTTGTTGCCGTAGAGCAAGACCAGGTTGTGCCAACCGGCTGCCAGCGGGGCGGCCGTGGTGCCCGCCGTGCCCGAAACCATTTGCACCCCGTGCCCGCCGCCGTTGTTTACCGTATAGGGAGCACCGGCCGTTTGGGCGGTAGCGCTGCCATCAATGAGCAGGTAAGCCGCATCGTCGCTAGTCAGGTAAAACGTGTAGACGCCAGCTGTCGAAATATAGATGCGCCCCCGATAGCGGGATGAGAAAGCCTCGGGCACGGCATCGCTGCCGGTGGCTACGCCAGCCGTGAACAGATTGAGGCCGCTGGCGCTCCACGCTGCATTGCTGGTGTAAGCCGGGGCATTTTCCACCCGCTGAATACGAGCTTGGTTATTCGTACTAGCCAGCGGAAAAGCTGCATTATTAGTAAAGTAACCCATCTGGTCGGCAAAGTACCCCTTGTAGTATTCGGCCAGCAGGCCCGGCTGCGAAGCATTGCCATACGGGTCGGTGCCAGTGCAGCCCGGCGCATACACGCTGAATGTATACGCACCCGCATAAGCCGCTGTGCCATAGCTATTAGTAGCCGCAACGCTGACGGCGTATATCCCCGGCAGCACCGCTGCGCTGGCCGTGAGCACGCCTGTAGTCGGGTTGATGGTGATGCCCGCTGGCAGGCTGCTGACGTTGGCAATGCCGTAGCTGGTCGCGACCGCATTGCCGCCGTAGGCTGTGGGGGCCACCGAGCTCATGCTGCTGCCTGCCGTAGCTTGCTGGGTAGCCGGCGCGTAGGTTACACCCGTGGGCACCGACCGAATGCCCGTGCAAAACCACGAGTTGGGTACTACCGTCTTGGTCGTGACGCCTGGGCCGGTATATTTCAAAACCAAGTAGTTATCGCCAGCATTTTCCCCAAAGTAGATGGCTAGGTCGTGGTAGCCCTGAGCTAGCGTAATCGCCCCCGAGCTTACGTCGGTGCCGGTGCCTGTTATCTTGATGTTGGCATTGTCGAGCGAGGGGTTTTGCAGCCGCGCATCGCCGTCTATCCACAAATAGCCCGCGTCGTCGCTGGTCAGGTAAAAGGTATAGCTGCCCGTGGTCGGAATGTTAATCTCGCCCCGGTAGCGGGCCGAAAAATAGTCGGGGTTGGCGGCTGTGCCTCCGGCCGGCCCCACGCCCCCATTATAAAGGTCGCCCCACGAACTAGCGCTGGCAAAGTTCACCGCCAGGCTCGTTTCTATCCGCCGAATGGCCGGCGTTTTGGCGCTGAAAAAAGCGCTGCGACTGGCATTGTCACTGGCGCTGCCATACCAGTAGCCCGCGTAGTACTCGGCATACAAGCCCGGCTGCGAAGCTGCCCCGGCGGGGTCGACGCTGCCGCAACTCGTGGCTTGCGCCTGCACGGTTTGCGGCCCCGCCCAGCTGCTGAGCAATAGTAGCCAAATCCAAAAATAACAAAAGGATGTGGTAAAATAATTTTTCATAAAGTGTTATTAAGTAGGACGAAAATAATAAATCTTATTTTTATAATATTCCGGACAAATGTAGCTTAAATAAGCTTATTCAACAAAATATTCGATATAATCAATTAAATAAGCTCCACCATTTAATATAAATTTTGATATAAGTCAAAAATAATAGTAAATCATATCATGTTATTTAAGTGCAATTTTCATTTTATCATCTACTGGTCTTTTGCCTCTCGCCCTACCGACTGTTACTAGCATCTGAGCAATAAAAAAGGCGGCCTTCCCGGAGGAAGGCCGCCTTTGGCAGGTGGCGCTACTACTTGGCTAGCAGGCTGACCAGGCAGGCATTACAGTGTCT
>CAXUKA010000334.1:0-7221 GCA_964251335.1 uncultured Hymenobacter sp.
GCGGCGAGCGGGGCCAGCGTCAGGTTGAGGCCGGGCTTGGCTTCGCCTCCGTTCAGCAGGTCGCGGTAGGTGTGCACGTGCTGCGGGTCGAGGCCCATGCGCTTCATTACTGCATCGGGGATAAGCAGGGTAGGGTGGTAGGTCTGGCTGTCGCTGAAATTAACGACTACCAACACTTTTTGGCCCGCCGAGTAGCGTACGAAAGCGTAGAGCTTATGCTGGTCGTACTCCTTGCTGAGATTGTTGGCATCCTGCAATTCGTAGAACAGGCCCTTGCGGATGGCCTCGCTGCTGCCCACCAGCGTGAGCAGGCGCTTGTAAAAGTCGTGCAGCTGCTTTTGGGCGGGGCTTAGTTTGGCCCCGTCAAATTTGCCCTGGTTCATCCATTTCTGGTGCTCGGGCACGCCCCAGTAGTCGAAGAGCGTGGTGCGGCCGTCGCCGGTGTTGAAGCCGGCTACGCCATGCGCGGGCTCGCCCACATCCTGGCCCATGTAGAGCATTACCGGCCCCGAGCCCAACGTGGCCGACACCGTCATGGCCGGGATGGCGCGGCGCGGGTCAGTAGCAAATTCTTTGGAGGCAATGCGCTGTTCGTCATGGTTTTCGAGGAAACGCAGCATGTGCGAGCCGAAGCCCCGACTCTCCGTTTTCCAGACGTGGGTAATGTCGTCGGTGGTGCCTTCCTGGCGCATCAGGCGGCGCAGGCCGTCGTAGAGGCCCACCTTGTCGTAAAGAAAATCGAAGTGGCCCTGGTTGATGTACTTAGCGTACTCCTTGGCATTATAGGCCTCGCCTGTAAAAATGATGCCGGGCTTTACCTTCTTAATCTGCGGAATAACCCAGGCCCAAAACTCGACGGGTACCATTTCGGCCATGTCGCAGCGGAACCCATCCACGTCTTTCTTGGCCCAGAAAACCAAAATGTCCTTCATTTTTAGCCACGTATCGGGCACGGGCTCGAAGTAGCTTTTGTGTCCATTCTGGTAATCGACGCCGTAGTTAAGCTTAATGGTTTCGAACCAGTCGTCCACGCTGGGCTTCTCAGAGAACACGTCGTTGCCAGTGGCTTTGGCCGGAAACTCATCGTATTTGCCATCCTCGCGGGGGCCTTTCAGTGGGCCGAGCGGGTTGTAGCCGGCGGGTACTACGAAATGCTTGCCGGGCACGTAGTAGAAGTTGTTGTTGGGCGCGAAGGCCTTGGTATTATCGTCGTGCGCGCCGAGGTCTACCACACCAGCAGGCTTCGAGGTTGACTTGTACGAGCGTGCTACGTGGTTGGGAATGAAGTCGATAATGACTTTTAGGCCGTGGGCGTGAGTACGCTTTACCAAAGCTTCGAACTCAGCCAAGCGAGTTTGGGGCGTGGTGGCTAGGTCGGGGTCTACGTTGTAGTAGTCGCGGATAGCATAAGGCGAGCCGGCGCGGCCTTTTACCACGTCGGCATCGTCGGCGAGCAGGCCGGCGGTGGGATAGGGCGTCATGGTGGCGTGCTCGATTACGCCGGTGTACCACACGTGCGACACGCCCAACTCCTTGATTTTAGTCAGGGCCAGGTCGTTGATGTCGTTGAACTTGCCGCAGCCGTTTTCCTGAATGGTGCCGTAGGTTTTATTCAGTGCCACTTTGTTGCCGAACAGGCGCGGTAGCATCTGATAAATAATCAGCTTGTTATCAGTCGGGGTTTCGTCGGTGGTGTTCGGGTCTTGGGCGTGCGTCACGAGAGGAAAAGCTAGGGTGAAGGCCAGGAGAGCGGTTTTCATGGGGTGGGATATATTTCCCGCAGGGTTTCGCGGGGTTAGGCGCAGGGTTTCGCAGGGTTTTCTAAAGGCCGTTTACTTTACGGATGATGTGGTCACGCAAGGACGGAACGTTGAAATTGATGAGCTGGCCTAGCTTTAAGCCGGATAGCTCCGGATAGCTTGAGATAGGTAAGCAACTGTTTGTGGTGAACATCAACCAGTACATCAACTGATTTAATCTCTACGATAACCTTGTGCTCTACCAGCAGGTCCAGTCGGAAACCTAGTTCCAATCGAACGCCATCATATGTTACTGGCAGCGGTACTTGAGTAGCCACCAGCAAGCCTTCTTTACGCAGTTCATGCGCCAAAGCAGCTTCATAAACAGATTCCAGTAGCCCTGGCCCTAATGCGGTATGTACTCGAAAAGCAGCCAGCATTACCGCCTTAGAAATATCATTTTCATGCATAGAAAAACCCTGCGGAACCCTGCGCCTAACCCCGCGAAACCCTGCGGGAAATACATTACTTCCGCAATTCTACCACCCAAGCCGTGTGCGCCGGTACTTTCAACGTCTTCAAATCGGAAATAACCGCCCCGCTCACCACGTCCAAGCCCGACGAATACCCGTCCGTCCGCTCGGCGAAGCGCGTGCCATCGACCGTTTTTTCGTCCTTGGTATTGTTGGCAATGACCATCACGCAGGCATCATTATCGTACCGGAAATAGGTATAAACTCCATCCTGCGGAATAAACTGCATCAGCTTGCCGCTGCTCAGCACCGGGTGCGATTTCCGGTAATTGGCTAGCTTGCTCACGTAGTCGAACGCCTCGCCAGCTTGGCCGGACCGATTTACAAAGTAGTTCTTTTTATCGCCAGCCCAGCCGCCGGGGAAGTCCTCGCGCACCTTGCCGTCGGGGTTCGAGAAGTTCTTCATCAGCACCTCGGTGCCGTAGTAGAGCTGGGGCGTGCCGCGCAGCGTGAGCAGCCACGCAATGCCCATCTTGTACTTCGCGAAGTCCTCGCCAATCACCGAATAAAAGCGGCTCATGTCGTGGTTGTCCAGAAACGGCACGTTGCGCGTGGCATCCACGTACATCCAGTCGCCCTGCAAGGCGTGGTAGAGTTTGTTGAGGTCGCCGCCATCGCCCTTCAGCACGTCGCTGATGCCGAAGCAGATTTGAAAATCGAGCACGCCCGGCAGGTTCGACTTAAAGCCATTGACGGGCGGGAAGATATTCTGGGCGTAGAACGCCTGCTCAGCCTCGGTGCCCTCCCATGCCTCGCCAAATAGCGCCAGCTTGGGGTATTCTTCCTGAATGGCCTTGCCCCAGTTCATCAAAAAGGTGAGTTCCGAGTACGGATACGTGTCGATGCGGTAGCCGTCGAGGCCCGTCGTTTCGACCCACCATAGGAAGTTCTGAATCAAGTACGTCGCTACCAGTGGATTGCTCTGATTTACGTCGGGCATAGTGGTGTCAAACCAGCCATCGTTTTCCAGCATCCGGTCGCGCTTCGAGGCGTAGGGGTCGTTGAGCGTGAAGGCATTGTAGTTGCTCCGCGTGAATTTCGGAAACTCGTGAAACCAGTTGCCCGCCGGCTTGTCCAGAAACAAGTGGTGGTAGCTGCCCCAGTGGTTCAGCACGATGTCCTGAATCACCTTCAGGCCCTGGCCGTGCGCGTTTTTTACAAATTGCACGTACTCGGCATTGGTGCCGTAGCGCGGGTCTACCTTGTAGCAGTCCGTCACGGCGTAGCCGTGGTAGCTGGCCTTGGGCATGTCGTTCTCGATGATAGGCGTGGGCCAGATGGCCGTAACTCCCAGCTGCTTGAGGTAGCCGAAGTGGTCGGCAATGCCCTTGATGTCGCCGCCGTGGCGGGCAAACATCGAGTCGCGGCTCAGGCGCTGGGCGCGGGTGCCTTTTACAATGTCATTCTTCGGGTCGCCGTTGGCAAACCGGTCGGGCATGAGCATGTAAATAAAGTCGGCCTGCGAAATGCCCTGCACGCGGGCCGGGTCGGCATTGCGCGAGCGCAGCTCGTAGTCGTAGGTAAAAGTTGTCGCCCCCTTAAACTGAAGCTTGAGCTGGCCGGGCTGCGCCTGCGGGCTGATGGTGAGGTTTACAATCAGGTAGTTTGGGCTTTCGAGCTTCTGAAAGCCTTCGAGCGTGACACCAGGGTAGGCAGCCGCCAAGCTCACCTGGCTGTTGGCGATACCGGGCGCATTCACCAGCAGCTGCACTTTGGGGTTTTTCATGCCCACAAACCAGTTGGTAGGGTCGATGCGGGTGATGGGGGAGGCTTTGGCGGCTGAACCAGCGGCCGACTGCGGGCTAGTAGCTGGCGAGTTGGCCTGGGCCAGCGCCGGCAGCAAACACGCGGCTACCGTGGCAATCCGCAACGAGCGAAAAAAAGTCATGGGGATAAAGAAGTGGGTGGAAGAGAGGAAAGTCGGCCGCAGGGCCAGCTACGGGCAAATTACGGTAGCCTTCACCGAAATCGTTTTCGCTCGGCGGCGGGCGGGCGGCCTTTTTGCCGGTTGCGCCCTTCCTTTGCACTTACAAACCACCTTACCGGCAAGTAAATACTTGCCTTTTTACTCTACATGGCATTTCAGTTTAAAGCCCCGGCCCCGGCCGCCAAATACAAAACCGCCGTGGCGTACTTCTCGATGGAGTTTGCCCTCGACCAGGCGCTCAAATCCTACTCGGGCGGCCTGGGTTTTCTGGCCGGCTCGCACATGCGCTCGGCCTACGAGCTCAAGCAAAACCTCATCGGTATCGGCATTTTGTGGAGCTACGGCTACTACGACCAGGAGCGCAACCCCGACGAAACCATGAAGCCCGACTTCCGCCAGAAGTCGTACTCGTTTCTCGAAGACACCGGCCTTGTGTTCCCCATCATCATTCACGATGCCGAAGTGCATGTGAAGGCGCTGTACCTGGCTCCCGAGACGTTCGGCACCGCGCCGATGTTCTTCCTCACCACTGATATTGAGGGGAATGACTACCTCTCACGCACCATCTCGCACCACCTCTACGACCCGGACACGGCTGCCCGCGTAGCCCAAAGCATGCTGCTGGGCATCGGTGGGGGCAAATTGCTCGACGTGCTGGGCCGCCAGACCGACGTGTACCACCTCAACGAAGGCCACGGCCTGCCGCTGGCGTTCTACCTCTATGAGAAGCACGGCCGCAACCTGGCCGAGGTGCAGAAGCGCCTGGTTTTCACCACGCACACCCCCGAGCTGGCCGGCAACGAGGAACACCCCATGAAGCTGCTCCAGGAAATGTCGTTCTTCTGCGGCGTGCCCGAGCAGGAAATCCGCCAGGCCGCCCGCATCGAGGGCGACTCGCTCAACTACACCCTTACCGCCTTGCGCTTTGCTCGCAAAGCCAACGGCGTGAGCAAAGTACACGGCACCGTAGCCAACGAAATGTGGGGCCACTACGAGGGCATTTGCCCCATCATCTCCATCACCAACGCCCAGAACGGTAGCTACTGGCGCGACTCTGAGCTGGCCGCCGCCCTCAAAAATAAAAAGGACGACGCCCTGCTGGCCCGCAAAAAGGAGCTGAAAAAGGCGCTCTTCAAAACCGTAGCCGACCAAACCGGCACCCTGCTCGACCCCGAGGTGCTGACCATCGTGTGGGCGCGCCGCTTTGCCGCCTACAAGCGCGCCGATTTGCTGCTGCGCGACTTCGAGAAGTTCGAGAAGCTCGTGACCGACGACACTCGCCCCGTGCAGGTTATCTGGGCCGGCAAGCCGTATCCGAAGGACAATAACGCCATCGCGATTTTCAACCACCTCATCACGACCACCAAAGAGTTCAAGCGCTGCGCCGTGCTGGTAGGCTACGAGCTGGCCCTCTCGGCCGAGCTGAAAAAGGGCTCCGACCTATGGCTGAACACCCCGCGCTTCCCCCGCGAGGCTAGCGGCACCAGCGGCATGACCGCCGCTATGAATGCCTGCATCAGCGTAAGCATCGCCGACGGCTGGATTCCGGAGTTTGCCAAGGATGGCGAAAATTGCTTCATCATCGAGCACGCCGACGAGCACCTGCCTGAAAACGAGAAGGATACTATCGAGGCCAACACGCTGTACAATGTGCTTGAGAAAGCCGTGTCGCTGTACTACGACAAGCCCGAGCAGTTCACCAAAATCCGCAAAGCGGCTATGAAAGACGTGGAGCCCACCTTCGAGAGCGGCCGCATGGCGAAAGAGTATTACGAGCTGCTTTATAAGTAAGTAGCTGAGGTAGTGTACTAAAAACTGTCATGCTGAGCTTGCGAAGCATCTTATCACGCCGGGCAAACGTTAGAAATACTAACATGCCTTGCGACCGTGACTAGATGCTTCGCAAGCTCAGCATGACAGTTTTTTATGTGTGGCCGTTACACCATTATTGCCCCCGCGCCGAGCTTAGCCAAGCGCTTCAATGCTAAAGAAGCTGCCGCGCCCGCGCCCAACTTTAATGCCGCGCCTTCGCAGGCGCTGCCTATCATCACTAATGCCGCCCCCGGTCAGATTCAATTGGTGAATTGGGGACTGGTTCCCGCCTGGAGCCGCGACCCCGCCGGCGGCCCCAAACCTATAAACGCCCGCGCCGAAACGCTGGCCGAAAAACCCAGCTTCCGGCAACTGTTAGCCCGGCGGCGCTGCCTGGTGCTGGCCGATTCTTTCTATGAGTGGCAGGCTACCGAGCGGGGCAAGATTCCGCACCGCATTTTGTTGAAAAGCGAGGAGCCGTTTGCCTTTGCCGGCCTTTGGGATGAGTGGGTCGATAAAGGCTCAGGTGAGGTGCACCCCACGTTCACCATCATCACGACCGAGCCCAACGAGCTGATGGCCAAGCTGCACAACCGCATGCCCGTCATCTTGCCCGGCCCGGAAGCTGAGCGCGCCTGGCTGGCCGATGACCTCAGCGCGGCCCAGCATCAGCAATTGCTGGTGCCTTACGATACCAACCTGATGCGCGAATACGCCATTACGACACGCGTAAACTCACCGGCTCACAACGACCCGGAAGTATTGGTCGCCGCATAAGCAATTGTTCCGCTACCCTAGCTTTTTCTGCCAGAGTTCCTCGCTAGCTCCCCCTACCACTACTTTCTCGTAGTAAGTACAGAAGTCGCTGAGGGGGCACACGTTACACTTGGGCGTGCGGGCCACGCAGATGTAGCGCCCGTGCAAAATCAGCCAATGGTGGGCCTTCGGAATCAATTCCTGCGGCGTGTATTTCACCAGTGCTTTCTCCACGTTCAGCGGCGTAGTGGCCGTTTTGGGCACCAGCCCCAGCCGGTGCGACACCCGAAAGACGTGTGTGTCAACCGCCATTGCGGGCTGGTTGTAAATGACCGATACTACCACGTTGGCCGTTTTGCGCCCCACACCCGGCAGGCGTTGCAGCTCCTCAATGGTACTGGGCACCTCGCACCCAAACTCGGCCATCAGCAAGTGGCCCAGCCCGGCTAGGTGC
>CAXUKA010000335.1:0-7191 GCA_964251335.1 uncultured Hymenobacter sp.
CCAAGATGCTTCGACAAGCTCAGCATGACGACCGTTTTTTGACACTGCTTTCAAGAGAAAAACGACTACTTCACCTTAGCGGGCCGCAGCTGAATTTCCGAAATCATCGTCACATCCGGCGCTTCCAGGGCGTGAATAATAGCGGCGGCAATATCCTCGGGTTGCATCTTGTAGGGGCTGGGCTCGGTGCCGGGCTTGCCCCCGTTGAAGTTCGTTTCGACTGAGCCGGGCATCACGCAGGTTACGCGGATGCCGTCGGGGCGTAGCTCCTTAAACAGCGCGTCGGAGAAGCCGCGCACAGCGTATTTGGTGGCGCAATAACCGGCCAGGTTGGCGGTGCCAGCGGTGGCGGCCAGCGAAGCCACATTGATAATATGGCCGGCGTGCTGCTTTTTTAGCTGCGGTAAAACTGCTCTCGTGCAGTAAAACAGCCCATTGACGTTGGTATCAAACATGGCGTGCCAGTCTTCTGACTTAAAGCCATCAATCGGCCCGAAAATGCCCAGGCCAGCGTTGTTGACCAAGATGTGAATCTCCGGCCCCAGCTCGCGCTGGGTGTTAGTGTAGGCTTCGGCCACGGCGTGCTCGTCGCGCACATCGCAGGCAAAAAACAGGAACCGCTCGTTGTCAAAATCCTCGGGCGCGGTGCGGCCCCAGCCCGCCACGGCGGCCCCGCGCGCTAGCAAAGCTTCGGCCGTGGCGCGGCCGATACCGCTACTCACACCCGTCACGATGGCTACTTTTCCGGTCAGGTCCATATTTTTAGGAAAATTTTAGCAGGATGACTTTTTCAATACGGCTGCAAAGTACGGCTTGGTTGGGCCTATGGCACGGGGTACTGCTGCTGGCCGGGGCAGTAGGCCTGGCAGGTTGTAGCAATGGCCACGAGCTCGACTGCCTCAAAAGCACCGGCTCCATCACCACCCAGCGCCGGGCCGTAGACCGCCGCACGCGCAGCGTAGAAGTGTACGACAACGTAGACCTGACCATCGTGCCCGACACCGCCACCTACGCAGAAGTGCGCGCTGGCGAGCACGTTAGCGATGGGCTAACACTCACGGCCAATGACCCGCGCACCCTCATCATTCGCAATACTAACACCTGCAACTGGACGCGCAGCTATGATGCCCCATTTGAGGTGCGCCTGCACATTCCGCACCTCACCACCATTCGGCAGCAGAGCTATGGCCTGCTAAGCACCGCCAGCCGCTGGACCCAGGATACGCTTTTTGTGCACTTGCTTGGGGCTGGCGATGTGAAGCTCGACGTGACCTGCAAGTACCTCTGGACCGATATGTACGAGCTCGGCGACATGACCTTCACCGGCACGACCAATGAGTCTCACATCACCGTCGGCGGCTCGGGCTTTCTATTTGCCGACGGGCTGGTGACCAATTCCTGCTACTTCGAAACCACGCACACCAGCCTCGGCGATGCTCACCTGCGCGCCACCCAGATACTGAGCGGCACCCACGGCGGCAAGGGCACCCTGTACTATGCGGGCAATCCTGGCATTGTTGGCATTACTGGCGGTGGCAAAGTAGTGAAGCAGTAACTCGTCTATCATTGCGGGCCTAGCGAAGCAACTGCACCTATTAGCACGTCACTGTCCAGATGCGATTGCTGCGCCAGGCTCGCAATGGCAAACGGGGGTTAGAGCAAATCGCCCAGTTGCGGGCGAATCAGTATCTCTTCTATTACCGCTTGCGGTGAGAGACTAAAGGCCGAAAACACCGCTTCAGCCACGTCTTCGCTACGGATGAAGCGCTCAGGCTGCTCCCCCACCCCGTCCCAGCTGCGGGTGAGCGTTGCGCCAGGCAATACGGCCGTCACGCGAATGCCCTGGGCTTTCAACTCTTCGCGCAAGGTTTTGGTAAAGCCCAGCAGGGCAAACTTGGCGATGCCATAGGAGCCGCCATTGGGGTAGGCCATAATGCTGGCTGTGGAGCAGATGGTAAAAATATGGCCGTGCCGCTGTGCGATGAAGCTTGGCAACAACGCCCGTGTCACATCGTAAGCGCTCAACAAGTTAGACGCCAGCATTTCACGCAAGCGTGAGCCGTCGGTGGGCTCGTCCTGGAGGCGGCCGGGAGCAAAGCCACCAGCGTTGTTAATAAGGGCAGCTAGTGGCAGATTTAATCCTTGTACAAACTCGGCAAAGCGCTGACAATCGGCCCATTGGCTGAGGTCGGCGGGCTGGGTATGCAGGGTGGCTGGCGCGGCGAGGGCCAGCTCCTGGCGTAGCTGGTCGAGGTCGGCAGCCGAGCGGGCGCAGGTGGCCACGGCATAGCCCGCTTGTAGGAAACGCGCTACCAAGGCTCGGCCAATGCCTTGGCTACCCCCCGTCACGACAACTAATTGCGAAGAAGAATCCACTGTTTTTCGGTTTTTTACGTATGACGCGCCAAGGCTCACTGCTGCGGCAGCCGGCCCACCTGGGGCACTCTCTATTTTCGTTCTACCTCCTCTGTATGCTCAAAGTTTTCGGCTCATTCGTACTCTTTTTACAAAATATGGTGTCGCGCACCGAACGGCTGCGCGTGATTTGGAATCGGTTTATTGAGGAAGCTACCCTCATTGGCGTCGATTCCATTTTTATTGTGGGCATTGTGTCAGCCTTTATCGGGGCCGTTACGTGCATCCAAATTGCCTACAACCTCACCAACCCGCTCATTCCGAAGTCGACTATTGGCTACATGGTGCGCGAAATGACGATTCTGGAGCTGGCCCCCACCATCACGAGCATCGTGTTGGCGGGCAAAGTTGGCTCATCCATCGCGGGTGGCCTGGGTACGATGCGGATTACGGAGCAAATTTCGGCGCTCGAAGTAATGGGCATTAATGCTACTTCATACCTCGTGCTGCCTCGAATTCTGGCGGCTATGTTCATGTTTCCGCTGCTGGTTATCCTGGCGATGGCGCTGAGTATTTTGGGCGGCTACCTGGCCGGCACGCTGTCGGGCGCAATGGTGGCCACCGATTATATCGAGGGTATTCGCACCGATTTTATTCCGTATAACATCTTGTTTGCCTTGATTAAAGCGGTAGTTTTTGCCTTTCTCGTATCGGGCATCTCGGCCTATAAAGGCTTCTATACCCAAGGCGGTGCCTTGGAAGTAGGTGCTGCCAGCACCGCTGCCGTTACCAATTCTATCATCGCCATTCTGGTAGCCGACTACGTGCTGGCTGCGGTACTTTTATAAGCTTTGAGCTGTTAGCAATTAGCTGCTAGCAATTAGCCTTTGGAAAAGGTATTGCGAGCTTTGCAGCTATTCTTCACGAGAAAGCTAACAGCTAGTAGCGAACAGCTAATAGCTCAAAAAATGATTGAAATATCTAACATCCAGAAATCATTCGATGGCAATGAGGTGCTGAAAGGCATTACCTGCACCCTCGAAACTGGCAAGTGCAACCTGCTGCTTGGCGGCTCGGGCACTGGCAAAAGCGTGCTGCTCTCGTGCATTGTGGGCTTGATGAAGCCCGACCTCGGCTCCATCACCTTTGATGGCACGGTTTACACCAACTCGAAGGTGGATATTCGGCAGGAAATCCGCCGCAAAATAGGGATGCTCTTCCAGGGCTCGGCTCTGTTCGACTCAATGACGGTGGCCCAAAACGTGGAGTTTCCGCTGCAAATGCTGACGCCCGACATGAGCCCTGAGGAGCGCCGCGACCGCGTCGAATTCTGCCTAAAGCGCGTGGGCCTCGAAAACGCGGGCAATAAAATGCCCTCCGATATTTCGGGCGGTATGAAGAAGCGCGTAGGCATCGCCCGCGCCATTGCGCCGAATTGTACTTACCTGTTCTGCGACGAGCCTAACTCAGGTCTTGACCCAGCCACGAGCATCAAGATTGACGAGTTGATTTACGAAATCACGCACGAGTACAACATCACCACCGCCATCATCACCCACGACATGAACTCGGTGGTGGGCATCGGCGACCACATTATTTTCCTGCACCAAGGCAAAAAGCTGTGGGACGGCACGAAAGAGGCCATCCTCAACGCTGAAGTGCCCGAGCTGCGCGAGTTCATCTTCAGCTCGTCGCTGGTGCGCGCTGCCAAGCGCGTGGAGCAGGAAGACGGACCCCAGGGCCTGGAGCACCTCGCTGCCGAGCCACTATCGGAACTGTAAGCAAGTAGGGCGGACTTTGTAGTCCGCGCCTCGAATAAGTAGCGCGGGCTTTGTAGCACCCTTCCGAATAGCATCGGGACGCGGACTACAAAGTCCGCGCAACTATTTTCGCCCCATGAATCAGACTCTCGCCGGAAAAGTGGCCCTCATCACCGGGGCCTCGAAGGGCATTGGCCGCGCCATTGCCACGTTGTTTGCCCAGCAGGGCGCGCAGGTAGCCTTTACCTATTTATCATCGGTCGAAAAAGGCCAAGCGCTGGAAGCCGAATTGGCCGCCCACGGCAGCAAAGTGAAAGGCTACCGCTCCGATGCCTCCGACTACGCCCAGGCCGAGCAGCTGGTCGATGATGTGGTGAAGGAATTTGGCAAGCTGGATATCCTGGTCAACAACGCTGGCATCACGCAGGACGGCCTACTCATGCGCATGAGCGAGGAGCAATGGGACAACGTCCTCACCGTCAACCTAAAATCGGTGTTCAACCTCACTAAAGCCGCCACCAAACCCATGATGCGCGCCAAAGTCGGCAGCATCATCAACATGACCTCGGTAGTGGGCATCAAAGGCAATGCCGGCCAGGCCAACTACGCCGCCAGCAAGGCCGGCATCATCGGCTTCACCAAGTCGGTAGCCCTGGAGCTGGGCTCGCGCAATATCCGCTGCAACGCCATCGCCCCCGGCTTCATCGAAACCGAGATGACCGGTGCCCTCGACCAAAAGCAGGTCGAAGAGTGGCGCAAAGCCATTCCGCTCAAGCGCGGCGGCTCGCCCGAAGATGTGGCTAAGGCCACGGCCTTTTTGGCGTCGGACGACTCGGCGTACATCACCGGGCAGGTGCTGCAAGTAGATGGCGGCATGCTGACGTAATTCACATTTGGACAGCTATTTATAATAGCTTAGTCTCGCTGAGACTAGGCTATTATTTTTGCTATACTGTTGGGAATTTCTATTATTGTTGCTCCAACTGCTTGATAATTGGGGCTAACTGCAAGTCCAGGTAAGGGTCGTCTTCCGAAGGCTTAGCTTGTTTTAATTTAGCCAAAACCGGAGCGCTATGCAACCACTCAAAAAATTGCTCGCCCAAAGGCGCTGAATCATAAAAACCAGGTAATGCCCGTTTTTTCAGTATCCACTTTTCTTCCTCACAGACAAAAAAAGCCAATCGTTGCACTGCCTCTTGGCTGCCGGCTGCCGCCCATAACTCAAGCAAGCGATTGAAATCAGGGAACACACTGGCAATCGCTGGGAAGTATTGGTTAAAGAGTGCATCTATCCATTCAGACTCTTCATTCAATAACACTTGCCAGAATGCCAGCAAAAACCGATGGACAGCAGCCTGCTCAACGGCAGGCTAAGTTTCATAATGGCCGTAATGGAGTTTATTCAGTGCCACCCACTCCATAATACCAGTCGGCATTATAGTCAGCAACTCAAATATGCGGGGCAGAAAATGCTTAAAATCATTCACATCACCCCAAGTCGTCATGGCTTTGGCGTAATAAACATTCAAGTCTTCGTCCATAGAAAGCTCTCGTAACGGCTTAGCCAGCAAGGCGCGGTTCCATTGTGCCAAATCGTGGTACATGGGGCTACCATCCATATTTGGATTAGCTGGGTATTTGTTAAATACCTTATATAGCTGCTCAATTGCTTCGTGTAGTTCGGGGTTCATAAATCCTGCGGCTGTTAGGGTTTGGCACTACGTACAAGAGTCCTGCAAAATTTCCAGTCCGAAACATAAGGTTATAAACTGCTTTTCATGTCGATACTGCTCCGGATTTCTTTTTTCGGCTTGCTATTATTGGTAAGTGGTTCCGTCGCCTACCCACGCCTCACCGCCAAGCTCCACCGCTTACAAGCCCTGAGCCACGCCAGCGCCACCGTAGCCCCACTAGCCGCTACGCTCCACGAGGGCGACCTCATTTTCCACACTTCTCAATCAGCTCAAAGCCAAGCTATTCAGCTGGCCACGCACTCGCCCTATAGCCATTGCGGCCTGCTGTACAAAACCAACGGTAAGTGGCATGTTTTCGAGGCTGTGCAGCCGGTGAAGCTGACGCCGCTAGCGCAGTGGGTGGCGCGGGGCCAGGACGGGCACTTCGTGGTAAAGCGCTTGCGCGATGCCCAAACGGCCCTCACGCCCGCCGCGCTGGCGCGGCTGCGGGCGGCGGGCCAGCCCATGCTGGGGCACGACTACGACTTGGCTTTTGAGTGGTCGGATGAGCGGATTTATTGCTCTGAGCTTATTTGGAAAGTGTACGACCGAGGACTGCACCGGCAGTTGGGAAAGTTGCAGCAATTGCGCGACTTTGACCTTAGCAACCCTGCCGTGCAGGCTAAGCTGCGGGAACGCTACGGCGCGCAACTACCGTTGTCGGAGCCCGTCATTTCGCCGGCCAGTATCTTTAGCAGCCCCGAGCTGGTTACGGTTGTGAATCGGTAGGCGGGCCACTTTTCTTCGTTTATTGCGCTGCGCTGCTTGAGCGGCGCGCTTCTGCTCTTGCTTTCTACTGCTTATTCTCCCTGGTTTATTTTGCTGTGCCTGGCCGTGGGCGCGGGCTACGCGGCACTGCTGTACTCGGCTAAAGCGCCGTGGAGCCGGGCTATCAATTACGGCTTGGCGGCGCTACGCTTCGTAGTAGTCAGCTTTTTGTGCTTTCTGCTGCTGTCGCCGTTTGTCAAAACCACAATCACCCGCACCGAAGCCCCCACGGTAGTGCTGGCCGTTGACAACTCGCAGTCAATAAGCCTATTTTCGCCCAAGACTAGCCTCGACCAGCTCACGGCAGGCCTGCCGCAGCTAGCAGCCACGTTGCACGAGAAAGGCTTTCGCGTCGAAACCCGCACGCTGACCAAAGCCGAGGCCGCGCCCGATTCGCTCCGCTTCACTGCCGACCGCACCGACCTCAACCGGCTGCTCACCGACAGCCACGAGGCTAACGCCGACCGCAACCTGGCTGGCATAGTGCTCGTGAGCGATGGCATCGTAAACCAAGGCCAGGAGCCGCAGTTTTCGGAGTTCAGCTTCCCGATTTTCGGCGTGGCACTGGGCGACAC
>CAXUKA010000336.1:0-7162 GCA_964251335.1 uncultured Hymenobacter sp.
GATGGAAGCTGACCGTGCTAATATAACGATGCTTATTGGTGCTTTTCGCGATGAAGCTTCTGCTACTCATCAACGCCTCGACAGCATTGAACACCGCCTCGAACGTCTAGATAATAACTAAATGGGACGCAAGCTATTAACCGAACACGTCAACGTCGAAGGTATCGAAACCTTTGCCGTGTACCGCAAGCACGGCGGCTACCGCGCTGTGGAGAAGGCGCTGAAAATGACGCCCGATGAAGTGGTGGAAGAAGTGAAAAAGTCGGGCCTGCGCGGGCGTGGCGGCGCTGGCTTCCCCACGGGTATGAAATGGAGCTTTCTGGCCAAGCCGGAAGGCGTGCCGCGCTACCTCGTCTGCAACGCCGACGAGTCGGAGCCGGGCACTTTTAAGGACCGCTACCTGATGTCGAAGCTGCCGCACTTGCTCATTGAGGGTATGATTGCGGGTAGCTACGCGCTCGGCGCACGAACCAGCTACATCTACATTCGCGGCGAGTTGTTGTACGTGCTGCGCATTCTGGAGAAAGCTATTGCCGAGGCTTATGCTGCTGGCTTCCTCGGCGAGAACATCCAGGGCTCGGGCTATTCGCTTGATTTACACGTGCATCCGGGCGGGGGCGCGTACATCTGCGGCGAGGAAACCGCCTTGCTGGAATCGTTGGAAGGCAAGCGTGGCAACCCGCGCAACAAGCCACCATTTCCGGCCGTGCAGGGGTTGTACGCCCGCCCTACGGTGGTCAATAACGTGGAAAGCATCGCGGCTGTCGTGCCCATTCTGAACCTGGGTGGCGACGAATACGCCAAAATTGGCGTGGGCCGGAGCACCGGCACCAAGCTATTTTCGGCCTGCGGCCACCTCAACAAGCCCGGCATCTACGAGCTAGAATTGGGCGTGCCGGTTGAAGAGTTTATTTACTCCGACGAATACTGCGGCGGCATCTGGAAAGGCCGGGAGTTGAAAGCTGTTGTGGCTGGTGGCTCATCCGTGCCGATTCTGCCTAAGGAATTGATTCTCAAAACGGCCGCTGGTGAAAACCGCTTGATGACCTACGAGTCGCTCAGCGATGGCGGCTTTGTGACGGGCACCATGCTCGGCTCGGGTGGCTTCATTGCGATGGACGAAACGACGTGCATTGTAAAAAATACCTGGAATTTCTCGCGCTTCTATCACCACGAAAGCTGCGGGCAATGCTCGCCCTGCCGCGAAGGCACCGGCTGGCTCGAAAAAGTATTGCATCGCTTGGAGCATGGCCACGGCTCGATGCACGACATCGACCTGATTGTGAGCGTGGCTAAGCAAATTGAGGGCAATACTATTTGCCCGCTTGGTGAGGCCGCTGCCTGGCCGGTAGCTGCCGCCGTGCGCCACTTCCGCGATGAGTTTGAGTGGCACGTTACGCATCCGAAGGAGGCAACTGCCCCGGGTGCGGCGTATAAGGGTAATTTAGTACTTGCCTAATCACTATCTGTCATGCTGACGAAGGAAGCATCTTATCACGGCTGCTTCGTCTACTCTACTTAAGTCCACCGATGCGCGCGTGATAAGGTCCTTCGCAAGCTCAGGATGACAAACGTATATTAGTAAGCTATTCTAATGGCTAAAATAACCTTCGACGGAATTGAGGTAGAAGTGCCAGATGGTACCACAATCCTCAACGCAGCCCGCAAGATTGGGGGCGGCGTAGTACCGCCCGCCATGTGCTACTACACACCCCTGAAAGGCAGCGGCGGCAAATGCCGCGCCTGCCTAGTACGCGTAGCAGCCGGCTCGGCCAAAGACCCGCGCCCCATGCCCAAGCTGGTAGCTTCGTGCATTACGCCGGTGCAGGATGGTATGGTAGTCGAAAACACGACCAGCCAACAGGTGCTTGATGTGCGCAAAGGCATTGTGGAGATGCTGCTCATCAACCACCCACTCGACTGCCCCGTATGCGACCAGGCCGGCGAGTGCGACCTGCAAAACTTCGCCTTCGAGCACGGCGTGAGCACCACCCGCTACGAGGAAGAGCGCCGCACGTTTGAGAAAATTGACATCGGCCCCTACGTGCAGTTGCACATGACGCGCTGCATCTTATGCTACCGTTGCGTGTACACCGCTGACCAGCTTACCGAGGGCCGCGTACACGGTGTGCTGGGCCGAGGCGATGCTGCCGAGATTGGTACCTATATCGAAAACACGATTTCCAACGATTTCAGTGGCAACGTGATTGATGTGTGCCCAGTGGGCGCACTGACTGACAAGACGTTCCGCTTTAAATCGCGGGTGTGGTTTACCAAGCCGGTAAATGCTCACCGCGACTGCGGCCACGAGAAATGCACTGGCCACGTAACCCTTTGGTATAAAGGTAAGGACGTGCTGCGCGTGACCGCCCGCAAGGACGAGTACGGCGAAGTAAAAGAGTGGATTTGCAACGAGTGCCGCTTCGAGAAGAAGGAAACGTCGGATTGGGTGATTGAAGGCCCGGCGCATATCGACCGCTCGTCGGTTATCTCGGCCAACCACTATGAGTTGCCAGTTATCAACCCGCAGGTGATTGCCGACTTGCCCGAAAGCACGGTGCGCGAGTTGCAGCAGAGCCCACCGCTGAAACTTGGTGGCCCGAGCGGCACCAGTTTCTAATTGCCTTGCTGACGCAGAAAGCCGCTTATCATTGCCGCCTGCGTCAGACTTAATTACTGTATGAGCGTTGCGAACGTGATAAGCTACTTCGCAGGCAGACGCCAGCTATGGCCTGACACTTTTTACTTATGAATCTTGAATCTATCGGCTGGCCAGAATTTTCGCTGGGCTGGCAAGGCCTCGTTGTTCTGGTGGTGTTTGGCGTTTCGCTGCTGATTGCTACTTACTGCACATATGCCGAGCGTGTTATCGCCGCATTCCTGCAAGACCGGGTAGGGCCCGACCGTGCTGGCCCTTTCGGCCTAGCGCAGCCGCTGGCCGATGCCGTGAAGCTTTTCACGAAGGAAGAATTCTTCCCCAGTGGTGCGAATAAAGCGCTTTTTATCTTCGGTCCTTGCCTGGCAATGGTCACGGCTTTAATGTCGTCGGCCGTTATTCCTTTTGGCAACGCCCTGAAATTTGGCACTACTGTCGTGCATTTGCAGGGCATCGAAATCAACGTGGGCATGCTTTACGTGTTCGGCATTGTGTCGCTGGGCGTGTACGGCATCATGATTGGCGGCTGGGCTTCCAACAACAAATTCTCGTTGCTGGGTGCTATCCGTGCTGCTTCTCAGAACATTAGCTACGAATTGGCAATGGGCTTGGCCCTAATTGCCGTGCTGATGATGACGGGCTCGCTGTCGCTACGCGAAATCACCTTGCAGCAAACCCATACTGGCGGTGGCTGGCATTTCAGCGACATTTTTACGTGGAATGTGTTTAAGCAGCCGCTCGGCTTTATCATCTTCATCGTCTGCGCGTTTGCCGAAACCAACCGTACTCCGTTTGACTTGCCTGAGTGCGAAACTGAGTTGGTGGGCGGCTACCACACCGAGTATAGCTCCATGAAAATGGGTCTGTACCTATTTGCCGAATACGTAAACGTATTCGTGGCTACGGCCGTGATGTCGGTACTTTACTTCGGCGGTTTCAATTACCCATTCCAGTACGAGTTCCTTGATTTTCTGACCACTAAAACCGGCCTTTCGGCCGATTGGGCGCACAACCTGTTTGTGCTCATGGGGGTGGTAGCTATGTTCACAAAAATCTTTACGGGCATCTTCTTCTTCATGTGGATACGCTGGACGCTCCCGCGCTTCCGCTACGACCAACTGATGCGCCTGGGCTGGACTATCCTCATCCCGTTGGCTATTTTTAACATACTGCTCACGGGCGGTCTGATTACCTTCGGCGTAATTAACTAACGACTATGCAATCGCTAAGCAACCGCGCCAAGAAACTGGAAAAGAAGCCCTTTACGTTCGCCGAGCGGGCGTACTTGCCAGCTATTTTTCAGGGCTTGACCATCACGATGCGGCACTTTTACCGGGCCGCTACGAAGAAACAGATTACCATCCGCTACCCCGAGGAAACGCGCCCCTTCTCCCCCGTTTTCCGGGGCCTGCATGTGTTGAAGCGCGACGAACAAGGACGCGAGCGCTGCACAGCCTGCGGCCTCTGCGCCGTGGCCTGCCCCGCCGAAGCCATTACGATGGTGGCCGGCGAGCGCAAAAAGGGCGAGCAAAATCTCTACCGCGAGGAGAAATACGCTGTCAGCTACGAAATCAACATGCTGCGCTGCATCTTCTGCGGTCTCTGCGAAGAGGCTTGTCCGAAGGCGGCCATCTACCTGCAAGCCGACAAAATGGCCCCGCCGCGCTACGAGCGCGACGAGTTTATCTACGGCAAAGACCGGCTCGTCGAGCCCGTATCGCCGGATAATCGCTCGGCGCGCGGCATTCAGCTCACGCCCGAGCAGGCCGATAAGCTTCGGACGCAACTGGCGTAATGTAGCGCGAAGCTCTGCTTCGCGTTTGCATACGCTTCGTTTTTCCTACTATTCCAACGATTCGCGAAGCAGAGCTTTGCGCTACTGTATGTCCCTCTTTCTCTTCCTGTCGTTCGTGGCGTTGCTGAGCGCGCTGGGCGTGGTACTGGCCAAAAACCCAGTGCATAGCGTGCTGTTCCTCATTCTCACGTTCTTCACGCTGTCGGCTCATTACTTGCTGCTTAATGCGCAGTTTCTAGCTGCCGTGAATATCATCGTATATGCCGGGGCAATCATGGTACTGTTCCTGTTCGTGATTATGTTCTTGAATCTCAATGAGGATACGGAGCCGCACAAGCCGATGTTGGCCAAGGTAGCCGCTACCGTTTCGGGCGGGCTGCTGCTGCTAGTGATGGTGGCTGCGCTGCGCAATGTGGAGCCGACGGGCTACAATGCCGCTACTTTCAATTCGCAGGTGGGCATGGTTGACCGGCTGGGTATGGTGTTGTTCCAGCAATATTCGCTGCCGTTCGAGCTGGCTTCCATCCTGCTGCTGGCCGCGATGGTAGGCTCGGTGATGCTGGGCAAGCGCGAAACGGGCGAGCGGAATTTTTAACTGGCTCGTTGTTAACAGAATATTGAAAAGGCATCCTACTTAGGATGCCTTTTTTTATTCCGGCTAAGCTCCGTCAACCGATACCGATAACTTTGCTGCGCTCATTAACACATGGCCACTGAGTAGCGCAAGCCTATTCTGAGCTGCTTTACCTCCGCTGCATGCCACATCCATTCTTGCTCATTGGTCCATTTCGGCAGCTGTTGCCAATGGCCCACCTTCCCGACCGTGGCCCGCTGGCCGATGCGGCGTTGCAGCCAATTGCGGAAGGCGGCTTGCTCTTGCAAGGTGAGCAAGTGTATAAAGCAGGAAATTTCAACGAGTTGCTGGAAGAAGCGCGGGCACTACAGGCCACCGTCATTGAGCTAACCGAAGATTTCGTTGCCCTCCCCGGCTGGATTGACGTGCACACGCACATCTGCTTTGCGGGCGCGCGGGCGCGCGATTATGCGCTGCGCAACGCGGGCAAAACCTACCTAGAAATTGCCCAGGCGGGCGGCGGCATCTGGGATTCGGTGCAGCAAACCCGCCGCGCCACGCAGGCAGAACTTACTCGCCTAACTACGCAGCGGGCTAACCGCCACCTGCAACATGGCGTGACGACGATTGAGGTAAAAAGCGGCTACGGCCTGTCGGTAGCTGAGGAGCTAAAGCAGCTGCGCGCTATCAAAGCGGCCGATGAGCAAACGGCGGCCGACCTCATTAGCACCTGCCTGGCCGCCCATACCCTACCCCGCGACTATACCGGCCCACCCGAAGCCTACCTAGCCGAAATGGCCCAGCAGCTTTTGCCCCAGCTAAAGCAGGAGGGGCTGACCAATCGGGTCGATGCGTTTATAGAGCAAGGTGCTTTTTCGGCCGGGCAAATTGCGCCTTACTTTGCCGAGGCGCGGCGGCTGGGCTTTCAACTAACCGTGCACGCTGACCAGTTTCATGTGTTTGGCAGCCGGGTAGCAGTGGAGGTTGGAGCCGTGAGTGCCGACCACCTCGAAGCCAGCGGCGAAACTGAAATTCAGCTGCTAGCGCAAAGCCCAGTGGTGCCGGTGGCGCTGCCGGGTGCTTCGCTGGGGTTGGGGTGTGCCTTCACACCCGCCCGCCGGCTACTCGATGCCGGGGCCAGCCTCGCCATTGCCAGCGACTGGAACCCCGGCTCGGCTCCAATGGGCGACTTGCTGACGCAGGCCGCCATCCTGGGCACGTTTGAAAAACTCACGACGGCCGAAGTGTTGGCGGGCCTCACCTGCCGGGCGGCCCTCGCGCTGGGCCTTACTGACCGCGGGCAACTGGCGGCTGGGCGGCTGGCTGATTTTCTCTTGTTTCCGGTCGCCGATTATCAGGAAATTCTCTACCAGCAAGGCCAGTTGAAGCCCACCCAGGTTTGGAAGCGTGGCCGACACGTATCGGGCGCTCACCAGCCCATAAGCAACTAGTTTATAGCCCATTGCTCCGCATTTAGTACGTATGACTTTTCAGGAAGAAATCCAGCAAGGTATCCCGGCGCAGCTGCCGCCCCCGCGCTCACTCGATGCGAGCGTGCCCCACGCACCCCGGCGCAAGGATATTCTGACGACGGAAGAAAAAAAGCTGGCCGTTCGCAATGCCCTGCGCTATTTCCCGGCCGAGTGGCACGCCGAGCTAGCCCCCGAGTTTTGGGCAGAGCTGGCGGCTTACGGGCGCATTTATATGTACCGGTTTCGGCCCGCGTATGCCATGCGTGCCCGGCCAGTGACCGAGTACCCGGCACGCTCGCCGCACGCGGCCTGCATCATGCTGATGATTCAAAACAACCTCGACCCGGCCGTGGCGCAGCACCCGCACGAGCTGATAACCTACGGCGGCAACGGGGCAGTTTTTCAGAACTGGGCGCAGTACCTGCTGACCATGCACTACCTGGCCGCCATGACCGACGAGCAGACGCTGCACCTCTACAGCGGGCACCCAATGGGCCTGTTTCCATCGTCGCCCAGCGCGCCGCGGGTGGTGGTTACCAACGGCATGATGATTCCGAACTACTCAAAGCCCGATGACTGGGAGCGGTATAACGCGCTGGGCGTGACGCAGTACGGACAAATGACGGCGGGCTCGTTTATGTACATCGGGCCGCAGGGCAGTGTGC
>CAXUKA010000337.1:0-7136 GCA_964251335.1 uncultured Hymenobacter sp.
GTACTGCGGATTTCGGGGCCGTCGATGTTGCCATACACGCCCCGAAACACGGGGGCTAGCCCGGCCAGCGTCATTACAACCTCAGCCGAGCCGAAGTCGCCAGCGTGCCATATTTCATCGGTTCCTTTGAGGTGATAAAGAATTCGGTCGTCGAGGTAACCATGCGTATCCGAAAGCAAGCCAATTCGCGTCATAGGCTGCAAAGATGCAGCCGGCCGTTGAGCTTGGGCTGAAAACCGGGTGGCGTGTATCTTGCAGCGCGGCCCGCCGTATGCCGTAAGCCCAAGACAAGCTAGGGCCGGTTTCCGCTTTTCATTACCGACTCTCTCCCGATGAACGTTTTCATCAACGATGTACCGCTGATTATTAAGAAGCTCAGCGAGAAGGTTTACAAGCATAAGTATGACCTCATTTTAGAGGCTACCGACGAATTCACCAGCAAAGACCTGGTGGGCGACGTACTTGTGCGCGATGCCACGGCTGCCTTCCTCGACCGCCTGCTGCGACTGATGGAAGTAAAAAAATTAAAAAAACTTGATTCGCTCACGCTCCTGGTGCGCAAAAAGAAGAATCTTATTCTGCACCTCAAGGACCAGTTTAAAATCGCCAAAGCCGCCGGGGGGCTGGTGGTGAAAGATGGGCAGGTGCTGATGATTTACCGCCTCGGCAAGTGGGACTTACCAAAGGGCAAGCTCAATCGCGATGAAGATGTGGCCCTCGGGGCCATGCGCGAAGTGGAAGAGGAGTGTAACATCAAGGTCGAACTAGGCGAAGAGTTGCCCAGCACCTGGCACTCCTACGCCTACAAGGGCAACAAAATGCTCAAAAAGACCAGCTGGTACGTCATGAAGTGCCTCGACGACTCAGTGATGCGCCCCCAAACCGAGGAGTATATTGAGGAGGTGCGCTGGATGTCGCCGCAGGATGCCCTGGCCCGCATCGAGGATTCGTATGCCTCCATTGCCCTGGTAGTGCGCCACTACCTGAGCGAGATGGCCGGCAAGCCCGCCAAAACGGCGGCCCCCGACTAATGCGTTCGCCTGGCAAGCCCAACCGCAGGCCTGGTCGATGGAGAGTTGCGCTTAGCCTCAGTGTGCTTCTGGCTGGCTGCTCCGGCACACACGAGCCGCGCCACATGGCCAGTGTTGACATTGTGCATGCCCAAGTAGCGCCTACCACCGATGTGCCAGCCCTGCTGGGCGTGTCTATCGATGGCCTTCGCCAACGCCTGGGCGCGGCGCAGCCGCTGGCTGAACCCTTAGCTGCCACCTTGCCCGAGTCCCGGTTTGGCGGCTTTGCCGACTCGGTGACGACCTTTCGCACGGGCGGCCTTACGCTGGTGGCCAGCTACGATGCCCGCTCGCGCCAGGTGCGCGACCTGCTGCTGCTCGGCCACCACGAAGACAGCCTGATGGGCCGCGCTCGCCTGCGCTCCAATGCGCCCAATTACCTGGTGATGCCGGTCTTCTATGCCGGCAACTCGTTTCGGCTGCTGGGCCTTCGGGTAATTACCACAAATTAAAAGCGGTAGGAAAAGGCCAGAGCCCCACTAGAAATACTTCTAGTGGGGCTTTATGCTGTGGCCCTGCACTGGTGAAGGACTACAGCCATATAGGTTGCCTTCAAGCAGGTAGTACTTGGCAATGTTGATAGTAGCCCGCCCGGAGTAAGACCAGTGGGCTAGGGGGAAATTAGGAAATTTGGGTCATGCCCCAAACATTCATTAGCTTTACCCAACCCCAATTCTTTGCTGAAGCCGGGTTAAGCCTTTTTTCTTTTTATTCCCTCTTCTTTTATTCATGCATCCTACTCCCATCGACCTGCACGAGCAGCCGCCTCAACATGTCGAGGTAACATCTTCTAGCCACCCGCGCGGCTTGTATCTGCTGTTCGCCACCGAAATGTGGGAGCGCTTCAGCTACTATGGCATGCGCGCCGTGCTGTTTTTGTTCCTCACCAAGGCCATGATGATGGACACGGCCTTCGGGGCAAAGTTCTATGGCGGCTACACTAGCCTGGTATACCTCACGCCGCTCATCGGTGGTTTTATCGCCGACCGTTATTGGGGCAACCGGCGCTCCATCCTCGTGGGGGGCATTCTGATGGCCATTGGGCAGTTTACGCTATTTGCAGCGGCCAGCAACTACGGCCCGGCCGATACGCACCCCATCAGCCACTGGCTGCTGTACCTGGGTCTGGGCAGTATGATTGTCGGCAACGGGTTTTTTAAACCCAATATTTCCTCGATGGTGGGCTCGCTCTACACCGAGGGCGACAAGCGCAAGGACGCGGCCTACACCATTTTCTACATGGGTATCAACCTGGGTTCGTTCATTGGCAACGTCATCACCAGCCGCATCGGCGACACCGGTCTGTCTGGCGACTTTAAGTGGGCGTTCTTGGCCTGCGGCATTGCTATGGTGCTGGGCACCACGATTTTCCAGTGGGGCAAGGGCAAGTACCTGCACGCGCCCGACGGCCGGCAAATCGGTACTACACCGGCCCACTCCGGTGGGGTAAAAGGCATTTATGCCTTGCTGCCCGTCATTTTTGCGGTGGTCCTCGGGGTGCTGTGGCTTGATTCGGCCAAGTTCTCCATCATCATGCCGCTGCTCGGCGTGGCTATCGTAGGCATTGGCGTGCTCATCTTCACCGATAAGTCGCTGAGCGGGGCGGACATCCAGCGGGTGATGGTTATTTTCATCGTATCCTTCTTCGTGGTGTTTTTCTGGGCCGCGTTTGAGCAGGCTCCCATCTCGCTCACCATCTTCGCTGATAAGCAGATGGACCGCACCATCTTCGGCTACGAGCTGCCGCCGAGCATGTTCCAGATTCTCAATTCCATGTTCGTTATCATCGGCGCGCCCATCCTGGCCATGATTTGGACGGTGCTGGGCAAGCGCAATGCCGAGCCCGCCTCGCCGGTGAAAATGGCCATCGGCCTATTGCTGCTGGGTGCTGGCTACCTGGTTATGTGCTTCGGCGTGAGCCACATGGAGCCCGGCGTGAAGACCAGCATGTTCTTCCTAGTGACGCTGTACTTCCTGCACTCCATGGGCGAGCTGTGCTTGTCGCCCATCGGCCTGTCGCTGGTAAACAAGCTGGCTCCCGTGAAATTCAGCGCATTGCTGATGGCCGTGTGGTTCCTGGCCAATGCCTTGGCCAACTACCTGGCGGGCCTCATCACGGCCCTCTACTACCCCCAAGCCGACAAGCCCACGCCCAGCCTGCTGGGCATAGAAATCAACAGCCTTTACAGCTTCTTCATGATTTTCGTGGTGGCCTCGGTTATCGCCGCTGGCATCTTGTTCTTACTCAGCGGCAAGCTGGCCAAGATGATGGACGCCCGCAATTACCCCGCGCCCCTGGCGCAGGCGTAAGGCTTCTCGCTAGCTATCTAAAAAGCCCCCAACGTTCCTACGTTGGGGGCTTTTTATTGCCATATAAGAGGCTATCCTACACTTGCTGAACAGGCGCAAGACGCAAAATATTGCGTCTCTACACTCCGATTAACCACTTCAAAAGCTGTCTACTGCTCCGACCATTTTGCGAGCCAGCCAACTACACAAAAAGCCCTGCTGGACATTGTCCAGCAGGGCTTTTTATTAACTCAAACGAACCGAAGTCGAAAGTCAGCCTGCGTAGCAGTCGTATCTGCGAAATCAGTTTAATCCGTTTGAATCTGCGGTCTACATCATGCCGCCCATGCCACCCATACCGCCCATGCCACCATCGCCGTGGCTATGGCCAGCTTCTTTGGGCTCGGGCTCATCCGAAATAACAGCTTCAGTCGTCAGCAGCAGGCCGGCGATAGAAGCAGCGTTTTCGAGGGCCAAACGGGTCACTTTGGTTGGGTCGATGATACCAGCGGCCACCAGGTTTTCGTAGCGGTCCTCACGGGCGTTGTAGCCGTAGTCACCTTTGCCATCGCGCACTTTCTGCACTACTACCGAGCCTTCGCCACCGGCGTTAGCTACGATGGTACGGAGGGGAGCTTCGAGGGCGGTGCGGATGATGTTCACGCCGGTGCGCTCGTCGCTATTGTGGGTGTCCACTGCTTCGAGCGCCTCAATGGCGCGCACCAGGGCTACGCCACCGCCGGGTACCACGCCTTCCTCAACGGCGGCGCGGGTGGCGTGCAGGGCATCGTCTACGCGGTCTTTCTTTTCTTTCATTTCTACTTCGGTGCTAGCGCCGATGTAGAGAATGGCTACGCCGCCCGACAACTTGGCGAGGCGCTCTTGCAGCTTCTCCTTGTCGTAGTCCGAGGTAGTAGTTTCCATCTGGGCCTTAATCTGGCCTACGCGGGCCGTGATGGCATCTTTCGAGCCTTTGCCGTTGACGATGGTAGTGTTGTCTTTGTCGATGATGATTTTCTCGGCCGTACCCAGGTATTCCAGGGTAGCGTTTTCGAGTTTGTAGCCCTGCTCTTCGCTGATAACAGTACCGCCCGTGAGGGTAGCAATGTCTTCCAGCATGGCCTTGCGGCGGTCGCCGAAGCCAGGAGCTTTTACAGCTGCAATTTTCAGCGAGCCGCGCAGCTTGTTTACTACTAAAGTAGCAAGGGCTTCGCCGTCAACATCTTCCGAAATGATAACCAGGGGCTTGCCAGTCTGAAGCACTTGCTCCAACACAGGCAGCAACTCCTTCATGGTGCTCACTTTCTTGTCGTAGATGAGGACGTAAGGATTATCGAACTCAACCTCCATTTTCTCGGGGTTGGTCACGAAGTAAGGCGACAGGTAGCCGCGGTCGAACTGCATGCCTTCCACCGTTTTTACTTCGGTTTCGGTGCCACGCGCTTCTTCAACCGTGATAACACCTTCTTTACCAACTTTATCCATGGCATCGGCAATCATTTTGCCGATTTCCGCGTCGTTGTTGGCCGAAATCGTACCTACCTGGGCGATTTCCGAGTTGTTCTCGATTTTCTTCGACTGCGATTTCAGGTTGGCAACCACGGCGATTACCGCCTTGTCGATGCCGCGCTTCAAATCCATCGGGTTAGCGCCAGCGGCTACGTTTTTCGAGCCAGCTGCGTAGATGGCCTGGGCCAGTACGGTAGCGGTGGTAGTACCATCGCCCGCCTGGTCGGCAGTCTTCGAAGCCACTTCTTTCACGAGCTGAGCGCCCATGTTCTCGATGGGGTCGCGCAGCTCGATTTCTTTGGCTACGGTCACGCCGTCTTTGGTGATGCTCGGCGCACCGAACTTCTTGTCAATAATAACGTTGCGACCTTTCGGCCCAAGGGTTACTTTAACGGCGTTAGCCAGTTTATCCACACCACGTTTCAGGCGGTCGCGGCCTTCGGTGTCGAATTGAATGTTCTTAGCCATTTGGGTGGTTAAGTGAGAGTGTTATAAGATGTTGAGTTGAGAAAGCGGCTTAGAGAACGGCCAGAATATCTTTCTCCTGCATGATGAGGTAATCCTCGCCATCCAGGGTGATTTCGGTGCCAGTCCACTTGCCGTACAGCACTTGGTCGCCTACGGCCACCTCGGGCTTGATGGTGGTGCCATTGTCAGCCACTTTGCCAGCGCCTACGGCTACTACTTCGCCGCGCTGGGGTTTCTCCTTGGCGGTGTCGGGGATGATGATGCCAGACTTGGTGGTAGCTTCGGCAGCGGCGGCTTTCACGACTACGCGGTCGGCCAGCGGTTTAATGCTCAGTGACATTGGTTGAATTGTGGGAATGTGATGTTTTGGGGAAACGGAAAACTTGGTATCCTACGGCGGCGACTGACACGAAACATGCCAACCGCCTAAACCTGACAGAATGCGCGCCTACAAGAGCCGGGTTGGCAGAAATGTTTGGGATTATCGTGGAAAACCCGCCGTTATGGCTGGCAAAATGTGTCGGAGGTGAAGACTGTCAGGATAGTATTTCCCGCAGAGTTCCGCAGAGTTTTCCAGCGATATATTTAAGGCCTTGCCATAAAAAAAGCCAGTGGCGCACCGGGGTAGGTAGCAGCCACTGGCTTTCTTAAATGTTGGTTGAAAATTACGGCTGCTTCGCCGGGGCCACAGGAGCCGTAGCCGGGGCAGTAGTGCCAGGAGCGGTCGGTGCGGGTGCAGTTGAGGCGGGCAGCTTCACTTGCTGGGCGCGCTGCTGGTTGATGCTGCGGGCCGGGCCTTCGCTGCCGCTTATCATGTGGGTGCCCAGCGAAAGCACAATCAGACCAATGGCGAAGCCCCAGGTGAGTTTTTCGAGCAGGTCGCCGGTGCGCTTTACGCCCATTAGGTTGGCCGCGCCGCCCGCGCCAAACTGGCTGCTGATGCCGCCGCCTTTAGGGTTTTGAGCCAGTACTACCAACGCCAGCAACAGGCACACAATCAGAATCAGAACAACTAACGCAACAAACATGGGAATAAATAAAAGCTACGCCTGCGGGCGCAATGATTCAATTTGGGCTGCAAAGTACGCCATTTTTTCTGGGTGTTTCACCATCAGGCGTTCATAAATTGCAATTGCCCGGTCAGTTTTGCCCTGCCGAGCCAAAATTTTAGCCAGATTTTCCGATGCCAGGTCGGGTACGGCGCGAGTGCTCGGTCCCGAAAGGTCGGGCTGCTCTTCGTCCTCGGCATCGGGTGGGGGGGGCGTAGCGCGTCGGCGTGGGACGCCTTGAGTGCCGCGCCGCAAAAAACTGTTTATCAGGTCGGTTGCTATGGGCGCAGTGGCGGTTTCCACTGGTGGCTGCGCAGACGCCAAGTGCGCTAATAGCAGTGCGTCGGGAGCAAAAAACTCGTTGGCTGGGGGTAGCGCAGTGCTAGGCAGCAAAGCCGCTGGCCCGGTAGTCAAGCTGTAAACTTCGGCTGCCGGGCTTTGCAGGCAAAAGCCCAGGCGGCTGCCTTCGCCCGGCGCATAGCCCACATCCGATGCCCCAGTGAATACGGGGGGGACGACCAGCGTAGCAGCAACGGGAGCAACTGCCAATTCAGGTAGAATCGCCGGTTCTGCCAGCTCGGGCAGCCGATAGGCTGTAATCTCTGCCGGCTCGGCATCGGCTAAGCCAAACTCAAAGCGGGCCGCCTCGGCCTCGGCGGGCGGGCCAATGGGTGGGGCCTGCGCTGCCAGCTCATCTTCGGGAGCAACGGAGTCGGCCGGCGCAATGGGCTGTGGAGCAAGAGCATCCTCC
>CAXUKA010000338.1:0-847 GCA_964251335.1 uncultured Hymenobacter sp.
GCTCAAATTCCCAATGGTCTTTGTTGGCGTTGACGTAGCCCTTGATGTGCTCGATGTTACGCCCCCGCTCCAGCATGATGGTTTTCAGGCCCTTCTCGGTCAACTCCTTAGCGGCCATGCCGCCCGAAATACCGGAGCCGATGACGATGGCATCGTACGTGTTATTGTCCATGAAATAAGTGGGTGGGAATAGGTGAGATGGTGAATAGGTGAGATGGTGAACTAGTGAGTTGGTGAGCAGTAATTGACTACCGCTCACCAACTCACTAGTTCACCATCTCACCAATTACACCAGCGTTTTCTTGATGTAGCCGATGCTTTGCTTGATGCTATCGAAAGGGTTGCCGGGCGTGCGGTCTTGCTCCACGAAGAAGTATTGCATGCCCGATAGCTGGCGGTTGGCGAAGATTTTCTTGAAATCAATCACGCCGTTGCCTACTTCCGTGAAGTCCTTTTTCTCCGTCTTGTCCATGTCCTTGACGTGCCAGAGCGGGAAACGGCCGGGATTGGTCTTAAACAGCGCTATCGGGTCGTGCCCGGCTTTGGTGGCCCAGTACAAGTCAAGCTCCATTTTGAGCAAATTCTTGTCGGTTTCCTTCAGCAGAATATCGTAGGGCAGTTGGCCACCCTGAGCCGCAAACTCAAAGTCGTGGTTGTGGTAGCAGAGTTGAATGCCCGCCTTTTTGCAGCGTTCGCCAGCCTTATTGAGGTGCGCGGCTACTTGCTTGTAATGGTCTAGGTTGCCGCGCTCGCTTTCCATCAGGTAGGCGCACACCATATACTTGATGCCGACCTGGGCCGCGTCGTTCACGGCCTCGCGCTCGGCCAACCTGCGGGCCGCGATGGT
>CAXUKA010000338.1:857-7060 GCA_964251335.1 uncultured Hymenobacter sp.
TCCACGGCTTTGTCCCAGCCGTGCAGGATGGTGCCTTGGGTGGGCTGGCCGTTATTCATGGCCTCGCCCAGCACGTAGTGACTGCTGGGCATTATCAGGCCGTTTTGCTTTAGCACGTTGGTAAAGGCTGCCGGGTCCATGCCGTAGAATTTTTGGGTGCCCGTATAGGTCGCACCTTCTACCGAGTTATAGCCCAACTGGGCCACCTTGGCCAGGGTGCCAGCCGCATCCTGCTGCATGGCGTCGCGCACCGTGTAGAGTTGCAAGCCGAGGTACTGCGGAGGAGCAGCGGCGAGAAGAGAAGGGCTAACCAGCGCCCCGGCCGAGAGCAGGGCAGCAGATTTGACAAACGCACGGCGAGAAGCCATAAGTAACGAGTGGGTGGGAAAGAGAAAGCTGGAAAAACCAACCGTGAGACTAGATGTATGCTAAGATATTGTCAGCATCGGCTAATCAGCACAGTGCCCACTTGCTTGATAGCGCGCCGGTTAAGGGCGATTTTTACGCTTACAACACACGCTATTCAGGGCAAATGAAGCCAAAAAGGGCTGCTAACCCCTTTGCACCTAAAAAACAATTTTTTAAAGAACAATACAAAAAAATGTCTTTTCAGTGCTGTAGGAGGACGGATATCCTCAGTACAATGGGCAGTTATTCGGCCAGGCCGAATTGCTGAGCTTCGGACACTGGCAGCCAGTGCCCAAGCCAAGCCAGTAGCGCGAGCCAGCCATCGCCTTCGGTCACTAAGCCCAAGTAGGCATCGGGCCGCACCAGCAGCAGGACGGGCTTGTGGCCGAAGGCAGTTTGGAATGATTCGGTGGCCTCAGGCGCTGAGGCAACTGCCTGCACCGACAGTAGCGATTGCCAGGGCCTGAGCTGCTGCTGCCAGTCAGGGGGCAGCGAGGCACCGCCCACTAGCAGCAGGGTGAATCGGGAGGGGTCAAGCAAGCTGTAGAGCGCTGCCGGGCTGCCCGCCTCACCGGCCAGCACATCGAGGTCGGGCACCCGGTCGCCGCCGTGCAAATGGCCGCCTGCGTGCTGGGTCTGCGACAGGTCGCTGGCGCGGTAGTTGGCGCTGGTCTGGCTGATGGCACCGGTGCCCAGGTGCTGCACAAAGTGTGTGTTGAGGAACAGCGGCAGCGCGTGCGTAACCACTTGGTATACCAGTGGATTGTTCGAGTTAAAGGCATCAGTAGCCTTCTCGGTCGTGTTCACCACGCCCCGAATGACGGGCAGCCGGTCTTGCTCGTAGGTGGCCAGCAGGGCAGGCGTGGCGTGGCCGTGCCACACCAGGGCCAGCTTCCAGCCCAGGTTTATCATGTCCTGAATGCCCGTATTCATACCCTGCCCACCAGCCGGCGAATGAATGTGCGCCGCATCGCCACCCAAAAACACGCGGCCCGCCTGCAAGTGCTCTACCATGCGGCTATTTACATTGAAGCGTGAGCTCCAATTCATATCGCGCAGCCGCACCGGAATGTGGCCCACGGCGTCGTAGAGGTGCTGCAATTCGCCTAGCGTAGGGTCGCTGGCGGTGCCCTCGTGGGTAGTCGGGTCCAGGGCGATAAACCGGAAACGCCGGTCCTTCATCGGAAAAACGGCTAGAAATCCTTTATCACTCAAAAAGATGGACAACTCATCATCCGGAATGTCGCCATCAAGGTGCAGGTCGGCCAAGGCATAGTGTTGGGGCAGCGACTTGCCGGGGAACGGCATATTCAGGGTGTGGCGCACTAGGCTGTGCGCTCCCTCGGCGCTTATGAGGTAGGCCAACGCCACCTCTTCGAGCTGCCCATCGGGGCGGCGTAGCACGGCCCGCACCCCGGCATCGTTTTGCGCAAAGCCAATCAATTCGGTGCTCCATTCGACGGCTACGCCCTGGCGCTGCACCTGCTCGCGCAGCAGGTTCTCGGTTTCCGATTGGGCCAGCAGCAGGATATAATTGTAGCGGCTCTCAATCTCACTCAAATTCACCTTGGCAAGCTGACGGCCATTGCCATACAGAGTGGCGGCGTGGCCAATATTGCCCCGGTGCAGCATCTCGGCCGTGAGGCCGCGCTGTGCCAGCAGTTCCAGGGTGCGGGCCTGCACGGCCAGCGCCCGAGAGGTAGTCGAAGGCGCAACGCGCTGGTCGATGAGGCGTACCGGCACGCCCATTCGCGATAGCTCCATCGCGGCCGTAAGGCCGGTAGGGCCGGCACCGACGATGAGAATGGGGTTAGTTTCGGGCATCGAGCTAGCGGAGAGGGGCATGGTAGTGCTCACAAATTTCGAGTGATGGAAAAGAGCTTCTGCGGCCCTCTGCGTCTTACTTCTGCATCTTCTGCGGTGGAAAACACAGTCTGTTGATAACGGTACGGCAGCTCATTCGTTGCTGGTGCAGAAACGGAGTGCCACTCCGTTTTACAAGGGCACGCGCACGCGGCCCAGCAGGTAGGGCGGCTGGCGCAGGTCGTGGCCATGGTTCATGTCGGGCAGGCGGTTCCACTGGCCCAGGGTCACGTAGAGGTAGCCGTTTTGGAAGAATAGCCCGTCGGGCCAGCTCAGGCGCTCGTCGTGCAGCAGGCGCGTGTACTGCCCATTAGGGCTGCGCTTGGTGAGGCTTTGCTGTTCGAAAGCGCCGAAGTAAATATTGCCCTGCGCGTCCTCCGCCAGCCCATCGCAGGCCGGGTGCTCGCCTTCGTATTTGATAACGTTGGCTAAATCGGCGTCGGCAAGCGCTTGGTTGCTAAGCGAGTCGGTGCTGAGACTATATAGCTTGTGCCCGCTGAGCGTCGTCCAGAAAACGCGCCTGCTATCGGGACTGAGCGCGATGCCATCGGCCCCGCCAGTCGGGAAAGTAGCATTCTTAGCTTGATATACGTGCGGCTGCTGCTCCAGAAAAGCCAGAAACCCCGGCTCGGGCGCGGTGCTGGGGTGGCCGCGCAGCACCTCCCGCGCCTGCCCCGTAGCCAGGTCTACTACCATCAGCGAGGGTGTGGTGCCAAACGACGAATTGGTGATGTACGCCGTGCCCTGTGCCCCGTGCGTGAGGTCGATGCGCAGGTCGTTGAGGTGCATATCGGGGCGCAGCACGGGCGCGTACAGCACCACATTGGCAATTATGCGGCCGGTTTTCACCTCAAAGCCCACCACTTTGGCCGCTCCTTCGGGGATGCCGTCGATGCCGGCGCGCTTGCCGTCGTCAATCACCCAGAGCCGGCCTTTGGCATCCAGCGTGAGGCCGTGGGGCGACACCAGCCACTCGCGGTAGGGCTTGGTGGAAGGATACGTCAGTTCGCGGCTGGGCCAGGGCGTCAACTTCCCATCTTTCCACTCGGCCAATGAAAACTGCTGGTGGTTGTCGGCGTGGCGCGGGAAACCTAGAAACACACGGTTGTCGGTGGTCACGGCCACCCCCGAAAAGTCGGGCGACTCTACGCGAGCTACTATTTCGAGGGGTTGGTCGGGTGGCGGGGCGGGCCAGGTGGCTTGGGCGCAAGCGGTGCCCGAGCTGGCTAGCGCGAGGCCAGTCAGCAGAAGTAAGTTATTCATAAATAAAATGTTGAATGGAATAAGGCTAGCTGTGGGTAGCTGAATCAGCACTCAGGTCGCCTTATGTTGCTCGGCGGGCGTAGCGCCTCACCCCCGACCCCTCTCCCAAAAGGAGAGGGGAGCCTGCTGCCTCTCTAGGCGAAGTATCTACCGAAGCCTCTACTTAGCGAGGTTGAACAGATGCAGGTCAGTCTCAGCATCTTTTTCCTTCTGAAGCGGCGTTGGATACGTCGTTAGAAACAGCTCCACCGTCGGAAATACATAGGCTTCGATAAGATGGCCGCCCTCCACGCGTCCATCAGGGTGGCCGACGGATATATGGCTATGAATAACGGGCTTACCATCTGACAGGCCCACGTCGCCGAGCAAGGATACCAACTCTACTGGTCCTCCAATAGGGTTGAGGCGGTACAGCTTTTTGGCTGGGTCAAACCATGCCGTGGTCACTCGCTGGAATGCTCCGATGGCCGAGAAATGCCCCGCCACAATGTGCTGCTGCGTGGCAAAATCAGTTAGGCCCGACAGCACTTCATCGCCCTTGGCGAAGATGAGCACGTAGGTTTTTACGCCGTCCTGGTCGGTGAGCAGCTTGTAGGTAAGGCCGGGGGCTTTGCCTTTCTCCACGGGTTTGTCGGGCGATTGATATTCAACAGGTTTCATAGGTTTGCGGGGTAAGGTTTGGGCTGGTGCGCTGGCCGTAGCCAGAAAGAAAAGGGCCACCAGCGGCCCGAAAACAGCTTTCATAAGAAGAGACTATAAGAAGGTATCAGCCTTTTTCTACGCAAAATTTTTGGAGAGCGAGCTGGTAGATATTGATTAAATCCTGATAGGTTCCGGCTACCTGTAGCGCGGACTTTCAGACTTATTGCCTCGCGGACTGAAAGTCCGCGCTACTGCTCCTGGCTTTCTATGGGCTGCCAGCGGCGGGCAGGGCGTGTTTCACAAAAACAGGTTTCATAGGCGTAAATCGAAGGCGAGAGCCGGCGAAAGCTCGTCGGCAGCTGGCTGTTTTTACGCACCTATCCGGGCCGGGTGCTCGTACAATTCGGCTAGATACTGGTAGATATCCGTTATGAAGCGTCGCCTCCAACAGTTTGCCCCATTGGTTATTCACGCCTACGAAGAAGCTGATTTTCACCTGCCTATCCACGGCCACACCTATTACGAGCTGGTCTATATCCGGGCCGGGCATGGGCAGCACTGGCTCAATGGCCACACCACGCCCTACGCGGCCGGCAACCTGTTTTTCATCGCCCCCGAAGACGAGCACCGCTTCGATATCGCCGAGCTCACCCGCTTTGTGTTCATCAAATTCACTGATACTTATTTCCAGCAAGCTTCTACCACTTCCGACCCTGATAAAGCCGAGCTGCTGGCCCTATTGCACGCGCAGTGGCTGAAAGAGAATGTATTAACCTTCACCGAGCCGCAGGCCGCCGTGCTGCGCCGCCTCACCGACAACCTCGCCGACTACGCCCCCGACCCTGAGCTAAGCCGCTCGGCCAGTGTGTACCAGCAGGTGCTGGCCCTGCTGTGTCTGGTGCGCGAGGCACTTACCCGGCAGCACCAGCCCGCCACCGCCCGGCCGCCCGCGCCCGGCCCCGAGCAGGTGCTGGCCTACGTGCACCAGCACATCTACCGCCCGGCCGCCGTGCAAACTGCCGCCGTGGCCGAGCGCTTCTGCATCGCGCCGTCGTATTTCGGGGCGTATTTCCGGCGCGAAATGGGCACCAGCTACCGCCATTACGTGAATGGCTACCGCACCCAGCTGCTCGAAAACCGCGCTGCCCAGGGCGCAACCCTCAAGCAGCTGGTGGCCGAGTTTGGCTTCACCGACGAAACGCACCTCTCGCGCTACTTCCGCCAGCAGACGGGGCAAGGTTTTAAGGAATACAAGCAACTGGCGGGTATGGCTGGGTAGCATAAGGTCGATAGAAAAAAGGCAAGGGCCCCGCTGGAAAATCCAGGCGGAACCCTTGCCTTTTATAGCCGGCTGGGAAAAGCTAAATTTCTGAATTAAGAGAGCCAGCGTCTTATTCCGGTGGTCAAAAGCTAGGGCTGGTTGGTACCAGATGCCCACACGGGAATATTGGGCTGGTATATCACCAGGTTGCCATCGTCTTGCAAAACCAAAAAGGACCCGTTTTTTCCGTTGGTGTTAGATGCCCAAACGGGAGCCCCATTAAATCGGTACAGGACGAGGTTGCCATCGGTTTGCATCACGGCTCGCATCACATCCTTGCCGTTGGTCTTGGTAGACCACGTAGGATGCATGTTGGCGCGGCGATAAAGCACGAGGTTGCCATCGCTTTGCATGATTAATTCCCACACATTATTGGGCGAGAACAGCGCTTGATTAATACCCAGAGACTGACCGGGTGACAGGGTGTTTGACATAAAACGTTGAACGCAATTTGCCTACTCTTTCAACATGCAGTTTTCGGCAGCTCTGGTTGACCACTTTTAGGGTTGGTTAACATCATAAATATACATATAAATTATAATATATTTATGATTGAAAAATATCAACCATTTGAGAGGCAGCGCAACCAACTATAAAATCGGAAAATAAAAAAGGCCTTCCTGCGAGCAGGAAGGCCTTTTTAAAACGGTAGCGGTCTGGACGGGACTCGAACCCGCGACCTCCGCCGTGACAGGGCGGCATTCTA
>CAXUKA010000339.1:0-7035 GCA_964251335.1 uncultured Hymenobacter sp.
GGGCTCAGCTGGGCCTCTGGCACCTCACCGAAACGCCCGCCGAGCTGTGGCCCCAACTAGCGGCCGCCGAGGCCTACCGCCCCCTATTGCCCGCCCGCGCCGATGGCCCGCGCCAAAGTCAATGGCTGGCCGGCCGGCTGCTGGTGCAACGAATGCTCGCCGCCGCGACTCTAGCCGATGTGCTGCCCCACCTCCAAAACGATGATACTGGCCGACCTTTTCTCGTTGGCTCCGGCTCGGTGCCCGCCGTGTCGCTGTCGCACTCTGGCGAGTGGGCGGCGGTGCTGCTGGCCCCACCCGGCACGGCCGTGGGCGTCGATGTGGAAGTGGTCCGTGACAAGGCACTCCGCACGGCCCGCAAGTTTTTGAATGCTGACGAACTGGCTATTATCGAACCCATTACCTCCCTCGATAACACCTCCCCTACTACCGATGCAATTGAGCTGTGCAGCCTGCTCTGGAGCGCCAAGGAAACCCTTTACAAGCTGGCAGGCCAGCGCGGCATTATCTTCCGCCAAAACCTGCTGCTCGACCTGCCACCCGGCCCCTGGCCCCCGGCTGGCGAACTGCCGGCTCGGCTGGCACTGGCGGGCGCAATTTCCCGGCATTGCATTTGCTATTTCCAACCTGCCGCTGGCTACGTACTTACCTACTGCCATCAGCCTTCTCCCTCCTAATCACGGCATTTTACTGCGTTGATTTATATTCCTCAGCTAATTTCTACCCGCTCCATGTTGCTCCGTAAACTTCCTTTATTGCTGGCCGCCGCGTTGCTGGTGGCTACTGTCACGGTGGGCATCGTGCGGGCGCAGGGTGGCACCGTCGCCGACTTTACGGTGCAAAAAACCGGGGGTGGCAGCACCTCGCTTAGTGCCTACAATGGCCAAAAGGCCATTGTGGTTGTATTTATGAACCCGGCTTGCGCCTTCACACGCCTCTACCAAGAGCGCCTTTCGGCACTCAATAGCGCTTACAGCGGCCGGGGCGTGCAGTTTCTATTTGTCAACGTGCCCATCAACCTCGACAGCAACGAGGGCGGCGGTGGTTCGCTGGCCACTTTCTCCGATGATAACGGGGCCGCCAGCGCCGCCCTCGGCGTCACAAAAACCACCGAGGCCGTAGTATTGCAGCCGAGCGGCGGTGGCTTTGCGGTCCGCTACCGCGGGGCTATTGATGATAACCCGCAAGTAGCCAGCGGCGTGCAGCAGCATTACTTGCAGCAGGTACTCGATAACGTGCTGGGCGGTCGGGCAGCCGGCGTGGCTGATAAGCGGGCAGCTGGGTGCTTGATTAAGCGTTAAGCCTACTCACACGCCGCCCGTGCAAGTAAAAAAAGCCTCACTACCAATAAATAGTGAGGCTTTTTTAATCTAAAACCCGATTAATCCTCTTCTTCCTCTGGCTTATCCTCCGTCAGGATAGTCAGCAGTTGGCCAACTTCCTCCGCCTTGGCTGGCTCTTGCAGCTTTTCGAAGCCCACTTGCAGATTGCGCATGGCGCGGCGCACGATGTCGAGGTGCGAGCAAGGCTCGTAAAAAGCATCCTGCGAGGTGATGCCTAATTGGCCCACATAGTGCTCAATATCAGCCCGGGAGAGCACCACGCCCCGGTTGTAGCAATTGATGTAGAAGCTCAGCGGCTGGTCGGCCAGCTGGTAGGTGAGCACGAACAGGTTGGGCAGATTCACGCCGAATACGGGCAGGTCGAGGCGCTGGGCTACCAGCAGGTAGATTACGCAGAGCGAGAGCGGGTTGCCACGTTTTGTTTCAATCACGCGCTGGAGCATGGAGTTGGCCGGCGAGTGAAAGTGCTGGGTATTAGCCGAAAACTTGTGGTTGCGGAAAATAACGTGGTTAAGCACCTGTACCTGGTCGGCGGGGTGCATTTCGGAGCGCAATAGCGTCCAGGCCTCGAAACGCAGCTGTTCGATGGCGCGGTTGAGGGCCTGAAGGTCAGCATCGGGGTACTGGTACGAGTTGAGCAGCCACATGCCTTCGAGCAGGTCTTCTGCGCCCGAGTCGCGCCATACACGCAGGCGCTGCTGCAAGCCCTCAAACTGGAGCTGGTGAATGAGGTCTTCGAGGCGCTGCTGCTGCTGAGGGTCAAGGGTTTCCTCCCACGATTCCTCCAGGTACGGGATTATCGTCTCGCCCAGATTCTGAATTTCGCTCTGGATTTGCGGCGCTATTTCCGGGTCGTCGAGTAGCGAAATGAGGGCTTTTATTTCTTTCGTCGTCATGCAGATAATTTCGACCCAGGCTTGCACTGGGGTCGAAATTTAACAGTCGTTCGCAGAATTTGTGTTCAATTTACCTGCTTTCCTGCACGAAAAAACGCTCGGCCAACTATGCCTAAGCACGTTAGCCGAGCGTTTGCTATTGCTTGCCAGCTTAGCGGAATAAGTTGGTCTTAGCCATTTCGAGCAGCTCGCCGCCGCGCCCGTCCATTATCGCCTTCATCGCATACAAGCTAAAGCCTTCGGCCTGAGCCAACTCGATGTGCGGGGGCATACTCAGTTCCTGGCGCTTCACCACAGCGTCCACTATCACGGGACCGTCGTGAGCGAGGGCTTCGCGCAGCACGCTTTCGAGTTGGCTGGGGTCACTCACGCGCAGGCCTTTTATGCCGGCCGCTTCGGCCAGCTGGCTAAAGTCGGGGTTATCCATTTCGGTACCATATTCAAGGGTGCCGGCAGCCTTCATTTCCAGTTCCACGAAGCCGTAGGCGCTGTTATTGAAGATGACAACCTTGATGGGCACTTTCAATTGACGCACGGTCATTAGCTCGCTCAGCAGCATGGTAAAGCCACCGTCACCGCACATGGCAATGACTTGCCGCTCGGGGCAAGCCAACTGAATACCAATCGCTTGCGACAAAGCTCCGGCCATGCTGCCGTGGATGAACGAGCCGATGAGCCGCCGATGGCCATTCATACGCAAGTAGCGCGCCGCCCAGATGGTGGGCGTACCCACATCGCAGGTAAAAATGGCATTGTCGGTGGCCAGCTCACTGAGCAGGCGGGCCACGTGGGGCGGGTGCAGGCTGGTATCGCCGGCGTTGCCAGTGGCCAATTCGGCGAGGTGGGCATCATCGTCGCGGTGGCGCTGCTGGGCTTCTTCGAGGTGAGCGGCGTCGGTGCGGGTGCGCAGGTGGGGCAGCAGTTGGGCCAGGGTTTCGATAACGGAGCCGTGCAAGCCTATTTCGACCCGCGTGCGACGGCCGATATTTTCAACATGCTTGTCGACCTGCACTACCCGCGCATTTTTGGGGAAAAACTGGCGGTAGGGGAAGTCGGTACCGAGCATTAGGATGCCGTCGGCATCCATGAGGGCGTGGTAGCCGGCGGGCATGCCCAGCAGGCCAGTCATGCCCACATCGTAGGGGTTGTTGGGCTCCACGCAATCCTTGCCGCGCAGGGCGTGCACTACGGGCGCTTGCAGGGCCTGGGCCGCTTGCAGCAGCTCGCCGTGGGCACTGTCGCAGCCGATACCGGCCAGGATAGTAACGCGCTCGCACTCATTGAGTAGCTGGGCGGCCTGGGCTATTTTGTCCTTGGCGGGCACAATGGCGCTGCTGTGGCCCAGCGCCGGGATGCGCGGCTCGGGCACCTCAGCTTTGAGGCGGGCCACATCGCCGGGAATGACCAGCACCGACACGCCGCCCAGCCCCAGCGACGCCTGAATGGCCCCCTCGACCATACGCACAGCTTGCTCGGGCGTAGCGATTACCTCGCAGTAGTGACTGCACTCCTGAAACAGCCGCTCGGGGTGGGTTTCCTGAAAATAGCCGGTGCCGATTTCGATGCTCGGAATCTGGGCAGCCAGGGCCAGCACCGGCATACGGCTGCGGTGACAGTCGAATAACCCATTGATAAGGTGCGTATTGCCCGGCCCGCACGAGCCGGCGCACACGGCCAGCTCGCCGGTGATGTGGGCCTCGGCCCCAGCCGCAAACGCGCCCGCCTCCTCGTGCCGCACCTGGATAAATTCGATGCCCTCACGGGTACGAATGGTATCGGTGAGGCCATTGAGGGAGTCGCCTACCAGCCCGTAAACTCGCTTGACACCCGCCGCTTGCAGGGTGTCGATAATTATTTCGGAAACCGTTTTTTTGGCCATAAGACCGTGCTGTAAAGCTGAAGGGTATAAACTAGTATTTTCCTACGGCGTAGAGTGGTTTCATGTTCGACCTAACATCTATCTAGCTAGGTATCGGTCTCAGCACCAGCCCTCATCCAAGGTAGCGGCTTGCCTACTCCACGCCGGGTGCGCCAATCATGTACGTGCGCTAACATCGAAGTACATTTGACCACTCACGCTCTCAATCACTTACTACCTGAATTCCCATGCATACCGCCTACTTTACTTGCAAGCTGCCGCTGCTATATGGCATGCTGCTATTGAGCGGCTTGGCCGCTTGCACTTCTAAGCCCGCCGGGCCGCCGCAGCTGGGCCAAGCGCCACTGAAGGAGGTGCTTGCCGCCCTCACGCCCGAAGAAAAAGTAAAGCTGGTAGTTGGCATGGGCTTCTATCCGTCCGGCTTCCCCGAGGGTATGCTGCCGCCCGGCAACCCCGGCGACCGCGAAATACCCGAAAAAGTACCCGGCGCGGCTGGCCGCAGCCACGCCATTGCGCGGCTGGGCATTCCATCGCTCACACTTTCTGACGGGCCGGCCGGCGTGCGTATCGACCCCACTCGCAAAGGCGACACCGCCAAAACCTACTACGCCACGGCCTTCCCGGTGGCCACGCTGCTGGCATCGACCTGGGACACGGCCATGGTGCGCCGGCTGGGCGTGGCCTTCGGCAGCGAGGTACGCGATTTTGGCATTGATGTGCTGCTGGCTCCTGGCATGAATATTCACCGCAACCCGCTGGGGGGGCGCAACTTCGAATATTACTCCGAAGACCCCGTGGTGACGGGCAACGTGGCGGCGGCCTTCGTGAACGGGGTCGAATCGAACGGCGTGGGCACCTCCATCAAGCACTTCGCGGTAAACAACCAGGAGTTTAATCGCATGAAGCTGAACTCGCAGGTGAGCGAGCGGGCGTTGCGCGAAATCTACCTGAAAGGCTTTCAGCTGGCCGTAAAAAAAGCGCAGCCCTGGACGGTCATGTCGTCTTACAACCTCGTCAATGGCACCTACACTTCCCAAAGCCCCGACCTACTCACCTCATTGCTGCGCGAGGAATGGGGCTTTAAAGGCTTGGTAATGACCGACTGGTACGGTGGCCAGGATGCCGTGGCCCAGCTAAAAGCTGGCAACGACCTAATGATGCCTGGCACCTATGCCCAAACCCAGGCTATATTGGCGGCCCTTAAAAACGGCCAGCTCACTACCGCTCAGCTCGATACCAACGTGGTGCGCGTGCTACGGCTGGTGCTGCAATCGCCCACCTTCAAGGGCTTCAAATACACCAGCCAGCCGGCCCTGAAAGCCGATGCCAGCGTGGCCCGCCAGGTTGCCGCCGAGGGTATGGTGCTGCTGCGCAACGAAGCCCAAACCCTGCCGCTGGCCGCCGGTCGCCAGGTGGCGCTGTTCGGCAATGCGAGCTATAACCTCATTGCGGGCGGCACCGGCAGCGGCGATGTCAACCGGGCTTACACCATATCCATCGCCCAGGGGCTGAGCGCCGCTGGTTTTGCCGTCGTGCCTGCGCTCAGCCAGGCTTACACCCAGTACCTCAGCGCCGAAAAAGCGAAACTTCCCAAGAAGAAAGGCCTGCTCGACCCCGCGCCCGTGATTGCCGAAATGGCCCCGGCCACCGCGCTACTCCAGCAGCAGGCCCAGGCAGCCGATGTGGCCATACTCACGCTGGGCCGCAGCGCCGGCGAAGGCGGCGACCGCAAGGTAGCCAACGACTTCACCCTCAGCGCCGCCGAGCAAACGCTACTCAAACAAGTAGCCAGTGCCTTCCACGCCAAAGGCAAAAAAGTGGTGGTCGTGCTCAACGTAGGCGGCGTAATCGAAACCGCCAGCTGGCGCGCCCAGGCCGATGCCATCTTGCTGGCCTGGCAGCCCGGCCAGGAGGGCGGCCACGCCGTAGCCGACGTACTCGGCGGCAAAGTGAACCCCTCGGGCAAGCTGGCCACCACCTTCCCAATGGCCTACACCGATGTGCCCTACGGCGCAGAGTTTCCCGGTAAGCTGCTGCCCGGCACGGCTCCTGCTGCCAACCCTCTAATGGGCGCGGCCTCCGAAAACACTTATAAGGAAGGCATTTACGTGGGCTACCGCTACTACAATACCTTCGGGGTGAAACCAGCCTATGAGTTTGGCTACGGCCTGAGCTACAGCACATTTGGCTACGGCCCGCTAAAGCTCAGCGCCGCTACGCTTACCGATAAACTCACCGCCACCCTCACCGTGACCAACACGGGCAAAGTGGCTGGCAAAGAAGTGGTGCAGTTCTACGTAAGTGCCCCCAAAGGCGCGCTAGCCAAGCCCGCCAGCGAGCTGAAAGGCTTCGCCAAAACGGCCCTGTTGGCTCCCGGCCAGTCGCAAACGCTCACCTTCGCCCTCACGCCCGCCGACCTGGCTTCTTACGACACTGCCGCCTCGGCCTGGGTGGCCGACGCGGGTACCTACACGGTGCAAGTAGGTGCGTCGTCGCTGGCCATTAAGCAGCGCGCTACGTTCCAGGTAGCGCAGGCGGTGACTACGGAAAAAAGCCGCCACCTGCTCGCTCCGGCCGCGCCTGTGGCGGAGTTGAAAGCTCCCGCCAGTAAGTAAAAGCAAGTGGTCAGGCAGATACGGCGTATCTAATTGAGTAGGACTTAGAACATGTTTGGAAATTTAAAAATACCGTCATGCTGAGCTTGTCGAAGCATCTGTACCGCTTCCTCTGAGCCGTTCAACGAGGCGGTGGAGATGCTTCGACAAGCTCAGCATGACGGTTTAGAAGTGATTTTGGCAAAGTCCAAACACACTCTTACAAATCAAATCTTTTATTATATAATATATTATCTATCAGCGCGTAACAAATAATAGGGTGGTTGCTCCTCCAAAAATGAGAGGAGCAACCACCCTAGGAC
>CAXUKA010000340.1:0-7003 GCA_964251335.1 uncultured Hymenobacter sp.
GCCCCTGGACGCGCCCCGACCAGCCATTACTACTGCCCGGCCCCGCAGGGGCCTGGGACGACCACTGCACCACCAACCCGGCCTTTATAAAACACCCCAACGGGCAATATTGGCTGTATTATAAATCCTGGAATACCGAAGAGTATGACGCGGCCAAAGGTCAGGAAATCAGGGGTAATCGTAAATACGGTCTGGCCATTTCCGAGCACTTGGAAGGGCCTTATATAAAGGATGCGGCCAACCCGGTTATCGACTTTTCGAAGCAGGGGCACAATGCCCAGTTTGAGGATGCTTTTGTGTGGCGGCAGCACAATAAATTCAACCTCCTGGCCCGCGACATGGGTGTATACAGCCAGGAGGTGGGTCTCTACCTTGACTCGGAGGATGGCAGGGTGTGGAGCTTCCCTAAAATAGCCTTCCTACCCTTGCGCGACTATGGTGTGCAGCAGCCCCCCGCACCCAAAGGACTCAAGCGCTACGGCCGCCTCGAACGGCCGCAACTGCTTATGCGCGATGGAAAACCCGAATACCTTTTCTGCGCCTCGCAGGGTGGAGCAGCGAGTACGGCCTCGGGCTTTGTTTTGCGAGTGAGCTAGAGGTGAAAAAAGTTTTTTAGCCAGTAGTCTACAGGAGAGTGTCGGGGAAACAAGAGGGTAATATTGGTCAAAAATTGGTGAGTTTTTCATTACTCACCCTGTCCTTCTGCCTTTATAAACCCCACCCTTTTTCCCATGAGAAAACATTACGCTTGGCCCCGCCGCCGACTGATAGTGTGCTGCCTGCCCGTGCTGCTAGCGGGCATGGCCCCAGTGGTAACGCTGGCTCACGCCACCCACCCTATTTCTGTAAACGACTGGCAGCTAACCGGCCACGTGACCACCGAGAAGGGCGAAGGCCTGCCGGGCGTGACGGTAGTGCTGAAAGGCACGACCAAAGGCACCAGCACCGGGGCCGACGGCTCCTTCTCGCTGCCTGTGCCCGAAAAGGGCGGTACGCTCATATTCAGCTTTGTCGGCTACAGCACCCAGGAGCGCAACTTCACCGGCGCTAGCGTTATCAACGTAAAGCTGAGTGAAGATGCCAAGAGCCTCGACGACGTGGTAGTAGTGGGCTACGGCACCCAAAAGCGCGGCGACGTGACTGGTGCCATCGCCTCATTCAACGCCGAGAAGCTCGAAGAGCGGCCCATCACCCGCGTCGACCAGGCGCTGGTGGGCCAGCTGGCTGGCGTGCAAGTGCAGCAAACCTCGGGCATTCCGGGCCGCGCCTTTTCGGTGCGGGTGCGGGGCGCGGGCTCCATCACGGCGGGCAGCGAGCCGCTGTACGTTATTGACGGCTTTCCGCTCGACCAGGCTGCGCCCAACGGCGGCGGCCGCTACTCGACTGGCAACCCGCTCGACAACATCAACCCCAATGACATTGAGAACATTGAGGTGCTGAAAGACGCCGCCGCGGCCGCCATCTACGGCTCGCGGGCTGCCAATGGCGTGGTGCTCATCACCACCAAGCGTGGTAAGAACGGCAAGGCCCAAATCAGTGTCAATGCCTTCGCAGGTATTTCGCGGGCTGCCAAAAAGCTCGACCTGCTGAACGGCGACGAATGGGCGGCCAAAGCCACCGAATACATCAATAACAGCTGGGTGAAGTCAACGCTGGGCAACGGCACCGTTCACACGGCCAGCCAGACTACTGCCGAGCGCCGCGCCATTCTGGGCCTGACTGGCAACAACGTGAACCCCGACCTAATGCTGGACGACCGCTGGGCCATGCCCGGCCACCCCGGTTTGCAGTACATCGACTGGCAAGACCAACTGTATCGCACCGGCGGCACCCAGAACTACCAGGTAAGCGCAGCCGGCTCGACGCCCAACGTCAACTACTACGTATCGGGCAACTACAACCGGCAGCAGGGCTTTGCCATCGGCACCGATTACACGCGCTACTCGGCCCGCGCCAACGTGGAAGTAAAAGCAAGCGACAAATTCAAGTTTGGCCTGAACCTGACGCCGACGTATTCTATCTCTGTCGACCCCGGCATCGAGGGCAAGGACAACCGCTTTCACCAGCTGCTCTCCGAAACGCCCATCGTAGAAGACACGGCCGGCGTGAATACGGGCTACGGCAAAAACGAAGTTTACCGCTGGGGCGTATCGACGGCCAGCCCGATTGCGGTTATCAAGGCCTACCAGGGCGACAGCCGCACCTTCCGCACGCTGTCTACGGTATACGCTGAGTATCAGCCTATCAATGGCCTGCGCCTGCGCTCGACGCTGAACCTCGACAACAGCGACGTGACCTCAAAGTCGTACGCGCCGCCTACCCGCAACCTTACTACCTCGCTGGCCTCGGGCTCGTACAGCGCCTATCACCGCCGTACTTTCACCAACGAAAACACGGCTACCTATAGCAAAGTGTTTGGTAAGAGCGACTTTACGGTGCTGCTGGGCCAGTCGTACAACTACTCGAAGCTCGAAAACGATGCTTCGCTGGCCTCGTCGGGTGGCTATATCAACAACACCGTCACTACCCTGAACGCGGCCTCGTCTATCGTCGTTTCGGCCGCCAACACCGAGTCGCAGAGCGTGTTGCTGTCGTACTTCGGCCGCGTGCAGTACTCGTTCGATGGCAAGTACCTAATATCGGCCAGCGTTCGCCGCGACGGTTCGTCGCGCTTCGGGGCCGATAACCGCTCGGGTATTTTCCCGGCCGTGTCGGCGGGCTGGCGCATCTCGCAAGAGAAGTTTATGGAGCCGCTCGTGAATACCCTGAGCGACCTGAAGCTGCGGGCCAGCCTGGGCTACTCGGGCAACAACAACATTGGCGACTACAGCAGCATTGCCACGCTGGGCTTCTACAACTACACGTTCGGCGGCAACGCTGGGGTGCAAGCCACTGGGCAGGCCCCCAACAAGGCCGCCAACGATTTGCTGAAGTGGGAACGTAACCGCACCGTCGACTTTGGGGTCGATTTCGGCCTCTTCCAAAACCGCATTACGGCCTCGGCCGACTACTACACCAAAACCAGCCAAGACCTGCTGTTGAACGTGCCGGTGCCCTCGGCCTCAGGCTACACCAACTACCTCACCAACATTGGGGAGGTGCAAAACCGGGGCTGGGAACTGGAAGTGACCTCGCGCAACCTGCAAGGTGCCTTCTCCTGGACGACCTCGCTCAACGTGAGCCACAACGAAAACAAAGTAGTACACCTGGGTCCCGGCGATGCTACCATCGAAGTGCCCAATGGCCTCGATACGCCCAGCAACATTCTGCAAGTAGGCCTGCCGGTGTACAGCTTCTTCGTGGTGAAGCAAACGGGTATTCTGAGCCAGGCTGACATCGACGGCGGTGCGGCCAAATTCGGGGCCGAAACGGCCGGCGATGCCAAATACGAAGACTACAACGGCGATGGCGTAATCGACAGCAAAGACCGCCAGGTAGTAGGCCAGCCCAACCCCAAGTACACCTGGGGCATCACCAACACCTTGCGCTACAAGGGCTTCGACCTGAGCTTCTTGGTGCAGGGCCAAAACGGCGGCAGCATCTACTCGACGCTGGGCCGCGCCATCGACCGCACCAGCGTGGGCTACAAAGAGAATGCCCTGGGCCGCGTGCGCGACCGTTGGTACTCGGCCGATAACCCCGGCGACGGCGTGAAAGGCAAAGCCACCGGCAGCTTCGGCTTCATCCGCAACACCGACTGGCTGTATTCGTCCGACTATTTCCGCTTCCGTACCATCACGATTGGCTACGACCTGGGCCGTGTTATCAACAAGCGCATCGCGCAGGGCGCTCGCCTCTACGTGACCGCCGAAAACTTCTTTGGCCACGACAAATACTACGGCGGCCTGAACCCTGACGCCGTGAACACCAGCAACACCGGCAACTTCGTGTCGGGCTCCGACTATGGCGGATTGCCGCTGGCTAAGTCGCTGGTGCTGGGTCTTAACCTTTCTTTCTAGAATTCCCTATGAAGCGTTTATTCCTTCTCATTACGGCCGCATGCAGCCTCGCGCTGAGCGGCTGCGAAAAAGACCTCGACCAGGCGCCTATCTCGAACGGCTCGGTGCTGACGTACTACAAAACCGCCACCGACTTCGACCAGGCCGTGACGGCCATCTACAACACGCTACGCGGCTACCCCGACCGGGAAGTCATCCTGTCGGAGCTGCGTTCGGATAATATCTACGGCATCAGCGACATCGGCTCGCGCGACTGGGACCCCATCAACAATTTCTCGGCCTCGCTGCTGGTTATTAACCCTTACGTGGCCGATGCCTGGGCCTCGGACTACCTGACCATTTTCCGGGCTAATACCCTGCTCGACCAACTGGCTGCTAATGGCGCGGTAACGGGCTCGCTACGCACTCGCTACGAAGGCGAAGCTAAGTTTCTGCGCGCCTTCATGTACCTCGATTTGGTACGGAAGTTTGGTAAGGTGCCGGTAATTTCCACTGCTCTCGGGCCGCAGGAAGTAGCCGCTACGCCCCGTGGCGACGTGACGAAGGTGTATGACCTCATTATCTCCGACCTGCAAACGGCTATTGCCAACCTGCCTACTACGTACACGGCTGCCAACCTGGGCCGCCCCACCAAGTACGCTGCCGAAGGCATGCTGGCCCTGACCTACCTCACACGCTCAGGCCCCACCTACGGCATCAACGGTCCCGGCCTGGCCAGCAACGAGTATAACCTGGCCCTACCGCTGCTGAACGATATTATCGCCAGCGCTCGCTACTCGGTGCTGCCGAGCTACGCCAACGTGTTCGCGTACAACAACGAAGACAATGCCGAGGTGCTGTGGGATATTCAATATATCTCTAATGCCTCGCTGGGGCTGGGTGGGTCGTTTGTGAACGTGGTAATTCCTGATGCCTTTTACACCCTGAGCGGACTGTCGTTTACGGCGGGCTCGGTAGGTATCAAGCCCTGCTCCAACGACTTGATAAACAACTCCTACGCTGCCACTGATACTCGCAAGACCTTCAGCATCCAGCCTGGCTACACCTATGCGGGTATTACGGAAACACGTTCGTTCTATAAGAAGTATTTCAGCGCCGCTGGCAAAGGCGCCAGCCGCACCGACTGGCCCATCAACTACATCGTGCTGCGCTACGCCGACATCCTGATGATGAAGGCCGAATGCCAAGTGCGCGGCATTGGTGGCTCGGCTACCGACGCTGCCGCCCTGCTCACGCCCATGCGTACCCGCGCCGCCCAACCGGCCTTCACCACCATCGACCTGCCCGGCCTGATGGAGGAGCGTCGCCGCGAGTTTGCCGGCGAAAACCTGCGCTGGAACGACTTGGTGCGCTCGGGTCTGGCCCTGACCGTGATGAATGCCTGGGTGCTTAAAGATGATATTGGCACCAGCCCCAAAATCACTCGCCCCATCACGGCCAACCTATTGCTTTACCCCGTGCCCCAGGCCGAGCTGAGCGCCGCCCCCGGCCTCTACGACCAGAACGCCGGGTATTAACCCAAAAGCTGGCTAATTAAAAAAGCCCGGTTTTCGCAAGCACAACGCTGCGGAAACCGGGCTTTTTTAGCGCCGCTCGGCCGCCACAGTACAGGAGAGTAACCACCGTTCAGCGAGCTTATTTCGCTTGTCTCTTTTCCCACCCTGTGTATGAATATCTTTTCTTTTCGCCTCTGGCGGAGCTGCTTGTGTTGCCTAAGTCTATGGTTGCTAGGTAGCACTGCTTATGCAGTGCCAACCGCCGACCCGGTAGCCAGCCGCATCAAGTACAATTTCAATCCCGAATGGCGGGTATTGGTGGGTGACCCCGCCGGGGCCGAAGCAGCCGGCTTCGACGACGCGAAGTGGAAAAGTGTGACGCTGCCCTACGCCTGGAACGAGGACGAAGCTTTCAAAAAGGATATTAAAGACCTGAGCACCGGCGTGGCCTGGTACCGCAAGCACTTCCGGCTGCCGGCCGGCGCGGCAGGGCAAAAGGTGTTTGTCGAGTTTGAAGGCGTGCGCCTGGCCGGCGAGTTTTTCTTAAACGGCCAGCGTCTGGGTTTGTCGGAAAACGGCGTAATGGCCGTGGGCTTCGACCTGACACCTTTTTTAAAACCCGCGCCCCAAGACAACGTGCTAGCCGTGCGCACCGACAATGATTGGGACTATAAGGAAAAGGCCACCGGCCAGATATTTCAGTGGAGCAACCGCAACTTCAACGCCAACTACGGCGGTATTCCGAAGAATGTCTATCTGCACATAATGAGTCCGTTGCACCAGACGCTGCCATTGTTTTCGGCGCTGGGTACCACGGGCGTGTACGTCTATGCCCAGGACTTCGACGTGGCGGGCGGCGCGGCGACGGTGGTAGCCGAGGCGCAGGTGAAAAATGAGTTTTTGAGGCGTCGCACTTTCACCTTTGAGGTCGCGGTAGCCGATGGCGACGGGAAAATCATTAGCACGTTTAGCGGCGTCGCAACGACCTTGCAGCCGGGCGAAACCAAGACGGTAATGGCCCGCACCAAGCTGAGCGGGCTGCACTTCTGGAGCTGGGGCTACGGGTACTTGTACACCGTCTCAACCCGGCTACTTGTTGCTAGAAAGGTAGTGGACGAAGTAAAAATCCGCACTGGCTTTCGTAAAACAGAGTTTGCCAACGGCCTCATCAAGCTGAATGACCGGGTGATGATGGTACACGGCTACGCCCAGCGCACCAGCAACGAATGGCCCGCCGTGGGCCTGGGCGTACCCGCCTGGCTATCCGATTACAGCAATGGCCTGATGGTGGAAAGCAACGCCAACTTGGTGCGCTGGATGCACGTGACGCCCTGGAAGCAGGATATCGAGTCGTGCGACCGTGTGGGCCTGCCGCAGGCCATGCCCGCCGGTGACGCCGAAAAAGACGTAGCTGACCGCCGCTGGGGCCAGCGCACCGAGCTGATGGGCGACGCCGTGATCTACAACCGCAACAACCCGAGCATCCTCTTTTACGAGGGGGGGAACGAGAGCATCAGCGCCGAGCATAGACAGGCTCAGAAGGACAGT
>CAXUKA010000341.1:0-6954 GCA_964251335.1 uncultured Hymenobacter sp.
AGGGGGCTATTGCAGTGTTGCAGCAGGCTATTAAACTGCCTGCGTATACCAGTGATGACTTGACTATCAATCGACTGTGCCAGCAGCTGCTGCCGCCGCTGGTGCGCGCTGCCTCCCGTCGCGACCGCCTGCACGCCCGCTGGTATGAGGGCCTGCGCATGGGAGATGGCAAGAAGCAGGGAGGCTCGTAGACCGGCTGGCCGGATTTACGGGCATCTGTGCCGATTTTTGCAGTGCCTTAGTGCTTGGCTATTTCACTCGTTTATGCGTCGTTGGCTTTTTTCGTTGCTGCCATTCTTTGCTGCCTGCCAAAGCGCCCCCACCGAGCGCCCTGATACGCTCGTGGACTTGGCCACCGTGCAGAGTGGCCCCCGCGTGCAGGCCGATGAGCTGGATGGAGCCATCCGTCAGCAGCCCGAAAATGCGGGCCTGCTAGCCCGCCGGGCCAACTTACGCTTAGCCGCTGGCCAGCCCACCGCCGCCCTGCGCGATGTAACGGCCGCCCTTGAAATCGACGATGCCGATGGCGAACTGTACTTCTTGCAAGCCCGCGCACTACGAGCTCTGGGCCGTTTGCCCCAAGCCCTGGCAGCCGCCCGCCGCGCTGCTGAAAATGGCTTCAACTCGCCCGAACTGCCTTTGCTCGAAGGTGAAACGCACTTAGCCGCCCGCCAGTACGACGCTGCCCTCGAAAACCTTGACCGTACCCTGCGCCTCGACCCCGACCAGCCGGCTGCGCTATTTTACAAAGGCTTGGCCTACGCCGCCACGGCCGATACAATTCAGGCCCTCGACTACCTGCAAGCCGCTCGCGCCCGCGACCCGCGCCAGCCCGAGATTCTACATCAGTTGGCTTTCCTGCTCAACGCCTACCGCCTGCCCGAAGAGGCGGCCCACTATGCCACTCAAGGCTTGCGCCTCGATTCGACTTCGGGCGCGCTGGCTTACGATTATGGCCGCCAGCTAGAGCTGCTGGGCCGCCCCGATAGCGCCTTGCACTATTACCGCCGCGCTCTGCGCCTTGATACAACGGTATACCGAGCTGATTATCGCCTGGCGCTGGCGGCCGGTGCCCACGGTCAGCGCCCAGCCGCCATCATCCCGCACTTGCAACGGGCCTTGCGCCAGAATTCGCGCCTGCCCCAGGCCCGCCAGCTATTGGCTGAAGCGCTGGAAGCCCAGCACCGCTTACCGGAGGCTCTGACCCAGTTTCGGCTACTAGTAGCCGAGAATCCCGGCAATCAACACTGGACATATAAGGTCTGGAAAACAGGCGAAGCCGTGCGGGCAATGATGCCTGATAGCCTGCGGATGGCACCGGTGTATTACCGGCGGCCTGTCGCGTCACATCCAGCTTTCCCGGTAGTAAAGCCGCAAGCTGCTGTTCAATAGCTACTTGTTCGCATTTTGCTTTTGAGCACCCAGAGCTTTCGCTAATCAGCGGAACAGGGAGTTTGCAGTAGCCTGAAGCAACTTAGCGAACCCAAGCTGCTCGCCTCGCTGTTATCTCCCTTGGCGCAACCTAACTTGCGCCTTCTTTGCGACCAGCGCAAAACATTCCCATGCTCAATATCACCCTCCCCGATGGCTCGGTCCGCCCGGTCGAGCCCGGCACGACTGGCTACGACCTCGCCGCCAGCATCAGCGAAGGCCTCGCCCGCAACGCCTTGGCCGTTAAAGTAAACGGCGAAATCCGCGACCTGCACCGCCCCCTCACCGAGGACGCGGCCCTCGAAATCCTCACCTGGAACGATGCCGGCGGTAAGTCGACCTACTGGCACTCCTCGGCTCACCTCATGGCCGAAGCCCTCGAAACGCTGTACCCCGGCGTGAAGCTGGCCATCGGCCCGGCCATCGAAAACGGCTTCTACTACGACGTGGACCTCGGCGAAGGCCGCACCATCAGCAGCGACGATTTTCCCAACATCGAGAAGAAAATGCTCGAATTGGCGAAAAATAAAAGCAAGTTTGAGCGTCGCGAAGTGCCCAAGGCTGAGGCTATTGCCTACTTCACCGAAAAGGCTGACCCCTACAAGCTGGAGCTACTCGAAAACCTCGAGGATGGCAACATTACGTTCTACTCGCAAGGCAGCTTCACTGACCTTTGCCGTGGTCCGCACATCCCGGATACTGGCACCATCAAGGCGGCCAAAATTATGAACGTGGCCGGTGCTTACTGGCGTGGCGACGAGAAAAACAAGCAGCTCACGCGCCTCTACGGCATCACGTTTCCCAAGGCCAAAGACCTCACCGAGTACCTCGAAAAGCTCGAAGAAGCCAAGCGCCGCGACCACCGCAAGCTGGGCAAGGAGTTGGAGCTTTTCGCCTTCTCAGAGCGCGTAGGTGCGGGCCTGCCACTGTGGCTGCCCAAAGGCACTGCCCTGCGCGAGCGCTTAGAGCAATTTCTGCGCAAGGCCCAGGTAAAGGCTGGCTACCAGCCCGTTGTGACGCCGCACATCGGTTCGAAAGAGCTGTACGTGACCAGCGGCCACTACGAAAAATACGGCGCTGACTCGTTCCAGCCCATCACCACGCCTAACCCCGGCGAGGAGTTCTTCCTCAAGCCGATGAACTGCCCGCACCACTGCGAAATCTACCGCACCAAGCCTCGCTCGTACCGCGACCTGCCGGTGCGCCTGGCCGAGTTCGGCACGGTGTACCGCTACGAGCAGTCGGGCGAGCTGCACGGCCTCACCCGCGTGCGCGGCTTCACCCAGGATGATGCCCACATCTTCTGCCGTCCCGACCAGGTGAAAGGCGAGTTCCAGAAGGTAATCGACCTGGTGCTCTACGTATTTAAGGCGCTTGGCTTCGTTGATTTCACGGCCCAGATTTCGCTGCGCGACCCCGAAAACAAAACCAAGTACATCGGCACCGATGAAAACTGGGCGCTGGCCGAAGCGGCCATCCAGGAGTCGGCTGCTGAGAAGGGACTGCCCACGGTTACCGAGTTGGGCGAAGCGGCCTTTTACGGCCCCAAGCTCGACTTTATGGTGCGTGATGCCTTGGGCCGCCGCTGGCAGTTGGGTACCATTCAGGTCGATTACAACCTGCCCGAGCGCTTTGACCTAGAGTACGTAACGCCCGAGAACACGAAAGCTCGCCCAGTGATGATTCACCGGGCGCCCTTCGGCTCGCTCGAGCGTTTCGTGGCCGTGCTCATCGAGCATACGGCCGGTAATTTCCCGCTCTGGCTCTCGCCCGAGCAGTTTACGGTGCTGCCGATTTCGGATAAATTTGCCGACTACGCCTACGAGGTGAAAGCTAAGTTGGAAGCGGCCGACCTGCGCGGCACCGTCGATGCTCGCGATGAGCGCATTGGCCGCAAAATTCGCGATGCCGAATTGGCCAAAACGCCTTACTTATTGGTAGTAGGAGAGAAGGAAGCGCAGGATGGCCTCGTGAGTGTGCGCCGCCATGGCGAAGGCGATATCGGCTCGATGCCGATTGATAGCTTTATCAAAAGCGTGAACAGCCAGATTGCCGAGGCAATGGGGTAAGCGTTAGCGCTTGCTGAATAAAAAAGGAGCGGTGGCTTAGCCATTCGCTCCTTTTTTATTCAGGATGTTGTGTTTACAAGAATAATTGCCGATATTTGCACCCCGAATGTCTGGTGAAAACCGAGCATTCGACCTAACATACTCATATCCGGCCACTTTTAGCAGGAGGACTTTCGCCATAGCTACCCCAAATCGTCGGTACGTGCCCCGCCAGCAGGTGGAGGAGCCGTTCAAAATCAATCAGAAAATTACCGCCCGGGAGGTACGTCTCGTGGGTGATAACGTAGAGCAAGGCATCTACCCAGTAGACCAGGCTCGCAAAATGGCCCAGGACCAGAACCTGGATTTGGTGGAGATTTCTCCCACCGCCACGCCGCCCGTGTGCCGGGTCATCGACTACTCGAAATTCAAGTACGAGCAGAAGAAGAAAACCCGCGAGCTGAAGGCCAAGCAAACCAAAGTCGTTATCAAAGAGATTCGCTTCGGTCCTAACACCGACGACCACGACTTTGAGTTCAAGCTAAAGCACGCCCGCGAATTCCTCAAAGAAGGTGCTAAAATCAAGAGCTACGTGCACTTCGTAGGCCGTAGCATCGTCTTCAAGGAGCGTGGCGAAATTCTGTTGCTCAAGTTTGCCCAAGCCCTTGAGGACTTGGCCAAAGTAGAGCAGCTGCCCAAGCTCGAAGGCAAGCGCATGTTCCTCTACCTGGCACCAAAAGCGGCCATTGTTGCTAAGCCCGCTGCCAAGCCGGCTGCTGACAAAGCCGCCGATAAGCCCAAAGAGAACAAGGCTCCACGCGACAAAGAAGCAGCTCCGGCTGCCACTGAATAGCTTAACCCCGGTTGCTGATGGCTGCCGCCGACGCGCAAATTGCACGTCCGGCGTCAGTACCAAACAATCAATAATCAACCCCAACCAATGCCCAAAGTAAAAACCAAGTCGGGTGCCAAAAAGCGTTTCAAGCTGACCGGCACCGGCAAAGTGAAGCGTAAGCACGCGTTCAAGTCGCACATCCTGACCAAGAAGAGCACCAAGCGTAAGCGCGCTCTGACCCATAGCGGCCTCGTTAGCTCGGCCGATATGAACCGGGTAAGCCAAATGCTGAACATCTAAACCATCACCAGGCTTCCGGCCGCAATACAAGCTTCAGCAGATGCTGAGCGCCGGCTGCCAAAAACAACTTAGGTTATGCCAAGGAGTGTAAACCACGTGGCCTCGCGCCACCGCCGCAAGAAAATCATGCGCCTCGCCAAAGGCTACTATGGTCGGCGCAAGAATGTATGGACCGTTGCGAAAAACGCTGTAGAAAAGGGCTTGCTCTATGCCTACCGCGACCGCAAGGTAAAGAAGCGTGAATTTCGCGCCCTCTGGATTCAGCGTATCAACGCTGGTGCCCGTGAGCACGGTCTGTCATACTCGCAGTTGATGGGCGGCCTGAAACGGGCTGGCATCGACCTCAACCGTAAAGTTCTGGCCGACTTGGCCCTGAACCATCCCGCTGCTTTCGCGGGCATCGTTGAGAAAGCGAAGTAAGGTAGGGGAAAGCTTTCAGTAGCTTTTCGCAGTCTAATTATCCTGAAAAGCGCTTGCCCCCAACTTGGAGGTAAGCGCTTTTTTCGTGTTAGGCTATCTCGTAGCTGCTTGTCCTGCTGAACTTGCCAAAGTATCTTGTTTGCTTTGGTGCTAACTGTTAAAAGCTAGTGTCAACTGAGCCACTTAAATAAGCTCAGAATGGCCTAAAAATAAGAAACTGCATCAGCTAAGCTAATGCAGTTTCTTAAAGTAGCGGGGACGAGAGTTGAACTCGTGACCTCAGGGTTATGAATCCTGTGCTCTAACCAACTGAGCTACCCCGCCAAGTCGGTTTGGGAGTGCAAAGGTAGCAAAAAAAGCGTACTTTGCAAGCCCAACAATAAAAATTGTTGATTTCCTGCCCGCGGAGCCACTTTTGTGGTGGTTAGCTCGGGCGCTTACCTATTCAGTATCATGGCTGTGCCCGCTGCCAACGCCAAGCGTCGTTTCGAGATGGAGTATCCGATAAACGCTTCCCCTAAGCTTCTCTTTCCATACTTAGCCTCGGCTTCAGGGTTATCACAATGGTTTTGCGATGATGTGCGTCTCGACCCCGACCACCGTCTCAATATGGTATGGGACAAGCAGAATCACTTCGCCGAAATAGCGTTACAACGTCCTGGGCGCTCGATTCGCTATGTGTTTTTAGATGAGAAAAAACAGCCGCTTCTCGATGCAAACTACCTCGATTTTAGCTTGGAGTATTCCAAAATAACGGACAGTGTATTTCTACGTGTAACAGATTACTCTGACCACGACAACGAGGAACATTTGGAGCTGTGGGACGGTCTCGTGGGCAAACTGCGTGAGCAGGTAGGAGGGTAGCGCGCCCGTGGCGGCGCACTATCCGCGCTTGGTTAGCGTTAATGACCCTAACGGCAGCTCCCAATAATAGCATGATTAAAAAACTCGATAAGCTAATTCTCCAGGCATTTGCCGGGCCGTTTCTACTCACTTTTGCAGTGGTAGAATTTATTTTTCTCACGCAGGTGCTGCTCAAGTACCTCGATGACATTGTAGGTAAAGACCTGGGGATAGCTGTAATTCTGAAGCTGCTGTTCTTCCTCAGTGTAACCATTGTGCCTATCTCGTTGCCACTGGCCGTGCTGCTGTCGTCGCTGATGACGTATGGCAACCTGGGCGAGCATCACGAGTTAACCGCTATTAAAGCATCAGGCATTGCGCTGACGCGGATATTGCGCCCAGTATGGCTAGTGAGCCTGATGCTGGCGGGCATCGCCTTCTGGTTTAATAATATCATTGTGCCTAAAGCCAACCTGAATGCTTATAGCTTGCTGTGGGACGTGCGCCAGAAAAAGTTGGCGCTAGACATTCGGGAAGGTGTCTTCTACAACGGCATCCCTGGCTATACCATTAAGGTAGATAAGAAGGTAGGCCCGGAAAAGGATATCCTAATGGGTATCATGATTTATGACCACACGCAGAAATCGGGCAATGCTACGGTGATGCTAGCCGACTCGGGCCGCATGTTTACGCGCTTTGGTGGGCAATATCTAGGGTTGGAGCTGTTTCGAGGGCACAACTATGTGGAGCAGCCGGATGCCCGCGACCGTTCGGCTTCGTCGTTCGTGCGTCAAGGATTTAAGCGAAATATGATTACGTTTTCGCTTTCGTCTTTTAATCTAAACAATACGAAGAAGGAGCTCTTCCAAACCAACCGGATGATGCTCAATATTCCGCAGCTATTTAAAGCCGCCGATTCGACGCAGAAAGTACTTGCCAATCGACGCCGACAGGTACCATTGCAGTTGAGTGGGTACTATACCTACTTACGTTTCGACACGCTGAATAGCGCGGCCTACCGACGGGTAGCAGCTTGGCAAGTGCCTGCAAAAAAACTCCCGCCACTGACTCTAGCGC
>CAXUKA010000342.1:0-6924 GCA_964251335.1 uncultured Hymenobacter sp.
TAGAATGCCGCCCTGTCACGGCGGAGGTCGCGGGTTCGAGTCCCGTCCAGACCGCACCGTTTGAAAAAGGCCCTGCAAGTACTTGCAGGGCCTTTTTGCATTTCCAAGCAGCCGTGCCAGCTAGCTTCAACACTAAGGGGCAGCCAGCACGCTCAGCCGCGTCAGCTTTTCCGGCTTTTCTTGCGTAGAAGGGCGGCTAATCGGCTCTTCATGGCACGAGTTGTCTCTTTGCCACCCCTATGATGAATAAAATACTGTTGGTTGGCCCACTGCTATTGGCGGCCCTGCCCAGCCTCGGGCAGTCGCCCCGCCTCAACGACGTTCATTCGCTGGCGTGGTTCGTGTACGTGGGCGACCATAAGGTGGCAAAAAACTGGGCTATCCACACCGAATACCAAATGCGGCGAGTAGACTGGCTGCGCGACCCGCAGCAGCAGCTGGCGCGCCTAGGCTTGGTGCGCACACTCAGCGAGCGGTTGAAAGTATCGGGTGGCTACACCTATTTCCAGAGCCACCGCTACGGAACCTATGCCGAGGTACCCGGCCGCGCCACGCCCGAAAACCGCCTTTACGAAGACATCACCCTGCAAGACCAGCTGGGCCGCCTGGGCCTGAAGCAGCGCGTGCGCCTCGAGCAGCGCTGGCTGGGCGAGCGGGCCGACGGTGGCCAGGGGCCGGTGCAGGAGTGGGAATACCAAAACCGCATTCGCTACCAACTGGCAGCGACCTTCCCATTGCAAGGCCCGACCATCGACGACGGCGAATGGTACCTCACCGGCTTCGATGAGCTATTTATTGGCTTCGGGCAGAATGTACACCAGAATGTGTTCAATCAGAACCGCCTCTCGGGCGGTGTGGGCTTTCAACTGACCAACAATGCCAAGGCAGAGCTTAGCTACCTCTACCAAGTACGCACGCACGCCGGCCTCGACCCGGTTAGCGGCAAGCCAGTCGTCGAGCTGAACCAGGGGGTATCGCTCAACCTCTCTTATAATCTGGATTTTACCAAAAACCAGTAGTAGCAACGTAGCACTACCCAGCCGCAAACCGCCCCTGCCCTACCTCGGCCACCAGCGCGTGATTGATAAACGCCCCGGCCGCCGAGCCCATCGCAATAGCCGACGCGACCGAGCGCATCATGGTGCTGTTGTCGCCGGCCGCATATACGCCGGGCACGCTGGTACGCCGAAACTCATCGGCCTGAATCAAGCCCGTTTCAGTAAGCTGGCAAGGCAACGCGGCGGGCAACGCAAAGTGCTGCTCGAAGGGCACACGGGCATACAGAACTGGCAGCGCCTGCCAGCTGCCATCGGCAAAGCGTACCTGCTCCAGCACACCGTTGGTATGCTCCAGCGCTTGGATTTCGCGGCTTTCGATAGTGATTCCCAACGCTTCCAACTGCTGCCGGTGCTCGGGCTCGAAGGTGGGTACACCGTTGGTGAAAATGGTCACTTCCTTGGTCCAGTTGCGAACGAGCCGGCCAAAATCGAGCGCCGTAGGCCCATTGACCAAAATGCCTGTGGGCTGCTGGCGATACTCGTAGCCGTGGCAATAGGGGCAGTGAATGACCGAAATACCCCAGCAAGCCGCCAGCCCCTCGATAGGCGGCAACAAGTCGCGCACCCCAGCTGTAAGCAGGATTTTCCGAGCTTGAATAGTTTGGCCCTCAGCCGTTTTCACCACAAACTCGTTATTGGCACCGGTGATATCCGTCACGGTATCAGCCAGAAACCGAATAGTAGGATATGCCAGCACCTGTGCTTTGGCCAAAGCACGGATGTGACTCGGCGTAGCCCCATCGTGTGTGATGAGGTTGTGAGCGTGCGGAGTCTGCCAGTTGCAAGGCTGCCCACTGTCAATAATAACGACTTGCCGCATAGCCCGTCCCAATGACATACCCGCCGACAAGCCTGCATAACTTCCTCCCACTATAACTGCCTCGACTGCTACATCTTGCATATTTATCTTCGGCTTGAGTGAAAACGGCGTCCATCACCGCAATAATATTTGCAACTATGATGCAAATATATGCAACATAGTTGCATATTAAAGCGAAACGCCAAAAAACTCGCTCATTTTCATCGTTAGGGTTTTTAAAATCATCGCCTATAAAACCAGTGTAATTGTTAGCGATGCATTCGCAATCAATTCACTAACCATTCATTTGCTTGCAAAAGCACGCTCCGAATCGGCTTGTGTGGCCAACTAGGCAAGCATTGAAATGATAACGGAGAAGTTTTTTTTATTATGGCAATAACTACTGATTACTAATTGCGATTGGTTGCTCTATCAGCCATAATTTGCTATTTGCTCCATAACAGCACAATTATTCCTGCAAAACCAAATAATGCGCTTTCTCTATTTAAGCACTTGTATCCTTATAAGGATTTAATACGTAATTTGTCTGCAAGCGAAATAATTTGTTAATTTGTCTCACCATTCGCCTAAAACCCTATTCATACTAATGGCTCTTGACCTCACCCAGTTCCAGCAAGTAATTGACAACGCCCAAAAGGCTGATGCTTTCAAAGCCGATGTTAAACGCGCACTGAAAAAAGTTTCGTCGGCTTTGGCCAATCTTCAGACCGCAATAGAAGACGCTGAAACAATAATGAGCGACGACTACACGCCGACCGTGAAAGAGCGCAAAACCCGCTCGTCGCAAGCCAACGATGATGCCAACGCTGAAGTTGACCCTGAGGCACCTTACGGCCGCAAAAAAGACGGCACGCCCAAGAACAAGCCCGGCCGCAGCAAATAAGTAATTGCCGCACTAAAAAAAGCCTATTCCTAACCGAATGGGCTTTTTTAATGCTTATCCCCAGCGACATTTAGCTGGGTTTATTGTGGAAATATTAGCATGACCTTAAACAGATGGTTGTTGTATGCATGCCATTAAATGAATGATACATACCTTTTTATTTAATACTATTCATCCATCTAATTCGCAGGTAGTATAGGCGCAGCTGTCGGTTTAGCATCACTATTGATACGCTTAGCGCGGCCGGAAAGTCTTCGTCAATCCGAGCTATGCTTTGGCCCGATAACTATCACAAACAATAGGCAGGTATAACGCTGTTTGTCAAGCTTACCCATACAGCAACTGTTTAACTATTTGTTCTGGATTTTGGATTACGTTTATCGAAGTCCGCAGTCGAATAGCTTAGCGCAACAACTAAGAACCTACAAGTGGTATCACTTAATAGAATACTACTTTTTATTTGAATCCCAAAAACACTTTATTTACCTGGCACTGGATAATCCAGCGCTAGTAATCCATTTGCTTACCACTATCAGTAGTTTTTTTGCAACCAAATACCTGTTTGCAGCACCTTATCAAGCGCAGTCCTTAAGACCTGCCAGGTTTCAACAATTTCCGACTGCACTGCTGGCACTTCGATGCAGTAATTTGGGTTGCGAGATGATGCCTACTACTTACTGCGCAACACGGATGAAATGAATAGCGCCAAGTCGATTGGCCTGCGTGAAATCATCGCCACAGGACGTAATAGCGGCAGAAGGTCGGTAAATTGCGAACCGTAAATCCCCTCTACTTCCAAATATTATTAGATGAAAGCTGCTCTCTTTGTCAGCGTGCTCGTGTTGCCGCTGGCTGCGTCGGCCCAACGGCTGGTGGCTACGCTGCCGCCCATTACCTACCATGTAGGCCTGACCAAAGCGCCACTCTACAACAGTGCTGATACGCTGCGACGGCCCAACTTCTTAGTGCCGAGCCAGTCGGAACTAGTAGTAGTGGGCCGATTTTCGCCCCATTGGGTAGTCGTTAAGCGCGAAGGCTTTCTGTACATTACCCCTATCAACAAGCTCAGCGACTACGACGCTGGCGATGCGGCTCCGCTGCCCATCGACCCCCAAACCAAGCTCATCACCTACCAGGAAGTAGTGCAGGTGCCCGGCGTGAGCCAGGCCGACCTCTATGCACGCGCTGCGGCCTGGGCCGCCCGCACCTATAACACGGCCGACCAGGTAACGCCGCACCCCGAAACTAGCGAGCTGGATATCAAAGGCCGGCGTACGGTCACGCTTCGCACCACGTATGCCGACGTGTTGCGCGGCAGCTATGCAGGGGTGGTGCACCACACGCTCACTATTTACGTGAAGGACGGCCGCTATAAATACGTGCTGACTGACCTGACGCACGATGCCAGTGGCGTGCCCAACATACACTCGGGCGGCCCGCTGGAGCAGGACCGCACCAGCCTGTTTGGCTACGCAGGCATCGGGAGCCAGAAACCCTGGGAAGAAATAAAAGTCGAGGCTACCCGCGATGCCCGCAACCTGATGGCGGAGTTGCAGGCGGCCATGACCTTGCAGCCCATTCAGCCCATAGTACCAGCGCAGCCTGTCCTTAAGCACAAGGCGGCCAACGACTTCTAAATAGTCGGTCACTAGTAACAAGTAGTCAGTAATTAGGCTTAAATCCAATTACTGACTACTTGCTGCTTAATTCCAAAAGCTAACGCATGGGCTGATAGTCGCGCACGAAAGCTATTTGGGCATCCGTTTCGGGCGAGCGTGGAGCACGGTCGCGCTTGGCCACCGTTTGCCACTCGTGGGCAATATAGGCTAGCGCCTCGGGGCCGCTTAGGCCGTGGTGCTGCACTAGGTGACAGCCTACTACAGTACCCGTGCGCCCAATGCCGCCCCAGCAGTGTACGGCCGCGAGACGGCCAGTCGCTTCACTCTTGGCCAGGGCGGCCAGTATTTCGGCCAAGCGCTCGGCCGAGGGAAGGCCTAGGTCTTCAATGGGTAGGCGGCGGTACTGAATGGCGGCGGGGTCGAGCCCGGCATGCGCGGCCCGCTCGTGCAGCAGCGCTTCGTAGGGCACCAGCTCCTGGTCTTTGGTGAGGTCGTAGAAGTCGCGGATGCCAGCAGCCAGCAGGGTGTCCAGTTTGGAGATGGCTTCGGCTGGCCTACGAGCGCCGGGGTACTCGCAGGCTAGTAGTTTCGGAGTGGCCCAGTAGGAATTGGGGAGCGGGCGAGGTGGCAGTTGGAGCATTTTCAGGCTTTTGCAAATAGCGGATTTTGACGAACGGCAAGCAGAAGCTTACCGCACAAGGCGGGCGGCCAGGTCTTCGATATCGGCCCGGCGAGCCAGCACGGCCAGCCAATCGGCTGGTATAGCAGCTTCGCCATAGGCTAATCCGGCCAAGCCGCCAGCTACTGCGCCGGTTGTATCAGTATCGTCGCCGAGGTTCACGGCGGCGAGCACGGTGGCGGCGTAGGTGTCGTAGGTGAGCAGGCACCATACAGCGGCTTCGAGTGTGTGCACCACGTAGCCCGATGATTTTATATCGGCTTCGGGTACGCTAGCCAGTTCACCCTCCAGAAAGGCAGCATAGCGCGGCCACTCATAGAAGGGCTGCGCTTTAGCCTGCGAATGCAGCCAGCTATTGGCCTGAGTTCTGGCCTGCTCATAAGCAGCGGGTATAGTAAGGCCTTTTACTAAACCCTTCGCCACCAGCAAATACAAAAAGCACCCCAGTGAGGAGCGCGCATGCCCATGCGTGACACTAGCCACTGCCTCCGTGAGCTTCCAAGCTGCATTCAAATCCAACGGCTCAGCCAGCCAGGTTTTGTGGAATACCAGCGGCAAAATGCGCATCAGCGCACCGTTGCCGTTGTCAAACTCTGAGCGAGGGCCGGCCTGGGTAGGCGCTACGCCCGCCCGTAGGCTTTGAATGGCAGCGCGGGTGGCATTGCCAACGTCGAAGACTTGATTATGAGCCGTCCAGTAAGCATTATCCAGCCAGTTGATGGCTCGGCGGCCAAAGTCGGCAAGGTCGGGCGAGTTGGTGCGGCCTTCGGGGAGGGCCAGCGTTTCGGCTAAGCAAAACGTCAGCGACGAATCATCGGACCAGGTGCCAGTTGGTTGGTGGTGGGTGCCGTAGGCGCGCATAGCCACCACAGGGTCGCGGCGGCGCACATGGCGGTCGATAAACTCGACGGGTACGCCCAAGGCGTCGCCCACAGCCAAGCCTAGCAGGGCGGCGCGGGCAGCAGTGACAAGCGATAGAACTGGCGCAGAGGAAAGGGACATGAAAAGCAGGTATCTTGTAGACAAATAAGCGGCGCAAAATAAGCGCCCGGGGGCGGGTGGGCGATGTCAAAGCAACTACTGCAAGTCGGGCGCGTTATTTAGCCGGTTCGTCGGCACTATTTCGGCCTCTGGCAGCGTTTTTGCCGTAGATAGTGCCGGGTTCGAGCCTGCCCCCTACATTTGGCTTCTTCATTATTTTAGTTTCTCTTTTGATGCTTTCCTCCCGTTTTAAAATAGGTATGTACGCGGGTGCGGTTGGGGCCGTTTTTGGGCTAGCCTCGTACCGTTTTTACCAGCACAATGACCCCGCCGCACTGCCCAGTAAAGAGCAGGTGCTGGTTGGCACGCTGGTGCAGGGCCTCTCGATGGCCCACTACCAGCCCGAGCGCATCGACGACGCCTTCAGCAAGCGGGTATTTGACCTGTACCTTAAGCGCATAGATTACCGCAAGAAATTCTTGCTTCAGCCCGACGTAGCTCAGCTGCGCCAGTACGAAACCAAGATTGACGAGGAAACCAAAGCGGGCACGCACGAATTTCTGGATTTAAGCATCAAGCTCATGAACGACCGCACCAAGCAGGTGCAGGCGCTCACGCATGAAATTCTGGCCCAGCCTTTTACCTTTGACACCGACGAATCCTTCCAGACCGATTTTGAGAAGGGCACTTTCCCGGCCAACGATGCCGACCAGCGCGAGCAGTGGCGCAAGCTGCTCAAGTTTGAGACGCTGACTCGCGTGGTCGAGATGATGGACGAGCAGGACAAGCGCCACGACCGTGCCAAAACGGCTAGCCAAGCCAAAGAGCCCGTCACGGCTGAGCCCGACCGCACCCCCACCCAGATGGAGGTCGAAGCCCGCAAG
>CAXUKA010000343.1:0-6885 GCA_964251335.1 uncultured Hymenobacter sp.
TACCCGGCTGGGAGTCCCCGATTCCGATATTTTTGTAGAGGCTGATATTGCCCTACGGCCCGGTAAAGGCTTACAGCTAGTTAAAGTACACGAGCCGGAGCCATCGGAAACAGAATAAACAGCGCCGCATAACGGTGCCCGGTTCGTACCAAATTAATCAACTCCCCACCCCCAGGGCTAGCAGCAGTCCGCCTAATGTCGCCCCCAGCTTGGGCCAATTCAGTCGGTGCTCAGGGCTGGTTTCGAAGAGAATAGTCGTCGAAACGTGCAGGAACGTGCCCGTCACAAAGCCTAGCAGCGCCGCGTAGGTATCTGTGCTTAACAGCTGCTCTAATACCACGTAGTTGCTGAATACTAGCCCGGCCGGTGAGGCCAGCGCGAACACAGCCAGCCACGGCCACACCCGCCGAAAGCTGCCCAGCCGCAAGCGCAGCAGCGTAGCCAGCGCCACGGCGGCCGGAATGTGGTGTAGCGCCACACCCAGCACCAGCGCGTAGAAATTGCGGCTTACCTCGCCGCCCTGGCTTTTCAGCAAGATGCTGCCTTCGAGCAGCGAATGCACCACTAGCGCCGCCAGCAACAGCAGCGGCACATGGCCGCGCTCCTGGGCATCGGGGGCGTGCACGTGGCCATGCTCGATGCCTTCCGATAGCACCTCCAACAGCAGTTGGCCGAAGAAACCAGCCAGCACCCAGTAGCCGATGCGATGCGGATGCTCGGGCAGTAGCGCCAGCGCTTCGGGCAGCAGATGCGTAATGGTTAAGGCAAATAAATAAGCCCCGCTAAAGGCCAGCATCGGCTTGAGCCACTGCGTAGTACGGGCCACCGGCACCACCCCTACCAGTGCACCTGCCCCCAGCACCGTCGCGGTCAAGAGTAAAATGGCAACCCACATAGATTGGTTGAACACACAGAAGTGCAACAATGTTGTGAAAATACTTTCAACATTGTTGCACTTCTGTTAAAAAGGATTTCGGCCGGTTAACTGCCGAAATGCCGGGCGGGTTGTGCCGAGCACAGGTTACTTTTTGTCTTCTTTGGCGTTGGCTTCCTGCGAGGAGGTGCCTTCGCCTGCGCTTTCCTTAGCGTTTTCGGGCTTAGTGTCGGCGGTCATCACCTGCTGGGGCTTGGGGGCGGGGCGGCCTTCCAGGTCAGGGCTCGACATTACGGGCGAAGGCGTGGCGATAGCGCCACCTTTTTCGTCGCTCGGCTCGTCCGAGGTGCCTTTGTCATAGTTTTCGCTGGCGCGGGTGCCGGGGGGCACGGTGTCGAGCGATACCTTTTGGTCGGCGCGCCAGTCGGAGGGCTCGCTGCTGCAAGAGGCGAGGAAAAGCAAGCCAATGGGGGCCAGCAGGAGAAGCGTCTTTTTCATAAGAAGAAGCAAAACAATTGATTATCGGTAGGTTATACGGCTGGCGCGCCGTCGGTTAGCAGGTTTTTGCGGCGCAGCAAGCCTTCGAACAGCTTGCGGTCGTTGTCGTTATTGAACAAGCGCAGGGGCAAATGTAAAAACACCGGCACATCAAAGGTGCGGGCCAACCACTGCCGCCAGGGGGCCATCTCGGCGGGCGGCACGCCGGGCTTGAGATAGAGTAGGTAGGCATCGGGCTCGCGGCGCACGCGCGCTATCTGGTCCCAGGGCAGAGCCATAGCGCGCTGCTCGGTCTGGCGCATAATGAGTTGGCGCTGGTCCATCTCGTAGTTCATGCGCTCAAACAGCGGCTTGCTTTGCTCCATCTGCGTCACGCCCGTAATCTGCGCCGAGCGCAGCAGCACGTACAAAATAGTGAGCACTACGCTCAGCGCCAGCCACCACCACGAGTGCCAGATAACGGCCGGCAGCAGCCCCACCGCAAACGGAATGGTAGCGTACCACCACTCCTTGCGCCATACCTCAGCCATCGCGATGCGGGTGTAGGTGTTGGTGTCGAACTGGTATTTCTTGGTTTTAATCGTGCCGGGCGCAGGCTGCTGCACCTGCTGCTGGCGGTAGCCGCTGCCACCGCCACGTTGGTTGGGTTGGTTCATTCTAGTGGTTGGTAATTTCAAATAACGCCTGTCATTGCGAGGAGGAACGACAGACGTTAATAGGCTTTCAAACTTAAATCGAGGCTGCCAGCTGAGTGCGTGAGTGCCCCTACCGAGATAAAATCAACACCCGTGGCGGCTACTTCGCCGATGGTTTGCTCGGTGATGCCGCCGCTGGCTTCGAGGGGCACGCGGCCAGCCACTAGGGCCACGGCTTCGCGCAACTGCTCGGTGCTCATGTTATCGAGCATGATGCGGGTGATGCCACCCGCGTCGAGGGTTTGCTGCACCTCGGCCAGCGTGCGGGTTTCGACTACGATGGGCAGTTGACGGCCGGTGCGCTTGAGATAGTCGTGGGTGGCTTGCACGGCCTGGGCGATGCCGCCCGCGTAGTCGACGTGATTATCCTTGAGCATAATCATGTCGAAGAGCCCGAAACGGTGGTTGACGCCGCCGCCAATTAGCACCGCCCACTTTTCGCAGAGGCGGAAGTTGGGAGTCGTTTTGCGGGTGTCGAGCAGGCGGGCCTTGGCCCCGGCCAGCAGGCTGGTGAGGTGGGCCGTGAGAGTGGCGATGCCGCTCATGCGCTGCATACAATTGAGCACCAGGCGCTCGGCGGTGAGGATGCTGCGGGCGGGGCCTTCGACGGTGAAGGCGATGTCGCCGTGGCGCACGCGGGCACCATCTTCGAGCTGCACCTGCACTTGCAGCGCGGGGTCTACTTCCTTGAAAATCAATTGGGCCAGCGCTACGCCGGCCAGCACGCCTTCGGCTTTCACTAGCAGATGCGCCCGGTTGTGGGCCTCGGCCGGAATGGCAGCTAGCGAGGAGTGGTCGCCGTCGCCCACATCTTCGGCCAAGGCCGTGCGGATGAAGGTGGTCAGCGCCTCGGGCGTGAGATACGGAGCAGGAAAGGCAGTTTGCACACCGCAAAGGTACGCCCGCCCTCGTCTGCATTGCGAACCATCTGTAGCTTGGGCGCTGCGAGTCCGAGCGCTCACGCAGCGAGCATTCTACGGCTGCGTAGCTCGAACTTACTAGACGTAACCAGATGACTATAGGCGCGGGATATCCGCTGCGCGAACGCTCGGACTCGCAGCGCTCAAGCTACTAGTTTTTGCTGAAGTCTATCTTGTCAATCTGAGGCGTGCTGCTGTTGGCCTTGAGCTTAATGAACACCTTGTAGCTGCCATTGCGGCCGGTGTAGCGGCCGGCCACATAAAGAATACCGTCGGGGCTGCTGCCTTGGTGCACGTCTTCAAACTTGCCGGGCGCGTTTTTAGCAAAGAAATTTTTGAGCACTAACTCGGTTTGCGTGGCACTCATATTCTGGCTATCGCCGTCAAACCCAACTTCTACCGACGGCGCCAGGTACTGCGCCAAGTCGTGCGAGGAGCTATTGGCGATGGCCGACCGCACTGGGGCCCGTTGGTCGCCGGCCTGCGCTTGCGCACTAGAAGTAACTGCTATCAGCAGCCAGCTACACACGAATAATTTAGTAAATAATGATTTCATAAAATCAAGGTTGGCCTGAAGGTCAAACGCTCGTGACGGGCTTAAAGCCAAAACTATGCCAGCAAACGGCTTTCTGTAGCATTTCTGTAGGTAACCGCAGCCTCCTACGTAATGCATCGGCTTCGGGGTATGCCGCGTACTTTTGCGCTATGAACAAGCAGGTATTACTAGTAATTCTGGATGGGTGGGGCATCGCCCCGAATACAAATGTTTCGGCGGTTGACAAGGCCCAGACGCCTTACTACAATTCGCTGCTTAAGCGCTTTCCCCACAGCACATTGCAGGCCTCAGGCGAGGCCGTGGGCCTGCCCGAAGGCCAGATGGGCAACTCCGAAGTGGGCCACATGAACATTGGGGCCGGCCGCGTGGTGTATCAGGAATTAGTACGCATCGGCAAGACTATTCAGGAGCGCAAGCTGGGCCAGATTCCGGCCTTAAAAGACGCCCTGGACTACGCCCGCGAAAATAACAAGCCCTTCCATCTCATTGGCTTGCTGTCAGATGGCGGCGTGCACTCGCACATTGAGCACGTGAAAGCGCTCTGCACCATCGCCCACGAAGCGGGCGTGCACAAGACGTTTGTACACGCCTTCACCGATGGCCGCGATACCGACCCGAAAGGCGGCGTGCACTACGTGAATGAGCTGGAGCAGCACGCCGACCGCACGGGTGCCAAAATCGCCTCCATCGTGGGCCGCTACTACGCCATGGACCGCGACCAGCGCTGGGAGCGTGTGAAAATAGCCTACGACCTGCTGGTAAACGGCGTGGGCACACCTTCGCAAAACCTGATTCAAAGCATTCAGGAACAATATAAAGAAGGTGTAACTGACGAGTTTTTGAAACCCATTGTGAAAGTTGGCTCGGATGGCCAGCCCCTGACGACCATCCAGGATGGCGACGTGGTGCTGTGCTTCAACTTCCGCACTGACCGGGGCCGCGAAATCACGGAGGCGCTTACGCAGCAGGATTTCCACGCTTACCAGATGCACCGCCTGAATCTGCGCTACCTCACCATGACGACCTACGATGAGAAATTCGTGGGCGTGACACCGATTTTTGAGAAAGACAACCTCAACAATACGCTGGGCGAGATACTGGCGGCGAACGGCAAAACGCAGATTCGCATGGCCGAAACCGAGAAATATCCGCACGTCACGTTCTTCTTTTCGGGCGGCCGCGAGAAGGAATTTGAAGGTGAAACACGCATCATGCGGGCTTCGCCCAAAGTGGCGACCTACGACCTGCAACCCGAGATGAGCGCCTACGAGTTGCGCGACGCGCTGGTGCCCGAATTGCAAAACAACACCGCTGATTTTGTGGTCGTCAACTTCGCTAACCCCGACATGGTGGGCCACACCGGCGTATTTGAGGCCGTGGTAAAAGCCGTAGAAACGGCCGACGCCTGCGCCCACGATGTGGTAGAAGCAGCCCTGGCGGCCGGCTACGCCAGCATTGTCATCGCTGACCACGGCAATGCCGAGTACATGCGCAATGAGGATGGCTCGCCCAACACGGCGCACACGACCAACTTGGTGCCTTTCATTCTAGCTGACAACGACTACAAAGGCACGCTGGCCGAAGGCAAGCTTGGCGACATCGCCCCGACGGTGCTTGCGCTGATGGGCGTGCCCCAGCCCGCCGAAATGACCGGCGAAAACCTGCTGCGCCCGGCCAAGGGCTAAGCCGAACAAAACAACCTGTTTCTGATTTGCCTAGGTGTCCCGCAGTGTCGAAGTGCAGTGCGGGACATTCTTTTACCTATGAGTTGTCGAATTAGTCTCCTTTTAGCCGGCGGTATCCTGCTGGCCCTCAGCAGCTGCGGCGGCAGCACTTCGGCCGATACAGCCGCGCCCGGCGCACCGCGCCCAGTCGGCCTGTATTTCGATGTGCGCGGCCTGCTCGATGCCCAAATTCGGCAGCTCACGGCCCGCCACCCCGGCGTAACCAAGCACGTGAACCTGCGCGGCGGCAGTACCGAAACCGTGCGCGTGCCTCAAGTAAAATGGGCTGACGAGCTCCAAATTTTCTACCAGGCCGATATCAATAAAGCCGCCCTGCGCGGCGTCTACCGCGTCGACTCGGCCACTGAAGCTGGCGGCGTGCGCCGCACTTACACCGCGCAGCCAGGCCGCGAAAATGCGCCCGTCACGCGCCTCTCGGTACTAAGTGCAGGCGGCCAGCCCCAGGAAATTGAGGCTACGCTGCGGCAGGACAACCCGCTGTTTTCGGGGCAAAAGCAGTTGCGCCTGACGCTGCAACAGGGACAGTTGAGCGAGTACAGCGTGCGGGGTTTGCAGAAACTGATATTGTTTGATACACTGCGTTTTAGCACGAGCGCCCGGGTACATTAGCTTTGGGTATTCATTAGCCCTGAGAATGAAATATATCGCTGCCCTCCCGGTATTTTTTCTGTTTGCCGGTTGTGATACTAATAAGCCAATCGCGGCAAATGACTCCGTGGCAGTTCCTAGCGCACTTGAGCCGCATCCTACTGTTAGTGCTAGGCCAACAGCCGAAGTAAAATCAGTCGCATGGACTTTGGACTGCGATACTAAACAGGTGTGGCGAGCCTCGTATGAGCTCGGTACCACTCAAAATTTACCAGCCAACTTCGGTGCGCAGCAACAATTCGTTGTTGTTGCCGACACCCGATTAAAAGCGAAAGGCTTTGTTTCTACCCTCGAAAGAGCATGGAGAAACTTATCTACTGGTGTTGATACTTTATTCCCCTCTCGAAGCCAATCCTGGAAAGCACTCACTGCTCGCCAAAAGCAAACCCAGCTAGCGCGCCAACGAATTAAATTCAACCGCATAGCAGACTCCATTCATGCGGTCAATAATCACGGCCATTACCAGATTTTACTCCTCAATAATTCTGCTGATACCATTCACCTTGCCAGGCAAGATGGTAGCCTTATCTGCGTCATGCAAGCCCTGACTAAGGACAAACAGTGGCGGCCAGTGCAGTATTGGCAATTTAGCTGGTGTGGCAATAGTTATTTCGACCAGCTTCTACTTCCGAAGGAACGAGTTTCTTTGTTGACGAAGCTCCCTAAGCGGGGTGATTACAAAACCAAATTGCGTTACAAGCTTGCAGGCACAGACAGGTTTTACTACTCCAACGAATTTGAGGGCTACATCAACTATCAAGAGTTCATCGAGGAAAATCCGTGCTACCCATTACTTGTAGGCGACCAGTCGAGACCAGATATGCTGCTTGACAGCCTGCCTCGCAGTCGAAAAAGCTACGGGATGACTACCACCCTTTCCCAACTACTACGCAACTAGAGCAGTTTCCAAGTTAGTGCACACAAGATGTAGAGACGCAAAGTATTGCGT
>CAXUKA010000344.1:0-6876 GCA_964251335.1 uncultured Hymenobacter sp.
GGGCTGACATGGCGCGCCCCGCTGGGCTTCAATAATGCCTACTGCCTGCTCATGCAGGAGCAGCAGGCGCGGCAGCTGAGCATCGGGAATATTTCGGATTTGGGGCGGTATTTACGGAAATAACAACAGCTACTGCGCCAGCTGCCAACTAAATAGGATAGCAGGGGTTAAAGCCTAGCCTACCCCCCGCTACTCGGCGGGTGGCCTCGGCGTTCTATTTCATGCCCCAGCTTTCTACTCCACCCCAAGTTCACCTCACTACCCCGCCGCCCTTCACCGAGCGGCGCTATGTGCTGACATTTATTTTCGTCGTGTCGCTGTTCATGCTTTGGGGCCTGGGCGTCACGATGGCTGATATTCTCAACAAGCACTTTCAGCAGGTGCTGCACATCAGCAAGGCCAACTCGGCCTACGTGCAGGCCGCTACTTTCGGGGCCTACTTCGTGATGGGCCTACCCGCCGGCTGGTTTATGAAGCGCTTTGGCTACCAGAAGGGCGTTATCCTGGGCCTGGGTTTGTACGCGGCGGGGGCTTTCCTGATGATTCCGGCCGCTAATGCCGCCTCCTTTACCTTTTTACTAGTTGCCCTGTTTGTGCTGGCCTGCGGCCTGGGCACGCTAGAAGCGGTGGCGCACCCATTCCTGGACGGCCTCGGCGACCCCGCCAGCTCCGACCAGCGCATCACGTTTTCGCACGCTATCAATGGCATCGGGGCGGTATCGGGGCCACTTATCGGGGGCTACTTTGTGCTGCGCGACACCCACGCGGCCGGCGATTGATCGTCGGTGAAGGTGCTCTACACTATCATCGGTACGGTGGTGGGCAGTATCGGTCTGGCCTTCGCCTTCGTGAAGGTGCCCCCGCTCAACGCCGAGCACACGCAGGGCACAGCCACCTCCGAAACCGCCGACACGCCTACCGACCTGGCGGCCGACAAGAGCCTGTTTCAGCACACGCACTTCAAGTGGGCCTGCGTGGCGCAGCTCTTCAACACGGCGGCGCAGGGCGGCACTTGGGCGTTTTTCATCAACTACGGCACCGACTACATGGGCCTGAAGCCGGGGCCGGCCATCCACGGGTTTTGGCAGGTGGGCACCCTCTTCGAGCGTACCGTGGCCCTCACGCCCGGCCTGCCCCACCTCGCCAACGATGTGGCCGCCTACTTCTTCTCCCTCAGTTTGGTGGGCATGATGCTGGGCCGCTTTCTGGGTACCTACCTCATGCGGTTTATTGCTCCCAACCGGCTGCTGGCCTTCGCGGCCCTGGCCAATATCGGCATGTGCCTGCTGGTGGCGCAGCACGCGGGCTGGGTGTCGTTCGGGGCACTCATCGGGCTCAATTTCTTCTTTAGCATCATGTTTCCTACCATCTATAGCCTGGGGCTGAAAGACCTGGGGCGGCACAAGCAGCTGGCTTCGTCGTTTATCGTCATGGGCGTGGTGGGCGCGGCGCTGTTTCCGCGCTTCGTGATGGGGCCGGTGGCCAACGTGAGCGTGGCCCACGCTTATTACCTGCCCATTATTTGCTACGTGGTGGTGTTTTTGTATGGGGCCAAGCTGTATAAAGTGACGCGAGCGTAGCCACGGCTACTTTTTCCCCGTTAAAACCGGGAAGCTGCCTTTGCGGGCCGCTTCCCGGTTTTTTCATTTATCCGCGCTCCCTTTGCCTTCCACCATCCCCACCCGCATGGATTCCCAATTCCTGTTTGCCACTGGCATCGAAAACTCCAACCCCACCATCCAAAACGGCAAGCTGCGCGTGGATGAGCTGGAAAAATGCAAGCACTACCAATTCTGGAAAAAAGACTTTGATTTGGTCGAAGAGCTGGGCATCCAGTTTTTGCGCTATGGGCCGCCCATTCACACCACTTGGCTAGGGGTCGATAAATACGACTGGAGCTTTGCCGATGAGACGTTTCAGGACCTGAAGCGCCGCAACATTATGCCCATCGTGGACTTGTGCCACTTTGGGGTGCCCGACTGGCTGGGCAATTTCCAGAATCTCGATTTTTCGCTGCTGTTCGGCAGCTATTGCCGGGCCTTTGCGCAGCGCTTTCCGTGGGTGCAGCTCTACACGCCGATAAATGAGATGTACGTCTGCGCCGAGTTTTCGGGCCTGTACGGCTGGTGGAACGAACAATTATCCAGCGACCTGGGCTTTGTGACGGCGCTCAAGAACATCGTAAAAGCCAACGTGCTGGCCATGCAGGCCATCCTGGAAGTGCGGCCCGATGCCCTCTTTATCCAAAGCGAGAGCAGCGAGTACTTCCACGCCGAAAACCCGGCCGCCATCAAGCCCGCCGAGCTGATGAATTCGAAGCGCTTCCTGTCGCTCGACCTCAACTACGGCCGGCGTGTGGACTCGGAAATGTATGAATATCTGTTGGATAACGGCATGACCCGCGACGAATACCATTTCTTCCTGGGTAACAACCTGAAGCGCCAGTGCATCATGGGCAACGACTACTACCGCACCAACGAGCACCGCGTGCGCGCCGATGGCAGTACCCTACCCTCGGGCGAAGTATTTGGCTACCACGTCATTACTACCCAGTACCACGACCGCTACCAGCTGCCCGTGATGCACACCGAAACCAACCTCTGGCAAGGCCCCAACGGCGACGAGGCCGTGCTCTGGCTCTGGAAAGAGTGGGCCAACGTACTGCGCGTGCGCAACGACGGCGTGCCTATCATTGGCTTTACCTGGTACTCGCTCACCGACCAGGTGGACTGGGACACGGCCCTGCGCGAAAACAACGGCAACGTGAATCCACTGGGTCTGTACGACTTAGACCGCAACATCCGTCCTGTAGGTGCGGCCTATAAGCAGCTCATCGAAGACTGGCGGCAGGTACTCCCCGCCCAAAGCGCCTGCCTGCAACTGCCGCTGGTGATGCCCCACGAGGCCGACCAGCCCTGGGCCGCCGCCCAAAAAGCCAAAGCCCGCCGCGCTCACCACGACCCCGACACGGCCGCCCTCAGCGCCGCCCAGCCGGAGGTGCACTAACTACCCGCGGCGACTCATCCGGCCAGGCGCTGCGGCACAAGCATAGCAATATATAAGGACCTACTGTAGTTTAAGGCTCAACTTCTACCCCTTACCTGTTATGCGTTCACCCAGATACCTAAATTGGCTGGCAGCCTGGTGGCTGCTGGTTGTGGCTGGCTGTTGGCCCATTGTTGGCCAAGCCCAAGACTTAGACCCCAGCTTTGCCCACACGCAGCTCGGCCTGCCGGCCATGACCAGCAATGCGGTGCAGCAGGCCGATGGCCGGCTGGTTTTTTGCATCATCCCGAGCGCTTACTACAATGGTAATCAGGTACCGGGGTTTATTCGGGTCAATACCAATGGCAGTCTCGACCAAACCTTTGGTACTACGTGGCTGGAGGCGGGTGGGGTCGCCAGAACCATGCGAGTGTTGCCTAGCGGCGATATTCTGCTGGTGGGCGGCAGCTGCAGCATTCTGGAGTATGATTTGTACCGGCAAACCGGCGTAGTAGTCCTCCACCCCGATGGGTCGCTCAACCGCCAGTTCAACGCCACTACCTATTCTACTGCCGGGGTTGGTACCGAGGCGGGCGAAGTACAGCCTGATGGCAAGATTTTAATTGGCGGCAGCTTCAGCACCGTAAATAATGTGGCTATGTCGCGGCTGGCACGACTGCTGCCCAACGGGCAGCTCGACCCCGGCTTTGTACTGGCACCGGGCGGCTTCAATGGGAACGTAACCAGCATCCGGGTGCAGCCCGATGGCAAGATTATGGTGGGGGGCGATTTCACTACGTATGGCGGCGTGGCCCAGTCGCACCTGGCCCGGCTGCTGCCCACTGGCAGCCTCGATATCTCTTTCCAGGCCGCCATTGCGCCCACCTCTTTCTTCCTGAGCTTCGCCCTCCAGGCCGATGGCAAAGTAGTGGTGGCCCTCAGCAATGGCGTGGGGCTGCACCGCTTGCTGGCCGACGGCAGCCGCGACAATAGCTTCGCCGCCAGCACCTACAATTTTCTTGCCCTCAACCCACAGAGCGACCGGCAGCTGGTAGTTCAGGCCTCGGGCACCATTCTGCTGGGCGGCAGCTTTGTGCAAGCCAATGGGCAGCCCAGCGCGGGGCTAGTGCGGGTGCTTCCAACCGGGGCGCTAGACCCGGCCACACCCTTCGGCCCCGACGCCAGCGGCTACCCACTAGCGCTGTGCCCCCTGGCCGACGGCAGCACTGTGGTGTGCGGCGGCTTCAGCACCTTCAACCACCAAACCACCGGCACGTTTAAGGTGCTGCCTACGGGCCAGGCCGATTTTTCCTTCACCTTGCCCGTGCAGAGCCGGGGCACCATTGCCGCCGTGCAGCCCCTGGCTAATGGCCGGCTGCTGGTGGGCGGCAATTTTACCAGTATCAACGGCGTGGCGGCCCAGCACCTGGCTTTTTTGCAAGCCGACGGCACGGTAGACCTGGCGGCTACGCAGGCATTGCCCTCGCTGGTGTCCCCGGTGCAGGCCCTAGCCCCCGGCCCCCAGGGCACGCTGTACGTAGGTGGTTATTTTTACGAAGCCGCTACCCCCAGCAAGCGTTATTTGCTGCGCCTAACCAGCGGCGGCAGCCAGGACCTCACTTTCATAGCCCCAAACCTGAACGTGGGTGTAATGTCGCTCGGGGCCTACCCCGACGGCCGCGTCATGCTGGGCGGCGCTTTCACGTCGCCCAAGGCTAACCTGCTGCGCCTCACAGCGCAGGGTACAATCGATAATACCTTTACGGCAGGTTTCGGCACTTATGTGCCCTGGGTCAATAACTTAGTAGTGCAGCGGGATGAGCGCCTGGCCGCTCTCACGATGAACAGTAGTTGGCAGCTGGCCCCCCAGGGGGTGGTAACTGGTCAATCGACAACCGTGCCCCGCTACTTGCACGCGCTGGCCGTGCAGCCCGATGGCCGCATTTTGGTAGCTGGCGAGTTTTCTGACTTTGCTGGTACTGTACACAATTCGGTGGTGCGCCTGCTGGCCACGGGGGCAGTCGATGCCTCCTTTGATGCTGGCACTGTGCTTATGCAAAACAACATTGCGAGCATTAAAGCGCTGGCCATTCAGGACGATGGGCGGATTCTGTGCGCAGGCTATTTTACCAGCATTCAGGGCCAGTCGCACCGGGGCATTGCGCGCCTACTGCCTAGCGGCCAGGTCGATGCCACGTTTGCCGACCAAGTGCTGCTGCACCCGGAGGCTACTTGCATGGTCATCCAGCCCGGCGGCCGGCTGTTCGTGGGTACTTCAGCTTTGTCGCCGCAGGCTAGCTCTTACTTACAGGCTGGCACTCCCCTTACCCAGGGCCTCACCTGCCTACTGGTGCCGGGGCTGGTAGGTGTGGCCCCCGCAGGCCAGCCACTAGCGAGCACGTCACCTGGCACGGCGGCCGAGTTGGGTATGTTTCCGGTGCCCGCGCACGATGAGTTTATGGTACAGGCAAGCCCTGCTACTACACAGCTCACAGTCACGGTTTTTGACGCCGTAGGCCGGGTAGTGCGCCAAGCCAGCGCTTCGGCGGCCACCCTACGTGTTGTGGTAGCGGACCTGCCAACGGCTTCTTACGTAGTCCGTATCAGCACCGACCAGGAGACAGTGCACCGCCCGCTGATAGTGCAACACTAGCTCCGCCATTGGGCAGCTTCGCAGGCCCGACCCACCATGTTGTCCCTAATTAATCTTATTTCCTCCATGCGTTTTCAAGATAAAGTCGCCATCGTAACCGGTGGGGCCAGTGGCATCGGCCTGGCCATTGCCAAGCGCCTGGCCTCCGAAGGAGCCCGCCTCGTGCTGGCCGACATCAACCAAACCGCCCTCGATGCGGCCGTGCCGCAGGTGCAGCAAGCCGGCTCGCCCGGCGTGTGGGCCAGCGTGTGCAACGTGGCCGATGAAAACCAGGTAATTGCCACCGTACAGGGCGCGCTGGCGCAGTTCGGCCGCCTCGATGTGATTGTCAATAACGCGGGCCTGATGCAGTTTAAGCCCCTAGAGCAGCTCACCGGCGACGACTGGAACCGCATTCTGAGCGTGGACTTGCTGGGCGCGTTTTACTTCACCAAGCAGGCTTTTCTGCACATGAAGCCGGGCGGCAACGTGGTGAACGTGTCGAGCATCCACGCCGTGGAAACGGAGGCACTGGTAGCGCCCTATGCGGCGGCCAAGGCGGCGGTGCTGTCACTCACGCGCTCGTCGGCCATCGAGGGCAAGCCCAAGGGGCTGCGTATCAATGCAGTGCTACCGGGAGCCATCGACACGCCCATGCTCTGGGACAACCCCAACGTGAAGTCGGGTGTCGAAAAAATCAATCCCGCCGACGTGGGCAAGCCCGAGGACATTGCGGCGACCATTGCCTACCTAGCGTCGGATGATGCGGCTTTTGTGCAGGGCGCGGAAGTGCGCGTGGATGGCGGCCGGTTGGATAATTTATAAGAATAAGTAGGGCCTGACCAAGGCCACGAAAAAGCCTGCCTGGTTTCTCGCCGCTGAGCAATCGCTCAAACGACAAGAAACCAGGCAGGTTTTTTCGTGGCCTTTACTGCAATAACTGCTGTCTTGAAAGTATCGGCGCTGTTGCTGCCGCCCAGGGCATCTATGCCAATTAAATCATTGACTTACAGAACAAAATCTACTTATCGTTTTCGGGTGTCACGATTTTTTGGCTGGCATAGTGGCTGAGGGCCGTGTGACATACATCACATTCATTTTGTGATTTACCTCCTTCACACTGCCCTGACCAGGAGCCCAATTTTGCATCGTCAACAAGCGGCAAGGACTGCTGCCATTTGCTTCGAAAAAAGGCCTGTATGGGAGGCCGGGTCAATCCAACGACTCGGCCTCTAAGCTCGAAGAGGCTATTTTCCAAG
>CAXUKA010000345.1:0-6871 GCA_964251335.1 uncultured Hymenobacter sp.
AGCCAGCTTGGTGCGCTAGCACGTCGCGCATTTTCAGACCGGCCTTATTGGTCTTTTGGAGGAAAGGGAAAAACTGGCCAAGTGTGCTGTCGGGGCTGAATTTGCCTTGCTCCTGAAGCTTTAGCAGCGCTGGTGTGGCGGCTAGCACTTTAGTCAAAGAGGCAAGGTCATACACATCATTGTTTTGAACCAAGCGGCTGGACGAAGGCCGTGCTACCGCCGGCGGCTGGCCCGTGCTGGTGGCGCTACCTGGCTCACTACCAAAATTGCCCGCCGTCGACGCAGCAGTGCCACCGGCTATGATGGCTATCGGCAACGCGACTCCTGCTTTTCTAGCTTGATAGCCATAGCTTTTGCGTAGCACTACCACCCCGCGCCGGGCAATGAGCACCTGGCCGCCCGGCGTAGCCCCCGCTTGCAACGCCTGTTGCATAATGCTATCAACCCGCGCTTCCAATCGGCCACTCATACCCGCGTCTTCGGGGTGGGCATAGCCCAGGCGCAGGCCGGGCTGCGTGCTAAGGCCGAAGCCAGCGGGCAGGTTGTTGGCCACCGTCACCGGCAGTTTTCCCCGCGCCCCGATGCCGCCGAAAATGAGCTGCGCCGCCAGCTGCTGGGCATCAGTGCTTTCCTGGTAGGCCAGCACCACGGCGCTGGCACGGTCGTAGTCGCGCACTTTGGCCACGGCGTAGGCCGAGCCGAACACGCTCAGAATCACCTGCTGGCCGGGCTTGGTGAGTTCGCGCAGCAGCAGCTGGGCTTCGGGTGCGATGCCGAAATTGGTGGCGGGCAGGCGGCCCAGGCTTTGCAGCGCCACCAGCACGATATCATAAGAAAAGAGCTTGGCCCGAATATCCACTAATTCATCCATAGTAGGCGCGGCGGGCAAGTGGAAATGCGCTACCTGCGCATCGTAGTCGGCCACGGCACGCTGAAAATCGGTGGTATCGGCGGGGCTGCCGCCCAGCACCAGCGTGGCAATGCGCAGCGTATCGAGCCGCTGCAAGGGCAAGATACTGCGCTGGTTGCGCAGCAGCGTGAGGCTATGCTCGGCCAGCCGGTGGCTGAGGTAGCGGGCATGCGGCGGGTTGAGGTCAGCGAAAAGGTTCTTTTCCGCAATTGGCTGATAGTTCTGCAAACCTGACCACTGCTTGAGGGCCAGCACGCGGCGGCAGCTTTCGTCGATGCGGGCCTGCGAAATGCGCCCGCTGCCTACGGCCGCCAGCACGGCTTGCAGGGCCACGGGCACGCTTTTGCTGAACTCCAATACGTCATTACCAGCCAGAATAGCGCGGATTTCCGCCTCCCCAGTTGGCACCTTGCTGATGACGCCCTTCATGTTCATGGCATCGGTGAATACTACACCTTTGAACCCCAATTGCTGGCGCAACAGGCCCGTAACGACGGGCTTCGACAGCGTAGTAGGCGCCCCTGAATTATCGAGCGCCGGCACGTTGAGGTGCGCCACCATCATCCCACCGATACCATTGGCAATCATGCTTTTGAAAGATGGCAATTCCAGCGAATCGAGCCGACCTCTATCCACGCGCACCAACGGTAGGGCCAAATGCGAGTCGGCATCGACATCGCCGTGGCCGGGGAAGTGCTTGGCCACGGCCAGCACACCAGCATCCTGCATGCCGCGCATGTAGAGGCGGCTGAGGCGGGCCACAGCGGCCGGGTTTTCGCCCCACGAGCGAAAGCCGATAACCGGATTGGCGGGGTTATTATTGACATCAACCACGGGCGCAAAATTGACCTGCATGCCGAGCCGCTGGAACTGCCGTGCCACCTCGCGCCCCATGTCGTAGATGAGCGCCGAATCGGCCTCGGGCACCGCGCCGAGGCTCATTTGGTACGGGAAGCGCAGCACGCTGTCGAGGCGCATGCCTGCGCCCCATTCGCCATCCATGGCCACCAGCAGTGGCACCTGGCTCTCACGCTGGTAGCGGTTGAGCAGGCGCGACTGGCGCACCGGTCCGCCTTGGAAGAATATCAATCCACCAATACCGTAATCCTTTATTAGTGTAGATATTGAATCTTCGTCAATCTTTTTTCGATTGGAATATGCAGCCACCATAAACAGCTGCGCCACCCGCTGCCGGGGCGTGAGGGTTCGCATCAGGTTATCGACCCAGGGCGAGTGCAGGTAGCTCAAGAAAGCCGGGGCGATGCCCGTAGCAACCGGGGCCGCCTGACGGGCTGATTTAAGAACGGGCCGGGCAACCGGGCGGCGCTGGGCCGGAGCCAACAGCGGCGCGGCCAGCAGCAACAGAAACAACAGAGACTTAGGCAGTGACAAAGGCAAGCGGATTGGAGGCGTAAAGGGCGCGTAAAAGTCGGGTATATTTGGGTAGCCCGGCGCGCTCGCTGGGCTCAGCTTTTGTAATGATGTCTAAATTTTTGTTTTTCTGTGGCGTATTGCTGTTGAGCAGCCTCGCCGGTTTTGCCCAAGCTACCCAGCCATTCCTCAAAATCTCGCACCTCGGCACCCAGGGCCGCCCCATTACGGACCTGTACCTCAGTCCTCAAGTACCGGAGCTAAACTCTGCGCAGGGCATCGATGGCCGCTACCGGTTCGAAAGCGTGTGCCTGCTTCCCGAAGCCGACCTCTCGCCTTTGCTGCGCTACGCCGAAAGCTACGTGGCTAAAAACAAGGTTGACAGCAAGAACGAGAAATACGGCACCTTCGAGATTACCCTCGGCCCCGACGCTACGCACAAGTTTATTTATAGCCGCAGCAAGGCGCTGCCTTTCCTGAGCGGGGCAGTGCAGGTGTTGCAAAAGCAGCCGCAGCAAGCTGATAATGAAGAAGCTTTGCGCCGCCTGGAGCTCACCATTCGCCGCCTGAATGCGGGCGCGAAGTAAGCCACAATAGTCGCCGCGTAGGGCAGTAATTTCTTGCGCTAGCAACGAAGCGAATAAGATGCTTCACTGCGTTCAGCATGACGGACGTTATAATTTTGGCTCAAGCTAGGCCCGGCAGCAGGTCGCAAAACCAAAAGCCCGCCGCAAAGGGGTCATTATCTCCCCCACTGCTCCCCGTGGGCGACTGATACGTACGCCGCACTACCTCACCCCGCACCACATCGATAGGCCGGCTGAAATACGGCGCATCAAATACAAAGCTGTGGTACTCGCCATTCTCGCCGCAGGGGTCTACGCCGGGCGGCAGGTCGCGCACGAAGTCACGGTCGAGCAGCCGGCCGCAAAAGCTAGCGTCGAGGTAACGGTCGTTCACGCAGACGATTATCGCCTGAAAGCCCAAGTCCCAAAACTCGTGCAGTAGGTCAAGGCTGCCGCGCTGCCACAGCGGAAACTCGCCCCGCAGCGGCACCCGCGCTAACTGCTGCTCGCGGTAGGCGCGCAGGTCTTCCAGAAAAATATCGCCGTAGATGGCGTGCTGCACACCTTGCTGCTGCAAGTCAGTCAGCGTAGCAAGAAGCGCCTGGTCGTAATCAGCCATGCTTGGCATCTCAGGTAGACGAAGTTGCGTGAGCGGCAGTCCAATGCGCTCGGCCTGGGCTTCGAGCAAGGCCAGGCGCACGCCGTGCATGGACACGCGCTCGTAGTGCGCGTTTACGCTTGTGAGCAGGTGCGTTACGTCGAGATTAGGATTGCGCAGGGCGTGGTGCAGGGCTAGGGCCGAGTCTTTGCCGCCGCTCCAGCTCATCAGGGCTTGTTCGGGCATGGTATTTACAGCAAAACGTCCTGCCACGCGAGGCGCGACAGGACGTTTTTTACACTACTAACAACTTCTACTTCAGGGTGAACGTCGTTTTACCCATCAGCGCACCGCCTTCGTAGAGCTCCACAGTGTGCTGGCCGATTTTGTAGTCGCCACCCTTGGCGTACACGAAATTAAGCCCTTGTTTGGTATTGTCAAATACCACGTCCTGCTTCTGGGTATAAAAGGCCTCCTGACCATCGACGGTGAAGGTGCCGCCGCCGGTGCTCAGGTTGTAAAGCGCCGCGCCATCAGGCTCCAGAATGCGCATGTAAATCTGCTTGGTTTCCTTCGGCGACACATCGTTGCGGGCCAGGTTGAAGGTCACTTTCACGCGGTCGACGCGCTTAGCTTTGAATTCCTCTTTGTCGTCGTCCTTCTCCTTGTTTTTGGATGTCAGGATACTAACGTGAATATTATCAGCTTGCAATCGAGAAGCCAGGCTAACCTTGTCGCTCAGCTCGCGGTTGGTTTTGGCGATGGTGCTGATGGTATCGGTCAGCTTGTTTTGCTTTTGCTTTAGCGCCGTGCCTTCATTGAATAGGTTTTCGTTATCCTTTTCAACGCGGCAATCTGGTCGTCTTTTTTGCGCAGCTGGCTTTCCAGGTTCAGAGCGCGCTGCTTGAAGCGCTGCTGCTCGGCTACCGTAAACGAATTGGCCTTAAAGGAGCGCAGCTTGAGCAAATCGGCGTTGATGCTGGAGATGCGCGCCACCAGCGAATCGTTGTTGAGGCCCAGCTTTTGCAGGTCCTGGCTTTGGCGCTCGTAGTTGGCTTTCAGGTCTTCATACTCCTTTATCTGGGCTTGCAGCTTGGTGTCTTTGGCCTGAATCTGCGTCGTAAGCTGCTCGTTTTCAGTCTTCTTCTGCGTGTTCAGGTAAAACAATACGCCGTTGATGCCGAGCAGTACCAGCACGAGCGCTATCCAGAGTAGGGCACGGCTGTTTTTCTGGCGGGGTTCGGGATAATCGTTCTGAGGTTCCATGCGGCAAGGTGGGCCAAAAGGTGAAGAGAGAGATGCGCAAAGGCCGCCCGCCGAAGCAGCAGCTACCTTTGCAACGGGTAAAAATAGCGTTTATTTCCACTCACGCTAGCTTGCGTTATACTTTGCCGCCATGCAAACGGTTTTCCCCGCCTTCGATGCCGCCTACTGGCAAGCCCGCTACACCACCCCCGGCCGCGCTGGCTGGGACGCTGGCCGCATCACGCCGCCCCTCCAAGCCTACTTCGACCAGCTCGATGTACAGCGGCAGCCGCGCATTCTCATTCCCGGCGCAGGCCGCGCTCACGAGGCCGAATACCTGCACGGGCTAGGTTTTCAGCACGTTGTAGTAGCCGACTTCGCGCCCGAGCCCTTGGCGGCATTTGCCGCCCGCGTGCCCGGTTTTCCCAAGGCAAACCTCTGGCAGACTGATTTTTTCACGCTCGATTTTCCCGATTCATTTGATTTAATCATCGAGCAAACCTTTGTCAGTGCGCTCCACCCAGTCCAGCGCCCGGCTTATGCCCAGCAGTGCGCTCGCCTGTTGCGCCCCGGCGGCAAGCTCGTTGGCCTGCTCTTCGACCGCGATTTTGCCGGCGCTACCGAGCCGCCCTTCGGCGGCAACCGGGCCGAGTATGCGATGTATTTCGAGCCGTATTTCAAGTTTATTCATTTCGAAACTGCGTACAACTCGCTACCCGCTCGCGCCGGCCACGAGCTGTTTATTTGCCTGCAAAAGCTGTAACTAAGGTTGGTCATTGCGAGCGTAGCGCAGCAATCGCACCCAAACGGCTCGTTGTGATGTGATTGCTGCGCTATGCTCGCAATGACAACCGCATCCAGCTAGTTTTTACCCAATTTCTTATGCTCACTTCCCTCGCCCACTCCCTCCCCCACTTCCGCAACACCAATTCCGGTCAGTTCTTTCTGATGGCCGGCCCCTGTGTCATCGAGGGCGAAGACATGGCGCTGCGCATTGCCGAACGCGTCAAGCACATCACCGATAAGCTCCAGATTCCCTACATCTTCAAGGGTTCGTACCGCAAGGCCAACCGCTCGCGGCTCGATTCCTTCACCGGCATCGGCGACGAAACGGCGCTGCGCATCCTGCAAAAAGTAGGGCGCGAAATCGGCGTGCCCACCGTCACTGATATCCACGAATCGGAAGAAGCTGCACTTGCCGCCGAGTACGTCGATGTGCTGCAAATTCCCGCCTTCCTCTGCCGCCAAACCGACCTGCTGGTAGCCGCCGCCAAAACCGGCAAAGTGGTGAATATCAAGAAAGGCCAGTTCCTGAACGGCGAGGCCATGCGCTGGGCTATGGACAAAGTACAAGGCGCAGGCAACCCCAACGTCATCCTCACTGACCGAGGCAACTCCTTCGGCTACAGCGACCTAGTAGTCGATTTTCGCAACCTGCCCACCATGCGGGCATTCGGCGTGCCCGTGGTGATGGACGTGACCCACTCGCTGCAACAGCCTAACCAAAGCAGCGGCGTAACGGGTGGCCAGCCCGCCCTCATCGAAACCATCGCCAAAGCTGCCATTGCCGTTGGGGCCGATGGCCTCTTCATCGAAACGCACCCCACGCCCGCCACCGCCCTCTCCGACGGGGCCAACATGCTCCCTCTCGACCAGCTCGAAGGCTTGTTGCAGCGCCTCACCCGCGTGCGCGAAGCCGTGCGGCCCAGCGGCGATATCAATCCGCAGGGGTTGAATGCGTAGGAAACAGTTTTTGTAAGGGAGAATCTGTAAAAAACGATTGTCATGCTGAGCTTGCCCAGGCATCTCTACCTCATAGCACTGTAGCACTCGGACGGTGCGGTAGAGATGCTTCGGCAAGCTCAGCATGACAATCACTTTTTAGACTTATTCACACGGCTGCTCCTGCTCAATACCGCAGCCAGAAATCCTGCCTTGGCTGGGTCTTCCTAAAAAACACCAGCCCCACGTAAAACAAGTCCACGGTCACGGTCACGGCTGGGTCGGCTTTGATGGCTTCCCAGGCCTGCTCCATCTCGGCCGACCAGTGAATATCATCCAGCACAAAAACGCTGTTTTCGTGCGCCTTAGCCAAACATTGCTCGAAGTAGCGCAGCGTCGGCTCGTAGCGATGGTTACCGTCGAGGAACACAAAATCGGCCGGCGTATACAGCCCGCCCA
>CAXUKA010000346.1:0-6867 GCA_964251335.1 uncultured Hymenobacter sp.
TTCTGTAGCTCAGCTGGTAGAGCAGTACACTTTTAATGTACGGGTCCTGGGTTCGAATCCCAGCGGAGCCACTAAAATGCCTCTAGCGCTAAGCTAGGGGCATTTTTTATTTACTGCCAACGTATTTGCCAACGCGAACTCGTTTTTTACCTCAAACTAGATGACCGAAACCCGCACTTATGTCGGCGAAACCGGCACGCAAGCTTTCGATGGTTACGCAGGCCTGCGCATCGGCCAGCGCTACACGGGCACCGACGAAAGCGATGGCACCGTGCGCGTGTCGGCGGTGGGTGCGGCGGTAGGCAGCGGCGTCACCCTCAAAAAAGAGGAGTGGGATAGGTGGTTCACGTTTGGCAAATAGCCACTTACGTAAACTGGCAGCGTAAGAGCGCGAAACTGCTTAAACAAAAGTCGAATACCACACAACGGGCCTGTTGCTAATCGGAACTTCACGGCATGATTCCTGCCGATATCCGCGAACAGCAAGCCTATGATTGTTTGGAAGCCGCTGAGCGGCACCGCGTGAGCTTGCTCGCTGTGGCCACGCGCCTGGCTGGCAGCACTGAGGGCGGCATGGACTTATTCCAGCAAACTTGCCTAAACTGTCACGATGCGATTCAGCGCAACGGTTTTGCGGGTGGGCGCTACGAGTTTTACTTGCTCACGTCCATTAAAAACCTGCACTACAAAGAGGCCAAGGAACGGCAGCGCATGGTGCGGTGGGATTTTAGCGCCGATAGTGATGCCTACTATGAGTCAGGCAACGCCAAAACGCAGGCCGTGGTAACTGCTGCGCGCCTCACGCCACCCGAGCCTGAGCTAGACGAGCGGGCGGAACTGGCTGAGCAGGTGATGAGCGAAGTAAAAGAGGTATTCAGCGCCAATGACCGGGTGGTGTTGCGCCTGCACGCCGATGGACTGAACGCCCGCCAGATTGCCGAGGCGCTGGGCGGCGGGGACCGTACTTGGATGCACCGCCGTATTAAGAAGCTAAAGGACTACCTGCGCCAGCAGTTTTTGCAGTCCTGGCAGGCGCTGGGTGAATAAAAAAGCCCCGCTACTTTCGTAGCGAGGCCTGCCAGGGCGGTATTGGGGGCCGCTGCCGGACTTATTTAATAGTGAGCGTAATAGGGTCGTTCGCGGCTACGGCCTGCTGAATGCGGGCAAATAGCTTATCGAATGCTACGCGGCTCGCTGTGACGCTGGCCCCATCGGCCCCGAAAGCTGAGCCGGGTAATAGGCAGCCTTCGGTATCGGCAGCCGTGTTGCCGGGGTGAATGCGTACGCCGCAGTCATCAATGCGCGAGCCGCCGAAGTGGATATCGCCACCGGGCACGTTCACCAGCAGCGGTAACAGACGTTTAAAGCGGGCGCTCGGAGTAACCACCACGCGGTAGGTGCCGGCCGGAATCGCGGTTTTGCCGAAAACCTTTGCCTCACCGGGGCCGCGCACTACATCTTCAACGCCGACGCACACTTGCTTCCCTTCGATGTACCAGGTACTAAGGGTTGCCCCCTTGGTGCTGGGCTTGCGAATAATAGAGAGTACCATTTACAGAAAAAAATATTAGTGAATCGGTGGGTGCCGGGGCAGCGCTACCCGCTGCTGGCATTTGACGGGGTGAAGGGGCTGCGGCCGAGCCTCGTAGCGCCGGCCTTCGCTGAGCACCTGCACTAAGGCGTGTTGCGTCGTGCAGCTCGTTAGGGCCAGGGCCAGCAGCAGCAAGGCCCGCCTCACCTTAGTAAGCTGTAGACTATGCCACCCGCTACACCCAGGGCCAGCCAGTTGAGCAAGCCGCGCTTGCGGGCTTTGGCCTGCCACTTATCGGCGCGGGCCGTTTGCTGGGTGATGGCAATGCGCTGCTCACGCAGCACGAGGCGCAGGTTAGCACTGGCTTGCGACTGCTTAAGCTGCGCGGCGTAGGCCGTATCGGCGGCATACTTATAACGACTGGCAGCGTAGCGCCACGCGCTGGCCTCTTTGCGCACGAGCGGCAGTGCCCGTAGGCTATCGCGGATAACGGCCGCCTGGGGGATGCTCAGGCAGATGCTGCTAGTGGCCGGGGCCGGCAATGGGATAGTTTGCGAAAAAGCTACGCAGGGCAGCAGTATCAGTAGTAGCAATTTGTACATCACGGCTTTGCAAGTGATAAATGGTGGCGGAATCTTCGCAGGCCTGACCCAGGCGGCGGAACTCGGCAGCCGTGGCAAGCAGCTGCTCGGCACGGGCGCTATCGCGCCGGGCTTGCGCCTGCGCGGCGAGGGCGATAGCTGACACGCTGGGTTGGTCGGACTGGCAGGCGGCGAGCCCAGCCAGCAGCCCGAAGAGCAGCAGTGCGACCACGGACAGGCATGCGCTAGCGGGCTCGGGCTCGGGGTCCGGTGCGGGGGCGTGTGCGGGCGGCGGGGCACCACTGAGCTTTTCCCAGGTTTCGCCCAGGACAATGAGCCCCAGGCCTACGCCACCCAGCCAGGCGTAGGTGCCTACCAGCGTCGAAGCGCCAATGAGGCCGCCCGCGCCTTTCAGGGCGGCGCAGTAGCGCTGCACGCTGGCCGGCGCGGGCTTATAGAAATTCTTAAAAGCGAACATAGCTACTTGTATTTGTGGCTAGAAATAAATTCGTCGTGAATAGCCGTGCGCTGCTCCAGCGAGTTGAGGCGGTTCTCAATTTCCTTGTGGGTGGCGGCCGCGTCGGTGCGGGCCGATTCCAGGTTGGTCACGCGCTGGGTGAGGTATTCGCGCTGGGCGGTTTCGAGCTTCACCGTCGTGCTCAGCTCAATAATGTCCCGGCGCGTTTCCTTGATTTCCTGCGCCGCGCCGTTAATCTGCGTCGTGAGCAGGATATTAAGCAGAGCCAGTAACGCCGGAAAAGCCCACGCTTTGAGCTTATCAATCGTGCTATCGGCGTCGGGCATGGGGGCGGGCTGCATAAGTGGATTTTGCCCGCTCTTCCGTTGTCGCTTCTACCCGTCGCTCTTGCTGCTTGTAGAGCAGGGCTCGCAGGCGAGCGGCGGGGCTACCATGTTGCCACCAAAAGGGTGCGGGGGTAGAAAGCGAAAGCATGGGCAGACTAGTCGAGGTGAATACCTCCAAGCGGCTGCTTACCAGTGGCGGCCGGCTTGGTACTGGCATAAGCCGGATAGTCCGTTTTGTTGCTATCCAGCCAGGCTACTAGCTCGCTGCCGCGCCACACGGCTTTGTCGCGGTGGTTGTCGCGGGCCTGATTCAGGATATCCGCATCAGCCGACGTGGTGCCGTTGGCGTTGCCCGTTTTCATGGTCACACCCGCGTTTTCGACGTGCACCAGAATATCTGGCCACGCATCAAAAAGCGCCCACTGACAGAGGCAGGGCTTGATAGCATCCCACAGGCGAAGTAGCGCCCCGGCGTTAGTCGTACGCCACGCATCCAATAGCGTGTTATAGGCAGCCAGGGCGGCAGCTTCGGCCGTGGCACTCAGGCTGCCCACGGCGGGCGGCTCGGGGGCGCTCCCGACGAACGCCAGCAGCGCCGTAAAGAGCGGCAAGCCCAGCAGCGGGCGCAGGTGCCGGGTTTCGGCGTCGGGCACGGCCTTGTTTAGTTTCTCATCATCAGCGGTTTTGCTGACGGTGGTGCGCTCTTTGATGTCGAGGGCGGTTACCAGGGTTTTCATCGCACAGAACGTAAGGTGAGGTTTTGCCGCTTGCGGGCCTGCCGGCTACTGCGGTCATTTTGGCGAAAGCGCGCGCGGTCCACTTCGCGGGCGCGGCGGCGCTGCTGGCGGGCCTCGCTACGGGCCACGCGGGCCTCGTCAATGCTGGCGGCCCCGTTGCGGGGCGCGGATTGGAACGGCACGCCCCGCGTGATACCGGCCTCTTCGGGCGTATCGACAAAACGGCCCAGCTCTTCCGACCAAAAAGCGCTAATCGTGAGTAGGTTGCCTTTGCGGTACGAGCGCCACTTCTGCCGCCCCAGGTCGTAATACTTGATAGTCGAGCCAACGGGCTGCGCGCTGCCGCCCCCGGCCGGGTGCTGGCCGCTGGGCACGTAGTTGAGGTTGCGCACGCCCTGCCGGTAGCCCGAGTTGCGGCCGGCAATGCCGCGCCGCTCGTTTTCGGCGTTGTGGGCCAGCTGGTAGGCGAAAATCACCGGCACCTGGTTGGCGTAGTACACGAATTGGGACTCCGAGTAGGCAGCCAGGCGCAGCAGCTGCGCCGCATCGGCCAGCGCCACTACCTGCGCGATGAGCTGCACGGTTATCATAGCTCACTGCCAAACAGGGCCACTTGCAAGCTCTTATTATCGAGCACTACGTCCAGCAGCTTCTCATTTTTGGAAAGCATCAACAATACGCTTTCCAGCTGCGCCAGCTTCGCGGGTGGCGCAGCTGTGTCGCTACCCGTAGGCTGCGCGGCCGTTTGCGCGCCGGCCGGCAGGGGCTTAAGGCCGATTTTATCCCGTAGCTCGTCATCGGTCATGATAAGCTCCATCGTGGCCTCGCTAAAGGTGTATTCCACCGGCAGCGTCGTGGCCACGTCCAGCCAGCGGGCATCTTGGGGCTCCCCGTCGAAGCTCACGCCCGCGAACTTGCCAAGCAATTCCTTGAGCCCGTCCAAAATGGTTTCTTGGTCGGGCCGGCAGGCGGCGTTGAAAAACAGCTTGAACGACTCGTATAGCTCCGAGCCGTTGCCGCCCAAATCGCCGCCCGTGCTGGGTAGGCCGGCTACCATGGGCGAGGTGCACGAGCCAGCCGACAAGATTGCCTGCTGGGCCAGCGCCGCGTAGGCGTTGTAGATATCCGCGTTGCCCGCGCCGATGGTGGTAATCTTGGCGAGTTTTTCGGCTGCATCGGCGGTGCCATCGCCGTACAAATACAGGATGCGCCGGGCCTTGGGGCCGGTGTACTTCTTTTCGAACGCATCCTCGAACTTGGTGCGCTGGCTCGCCGCCGTGATGACGTTGCCGTTGTCGTCCTGGGTGTCCTCGGGGCCTTTGTTAATGGCCACGATGGTTTGCGCGGCGAAATTGCTGGCCACGTTGCTGCCGTGGTAGGCCGCGAGGTCGGCTTCCATTTCGATGTAAGGAAGCGCCGACTCGTAGTCGAGCGCCGGGTAGTATTCAACGCCGGGCTCTTCTTCGAAGTAGTAGTAGAGCTGCACGGGCTCGGCATCGGCGCGGCCGGGGTTGTAGGCCGGAATCTCTTTCGGCGGGTAAGTGCCCGTTTTGCTCCAGTCCCGGCAGATAAAGTAGGTTTCGACCTCGCCCTCGTCATTCATGGGGCCGCTGGCCACCGTCTCAAACCGCTGGTGATGCAGCTCGGCAATGTGCAGCCGGTCTGTAGCCCAGATAACCTGCACGGCGTAGCCGCGCAGGCGCACGTAATCTTTTGCCAGCCGCTTGAAGAGTTTATCGCCCGTTTTGTAGCGGCCAGTGCGCGCCACGTTTTTGAGCACCTGCGCCAGCTCAGGCGCGGCTACGGCGTCCACCTTAAACCCGTCGCCAGCCACGAGCGCCGTTTTGCGGTTCATCAGCGCGCTGGCCGTGGGGCTTTTACGCAGCAAGGTGAGCACCCGCCCCATAAAGCTGTGCTGCGGCCCGAGCTGTACCCAGCGCTTGCCCCGGTTGTAGTTGGGCTTGGGCACTTCGAGCAGTTCGAGCGCGATATCGACGGACGAAAGGTGCAATACCTCGTTTTTCTTGGTGCTCATTAGCCCAGGGTAAAGGGTAGGGTGTGGGGGCTGCTGCCCGAGCCAGTGCCGGGGTGGAAGCCGTAGTCAACCAGGGCCACGGGGCCGTTCAGGGCCACTTGCCGGGCCGCGTCACCGGCGCGGCCGGCTAGCTGAAAGCTGGTAAGCGTCTCGCTGGCAGCGGGGCCGCTCTTGGCGGCGTAGGTCGGTAGGCGCAAGCGCCCGTCCTGCCCATAGAGCCACCACTGGCCGCGCATGTCCTGGCACAAAGCCAGCAAGGGTAAGCCGATAAAATTCTGTAGGCCAGCGCGCAGGGCTACCAGTAGGCCCGGTAGCGCAGCCGTGACGCTTTGGGCGTAACCGGGGCCGTTCTTATCGAGGGTGTAGACCTCCGAAAACTCGCACGCCTTATCGGCCTGGGTGCAATCGACGGGCCACCACACGGCGGCCGGGTCGAGCTGGTTGATGATATCGAGCTGGGCACTGGCATACACGTAGCTTGCCCCCGCTACCCAGGGGCCTACGAGCAGGCTTTTTAAGCCAGCCGGGGCGTAGCCGGGCGCGGGGGCAAACAAATCCATGTAACTAGCTTTTAGACCGCCAGCGCGGCAAGGGCATCAAATTCAGCAGTGGTGATAATTTGGGCTTTGGTGGTTTCGCCACCGAGCAAAATCACGTCGTACCCGTTGAAATCATCGGGGCCGGCTCCTGCGCCCGACTTGTTTTGCGACGAAACCAGGCCGTTTTGAGCACCTAGCACGAGGCACTCGCCGCTCTTGGTTTTCAGAAACCAGGTGGTGCGTACCAGGTCGAAGGTTTGCGCCATCGTGTTGAGGGCCGCATTGCGGCCGCCCAGCTTGAGCATGAGCGTGTGCTCGGGGTAGCGGTTGTTGCCGATTTTGGTATCGTCCGAGTAGCCAAGGGTATTTTCCTCGGGGTCTACACTCACGATAACGGCCGCCTGCGCCACGGTCATTACCCCGCTGCTGTTGAACGTTACCTGGTTGAGCTTTTGGCTCGTGAACGTGTTGACGCCCAGGGCGGCGGCTACGCCCCCAATCACGTACTTGGCTTCGCGGTGCTGACTCGCGGTCAGGCCTGCAAGATTTCCTGCCATTGAAGTAGAAAGGAGTAGCTACTGGCTACTCGGCAGAGATGACGGTGAACGAATCAACTGCCTCATCCCCGTAGGTGTGACGC
>CAXUKA010000347.1:0-6849 GCA_964251335.1 uncultured Hymenobacter sp.
TGGTATCGTGTGCAACATTCTCCTTGTAAGATAGAAGTACAAGTTGGCCGAACCACCAATACTCCTCGCTATACCTATCCTCTTGCGAACCTGGCCCGTACTGGAAATCGAGCGCTTCCTTAACCTGGCGGCTATTACTTAACCCCTTGGTTTCAATACGAATAGTGTAAAGCTTGCCTTTATAAAAGCCGTACGCTATTTGGCTGAGCGCAGCATCGCCGATGTGGAGGTTTTCACCTGTTTTGGTATAGTACTGTAAGCCGGCAGTATCCGCTAGTAGCTTGAAGTCAGGATACTTAGTAAGGACATCGCCGAACTGATAAGTGCAAAACCCATTCTTTTTATCAAGTTTCTTTGCTGTCGCAACTCGCTCTTTCTCTTGTTTTTTATAGCGGGCTACCAGTTGTTGAGTGACTGCTGTATACGCGTCGTATAAGGAATCAGTAAAGGTTTTACCACGAAGAGGTTGTGCTTCCTGCGCATGAACTGCTGGAGCGGCGCTGAGTAGCGCGAGAGCAAACAGTAAGCGTTTGTACATGCAATGGCAGAACAGGTAGGTGGAAACGTAAGCTCCCGCCGTGCCGACAGGGGCGGGGTGGTTATGATTTCGGCCCGAATAAATACCCCAGTGACAGCTGAAATACGCGATTGTGGTAAGTAGGCGAGGGATTGCCAGCGTTGTCAGTAGGGTCTACATTTCTGAGTCCCACGCTGTATTCTAGCTGCGCTAGTAGGCGCTGGTAACGGTAGCCGACTCCACCCTGCACCCCGAAGTCGGTGGAGCGTACGGGCAGGTCGTTATAGTTGGAAGGGGTTTTATCGGTAACAATGCGCCCGTCATAGGTTCCGTACTGTGTGCCGTTCGTATAAGGCGCGGTGATTTCTGACTCGCTGTGGTAATGGCCCCCGAGCACAAACCCGAGGTAGGCTCCAGCAAATACTTGAAAGCCTTGGCCATCGCCGTGCAGCGCGTAACCGATATTGAGGGGCACGGTCAAATAGTCAATCCGGGTACGAGTAGAGATATGGCCGCTATAGCCAAAGGCAGGGTCAGGCGTATATTCTTGGTTGTAGCCCTTTTGGGCATACTGCACCGCGGGCCGAATGAGCAGATGTCCCAGGCCTACTTCGGCCGTGAGCCCCCCCGAGAAGCCACTGCGGTACCGGTTGTCGAAGGTGGCATTGCCATCTTTATAGTCGGCGCTAGCCAATGTGTAGCCTACTTGGGGGCCGGCGCTGAGGCGAACTTGGGCCTGGGCCGCTGAAGTGACACTGAGTAGGGCGAGGGTAGGTAGCAAAAGTTTTTTCATAGCAGGTACTAGTGTAAGGCATTCCAGACAGCAATCATCTAGCTGCAAGTATAGTTGGCCCAGCACTTAGAGGGAGTAGGGAAAAGATAATACTATGTGTTTTTGGCGTATGTCACGTAAAGCATACGTCACTGATTTAACAGATACTGAATGGACTATAGTCGAGCATTACGTGCGCACCAGCGGCTACGGCCGGCCACCACCAAGGGCTTCGTGGTGCTACCCCAGCGCTGGGTCGTCGAGCGCTCCTTTGGCTGGTTCAGTAAGTATCGGCGCGTGGCGGGCCGTGATTACGAAACTAACCCGCTTGTTAGTGAGGCTATTATCAAAGCCTGTTTCTGCTATCTGATGCTGCGTCGGCTGGCAAAAGGGCCTCCTCCTGAACATAGCAATTGAATTATCCTACTCCCTCTTACACTACCCTGATTCATTCAGACAGTCGCCAAATAGAAAATGCTTATACAGCGCTCAGAAGGTATTTTTTGTGCTCGTCTGAATCTAGCCAAGCAGGTAGGTACGGGCTCAATTAGGGCCACGGAACCCCTTGAAAAAGCCCCTTTAATGGGGCTTTTTTATTAGTGCCCCTAATATTTGCACCTAGCTCACAGCAAATTCAGCGTTAATTGCATGGGGTAGACATGCAATATTTTGCGTCTCATCGTTGCTGAGTTAGCGCAAAACGCGAAATATTGCGTCGCTACCCCATAATTTGGCCTTGAAACCTCTCTGTGATGGGCGGTACTACCAGAAACCGCACACTCATCGGCGGAGCGCGCACCGCTGTAGGCGATGGCTATGCCGGCTTCTGCCTGAATAATATATGGCCACACCTGCTGTTCTTGCACTTGGTACTACTAGTAGCAAAAAAGGGCAATTCAATTATAATCTTGAATTCCTGCGCGGTGTCGCTGCATTGCTAGTAGTATATCACCACGCTATTGTCCACAAGTTTTTACTAGACCCGGCTTACCAACCAACGGGTATTTGGGCATTTAATCCGCCGGGGCATCTGAGCGTACTTGTTTTCTTCGTGCTTAGCGGCTACGTTATAGGGCTGACCAATCCAAATCCCCTTACTGGTTCGACAATTGGCACGTACCTAAAGAAAAGGTTCTGGCGAATTTATCCTATTTATGCAATAAGCATTTTGTTTGCGTGGCTGATAGCGTATCCGAAGTACGCGCCTGCAGTGCTAGGGGGTAATCTACTGTTTCTCCAGATTGCTGAGCGCGTTCCTATTATGTGGGAAAACAACCCCATTTGGTCGCTTAGTTTTGAAATTATTTTTTATTTATTATTCGTGCCAATATCCTTTCTTAAAATCAATAATAAATTATTAACAGGCTTATCTTTTATTCTTTCCCTGATTCTGCTTTTGGGCTTTAATCAATCTGCTGGCAACACGCTTGCGATTTATAGCGGTTTCTTCTGTTTCTGGCTGGCAGGGGTAGTGATTTCAACCCGCTACCGCTATTCTGAAGTTGGAGCCGTGAATTATCCACTCTTACTGAGTAGCGTTTTGTCCTTAATAAGTACAGAATATTTTAATGTTTTGCAAGGACTTGTTATACGATTTTTAATAGCTATTCGCTCGCATTCTATGGTCAGTGATGCCAATTGGCCTATTCGGATTAGTAGTCCGAAGGAATTCGTTTTTCTGCCACTGTGCTTGCTTATTATCCTGTTTTTTGTAGGTGCAAAGAGCCACCTCTTTAAGTATATGTATTACTTTTTGTTAGCAATCAATAGTATGACATTTATTGATATTTTTCGCCGACACTCTGAACCCGATTTCTATTCCTTTTTAATTCCTTCCTTGTTCTATATAGCAAGCGTGGGGCTGCTATTTTTTCAAAAAAGCCCTAGGTTGAATATATTGTTGGAAAGATTGATGCGCAAAGGTTCTGCTTTAGGGAAAATCTCGTACGGTATTTACATCATTCACTTTCCCATCCTAATATTGTTTAGCAAGATTCAAATTGCGAGTGGTACTGCTACGACCTTTGGAGCCAGATTTGTTTTATTTATTGGTATAACTTTAGGTGTTGCATACTTGCTGGAGCGGAGAATGCAGCCTTTTATAGTTCGATTATTTACTGGCAAATAGCTTATACTGGTTAATTGCAAAGCTCCGCCTCACCTTCGGCCGGTGTGAGCGACTTGGTGCGGCGGCTGAAAGACCAGAGTGCCAAGATGCTGTTGCCGCAGGCTACTGCCAGCTCACGGCCAACGGAGCCGCCAAGCGCTGGGCAAACTCGGCCAAGTAGGCATCCCAGGCGGCGGCCGAGGCAAACTGCCCGCTTTTCTGCCAGCCAAAGCCCGCGTAAAAAACGACCGTACCCTGCTGGGGCTTGGTTACCATATACAACTGGCTGGCGTCCTTTTCGAGGCTGCGATGGTCTTGATAATCAGTTAAATAACCAGGCGGTACCACCACGCCAGTACCTAGGTTCGAGTTGTCTGTGGGCTCCCAGTAGCGGCACCAGCCGGCTTGGCGGTCGGCTTTTACCTGGCCTTTTTGCTCGTGCAAAGTCAGGCCGATGGTGCAGTTGGGCAGCGGCTGGTCGGCGTTGAAGTGTTCCTCGTAGCGCGTTAGGTTGGAGCCCATGTCGAGGCTGATGATTTTTTTCTCCGTCACGGCTTGGCCGGCGGCATCATAGGGCGCGTAGGTCAGCTCAAACACCGTGCGGATGGGGCCAGTAGCCAGCACTTTATAGGTGGCAAAATTGCGTGATGTGTAGAGCTTGTCGCCCACCAATACGCCGGTGCCGCCCACGCCCCGGCTGCTGCCCACGTGGTAGGGGTCGTAGCCCTCGCCGGTATCGGTGTGGTAGGCGAAAGGCGTGGAGTGGGCGTGCTTGCCGTACCAGCGGTCGATAATGGGGTAGGGCACGCGCTTGAGCCAGCAGTCCATACCGCTGCTGAGGGTGCCGTTGGGGTCTTTCTTATCGTAGAGCTGCTCGGCATTGGGGCCGTAGGTGCGGAAGGCCACGCGGTCGTTTTCCCAAGCAGAGTCGTCGGTGCCCTCGGGCACGAAGCGGGCAAAGGTGGTAGCCGGGCTAGTGGGAAAGTCTTCCGTGCCAGCCATTAGGGTAAAGGTTTTAGTGCCCGCTGCCGACATGGTGGTTTGAAACAGCAGCTCGTCGGGCTTGCCGTCGCCGTTGCTATCCAGCAGCTGGCTGAGTACCACTGCCTGAGTAGCGGCGTCGCGCACGCGTAGGCTGCTCGGGGCCAGCCCCCGCACTAAGGCTGGCAATTGGGCCAGGGGCAAGCTCACGGTTTCGGCGGGCCGCGCCACCTTCAACGGGTTACGCACGGTGATAGTAGCTGTGGGCGTCGGGGCTGAAATCAGCCCCAGACCTGGTATCAGCAAGGGCAGCGCTAGTAAAATATTTTTCATTCGTAATGCAGCGACAAGGCCGAATAATAGGTTTTTACAGCGCGTGGTCAGTTTTGACATCCTGCCCCGCCCAGATGCGCTTAGCCGTCCAGTCCTGCGCCGGCTCGGACCAAAAGGCGTGGCTGGCCGGCAGCCCTAGCGGCAGAAAAGCCGTGGTACACAAGTAAAGGCTACCCGTCGAAATGTAGCCCTCGCCGATGCCCGGCTGGTGGCCGCACAACCCGATTTGCAGCCAGCCCTGGGCATCGAAAGTGCCCTTGGCCTCCAGCGTGCGCCGGATAACGGCCGTGAGGGCGCTGCGTACCTGCCCGGCCGGCAGCCCCTCGGGCAGCAGCCCCTGCAAGCTGCATTGCGCTAGGTGCTGAAACGCCCCGCAGCGATACGCCAGCGAGCGCCCAAAAGCGGCAAACGAGCCATCGGGCGCTACCAGGCGCTCCTGCACGGCGGCGTAGCGCTGGGCGCGAGCCTGCAAGGTGTGCAGCAGCTCGGGCCGCTCCTTGCCTGCTGCTACCAAGGTACCCACTACATCGAGCAGCATGGGCTGAATGACGTAGCTATTATAGTAATCCCAGTGAAAATCAGGCCCATCGCCGTAGGTGCCATCGCCCTTGTACCAGGTCTGGTGCTCTTTGATGGCATAGTCCATCCGCATCAAGTCGCCGCTGCCGGTGAATTTGAGTAGGGCCGCCTCAATAATGGCGCTGAACAGTAGCCAGTTGCTATACACCGGCTTAATAACGCGGCTGCTTTGCAGGGCTGCTACTAGCTGCTGCTGCGTGACGGGCGGCAGCTTTTCCCAGAGCTGAGTGGGTGCCCGCAAGAGGGCATGCGCCAGAAACGCCGCATCCACCACCGGCTGCCCGCCCTGGTTGAAATTCAAAAAATCAGTGTCCTGGGAGTTTACGGCATGCGCGATGGCTTGCTGGGCCTGCTCGGCGGCCCGCTGTTGCTGAGCAGCTTCGGCGGCGGGCACGTCTTTAAGCTCAAGCCAGGGAGCCAGGCCGGTTAGGGTGCGGCCCAAGGCTTCGAGGTGGGTAACGGCACGGCGGCCTTCTTGCTGGCCGGTAGCGGCCTCCACAGGCAGGGTGGCTTTGAGGCGGCCGGCAGCAGCGGCGCTCAGTACAGGATTGGCCACGCGCAGCAGGGTGGCGAGCCAGTAGCCGCGGTCGTCGGCCGGGCGCGGGGCTAATGGGGCAGCGGGTAGCGTCTCGGCGACAGTGCGGCCCGGCCCGGCCAAAGCCAGCGCCGAAACCGCGCCTGCCGTGGCTCGGCCCAGAAATAAGCGGCGTTTCATACTGCCGCTAGCGCTTTAGCTTGATAACCTCGGAGCCGGCCAGTAGGTAGGCCCCGGTGCCGTACACCTCCCAGCTATCAGCCGAGAAGTCGCGGCGCGGGTCGGCCCCGATGGGCTGCACCCAGCCCACGCGGCCCTCGGCCGACACGCAGCCATCGAGCGCCACCCAGGCTTTTTGCACGTGGGGCAGGTAGGTGGTTTTATCCAAAATACCTTGGTTGATGCCCCAGGCCAGGGCGTAGCAGTCGAAGCCCGACCCCGACGCCTCGCCACCGGGGTAGGCAGCCGGGTCGAGCAGGCTGGCGCGCCACAGCCCGTCGGGCTGCTGAAGCTCGATGAGCCGGGCGCTCATTTCCTTAAACAAGCTGAGGTAAAACGGCCGCGTGGGGTGGTTGGCGGGCAATTCCTGGAGTACTTGTACCAGGCCGCCCATCACCCAGCCATTGCCCCGGCTCCAGAAAACGGCTTGGCCGTTGCTTTCCTTTTTGCCTTCGCCGGCCGCATCCCAGAGGTAGGAGGCATCGCGCGAAAACAGGTGCTGCTGGTGGTTGAAAAGGCGCTTATACGTCTGGCGATACAGCGTATCGCTGAAGGTCAAATAGCTGGGCTGCTTCTCGATAAGGCCAGCTTTTACCAGCACGGGCGGCCCCATAAAGAGGGCATCGCACCACCACCACGTGATGCCGTGCTGCTGCACCTCGCGGCCTGGCGTGGTGCGTAGCTTTTCGAGCACGGCCAGCGTGGGCTCTACCATGCGGCGGTCTTTTTTGATGCGATAGAGATTGAGGTATGTCTGGCAAATCACGATGTCGTCGGCGTGGTCGTAGCGCTTGTCGGGCTGCCAG
>CAXUKA010000348.1:0-6846 GCA_964251335.1 uncultured Hymenobacter sp.
GCCTAGTACTACGCTTTTAAAGTGTGGATAGGTAGTGGCTTGGGGTTCCTTGTTCAGCGACAGCCAGAACTTGGTGTCGGCTACCGCTGGGCTGCTGTTAGTATGCGAGGCCAACAAACTCACCCGCTGCTGAAATGCCGTGGGCTCGGTGGCCGTCGTGTTGGTCGGCATAAAGCCGCGCATTCCGCCCGATAATTCCAGAAACACATTGGCCTGCAGAGGCGCTACCTTATCGGTAGCCGCTGGGGCCGGCTTGCCTGCCGTGGCTGGAGGCGTGGCAGTTTGGGTGGAGTCATCAACTTCGCCGCAACTGCTGAGCAGGGTGCCGCCGAGTACTCCAATCAAGAGTGCTTTTGTAAGTGCAGTGCGCATAGGTAAAACCAGCTACTTGGTAGTAACAACTACCGTTAAAGCCGCAAGTAACGACAATTGATGGACTTACAACGTACGCGCCAAAAAAAAGAGGCGTTAGAAAACGGACTCTTCCGCTTTCTAACGCCCTGAAGGCCTGTCACCTTATTTTTATCTACCCCAGCAGTTCCTCAATATCCTCCCGCGTCAGCGATTTTATCACGGCCTCGTCAGTCGTTATCAAGTCGCTCACTAGCTGCAATTTCCGGCGCTGCAAGGCCAGGATTTTCTCCTCTACCGTGCCTTGGCTGATGAACTTGTACACGAACACCGGCCGCTGCTGGCCAATGCGGTGCGCCCGGTCAATAGCTTGCGCTTCCACGGCGGGGTTCCACCAGGGGTCAAGGATGAAGACGTAGTCGGCGGCCGTGAGGTTGAGGCCCACGCCGCCCGCCTTGAGGCTGATGAGGAAGATTTTGAGGTTCTTATCGTGCTGAAAGCGTTCAACTTCGGCCTGTCGGTCGCGGGTGTGGCCGTCGAGGTAGGCGTAGTTGAGCTGGCGCTCATCGAGGCCGGCGCGCACCAGTGCCAGATGCTGCACAAACTGACTAAATACCAATACTTTGTGCCCTTCCGAAATAACGCTACGCAGCATGCGCAGAATCTCGCGCATCTTGCCCGATTCGCCTTCGTAGGTGGAGTCGGCAAGGCGCGGGTGGTTCGCTATTTGGCGCAGGCGAGTGAGGCCTTGCAGCAGCAGCAGCTGGGTGCCGCCGGCTGGGGTAGGGGCGTGGCCCTCCAGGCTTTCAAGAATTTTGTTGCGGTAGAAGCTCTTGGTTTCTTCGTAAAACTGGGCCTGCTCCTCGGTAAGCGGGCAATAGCTGAGGTGCTCGGTTTTCTGGGGCAGTTCGCTGGCTACCTGGGCTTTGTGCCGGCGAAGTACGAAGGGCTTGATGAGGGCATGCAGCTTCTTGGTGCGGCTCTCATCTTGGTTTTTCTCGATAGGCTTGACGAATTCCTTGCGGAAAAACGCCTGCGTACCCAGCAAGCCTGGGTTGATAAACGTCATCTGCGACCACAAATCCATGGTGCTGTTCTCCACGGGCGTGCCCGTGAGGATGAGCCGGTGCCTCGCCCGCAGCTGCCGCACGGCCTGCGCCGTGGTCGAAGACGGATTTTTGATGGCCTGCGACTCATCCAGAATAACGTAGTCGAACTGGTAACTGGCCAGCAAGTCGGTATCGAGTCGCACGATGCCGTAGCTGGTCAGCACAATGTCGTAGTCGGCAAACTGGGCCACGTTTTTCTCGCGGTAGGTGCCGGTGTAGACGAGCAGGCGCAGGCTAGGCGTGAACTTGCGCGCCTCGGCCATCCAGTTGTAAACTAGTGAAGTAGGTAGTACCAGTAACGTGGCTGCGCCCTGGCTGGCCTGGCTTTCCTGGCGTTCCAGCAGCATCACCAGCGTTTGCACGCTTTTGCCCAGGCCCATGTCGTCGGCCAGGCAGCCGCCGAGGTGGTAGTCTTGCACAAAGCGTAGCCAGTTGTAACCCGCTTGCTGATAAGGGCGCAGGGTACCCCGGAAACCCACCGGCAGCGGCCGGTCCTCTACCGCCGCAAAGTCGCGCAGCTTTTCGAGCCGCCGCGTGAGGGTGACGGTGGCGAGGTTATCGTTCTCTAAATCAGTGACCAGCGATAAGTGATGCCGGCGCAACGCCAGCGGTTGCCCTTCCATTTCCTCGGCAAAAGCAAACAGCTCCAGATAGTCGGTAAACCACTCATCGGGGATAAAAGCCACTTGCCCATTGGGCAGCCGGTACTCGCGGCGGTGCTGCAAGATGTAGGGCCGTAGGCGAATAAACGGCACCGCAAACTCGCCAAACCATACCGTGCCGCGCACGTCGAACCAGTCGCCGCGCTCCTCGATGCCAACTTCCACGCGCACCGGGCCAATAAAGTAGTCTTGGCTGGCCGACGCACCGCCTTGCACCTGGAAGCCGAGCTCGCCCAGCGCAGGCGCGTGGTCGTGCAGCCAGCGGAAGGCTTCGGCTTTGGGCAGCATCGCGTGGCCTTCGAGGTCGAGGGGCAGGCCGCGCTGGCGCAGCTCGTCGGCCCGGTCATTTTCCTCCTTGGCCGAGCGTAGGAGCCGCCGAAAGATATAAGAATCAGCGTCTTCCTCCAATTGCACGCTCATGGGGCGCGGTGGGGTCAGGGGCAGGTCGTAGGCCCCGTAGCGGAAGGTGAGGTTGAAAAAGAGCGGGGCTTCGTCGGTGCCGGCACCAGGCACTACTACGGGCTTGGGCAGCGGCACGCGGCCGCGGCGAGGCGGGCCGGGCGGGCGCACGGGCACCGCAAGCGCACCGTTGGCCGGGGCGGGTGGCACGTCCGAAAACGTGAGCTGCGGCCGGGCCAAATAGCGCTCGGTGCGGATATCAAAGCCGCGCGCGTGCACGTCGAACGACTCCATAAGCGGGGCCACGAACTTCTGGAAGTAGTTCTTTTCTACCGCCCGGGGCACTACTATGAATTTTTTATTAAGAAATGGCAGCAGCTTCCGCCCGTCCACATTGTGGCGGAAATAATACAGCACATTCTCGACCATCAGCCAAGCTGGCTGCTGACATACCAAAACGGCATTCTTGAATTGAAAATCAAGCTTTTGAGTCTGGTATTGAATGGTTGGGAAGTAATGCGTGCCCTCTTCGTTGCGCCTGAAGTGAAAAAGGATGGAGGCCGGCGCAGGAGCTAGTTTCAGCTCGCGCCAGGTAGGCTCGCCATCGCGGCCCATAATGAAAACCTGTTTCTCCTGAAGCCCTGCCAGCAGGCGCGCCAGCCGCGTTTGCACGTAGCGGGCGATGGCCTCCTGCATAGGTTTATCGCCTTTTTCGGGGTGATAAATCTTGAGAAAAAACTCAGCCGTCGTGATTTTACGAGGCCAAAATTCTTTAATTACCGCCTCCTGTTGCAGCTCATCACAAATCTTAATGAGTTCGTAGTCATCTTCTTCCAGGCCTTCGGCAAACTCGGCAGCATTCTTCGACGACACCATCTGGTGTTGCAGTGTGAGTTGCCCCCGCGGCCCCAGCTGCACGACGTGCGCCGTAAACAAGTGGCCCAAGTACTCGTGCGCGAACAGCGAGTAAACGAGTTGGAATGGTTGAGCGGTAGAAACATTCATAGCTGAACACGAGAACGCGCAAGTTAGGCCTCAAAGCCATAAATGCGTATTCGCTCAGCTTACTCACCCTCTTTTAAGTACTATTCGGCCGGTATGACCTCTCAAAAGCCCTTACAGGTTCTCTTTCACGTCCATGCGCCCAGCATTCAGCGCCGGGCGGATAGAAACGGCCAATGTGATAGCAATGATAGCCAGGCAGATGAAGAAAATGTCCGTAGCCTGCATTTTTACCGGATACGAGTCGACAATACTGGTCGCCATGCCCATACTCACGAGGTGGAAGGTTTCTTGCACCCAGCAAATAGTAACGCCTAATACCAGCCCGGTTATGGCCCCCACCAGCGCCACAATGGCCCCCACGAGCAGGAAAGACCTGCGCACTATCTGTTCGCTCGCACCCATGGCCAGCAGCACGGCAATGTCTTTGCGCTTGTCGATAACCAGCATCGAGAGCGAAAAAAAGATGTTGAGCGAGGCAATGAGCAGGATGAAGGCGAACGTGATAAACACGAATAGCTTCTCAATTTTGATGGCCTTGAGCAAGCTAACATGCTGTTCGTCCGAGTCTTGCACCATAAAGCCATTGCCCAGGCTTTCGCGTAGCGCATCTTTTACCTTATCGAGTTTGAAGCTGTCGCCCACGCGCACATAAAGCGCCGTGCGACGGTTGCCATAGCCCAATAAGCGCTGCGCAAAGCTCAGTGGCACAAATAAATAGCTATCGTCTAGATGCTGCTCGATATGAAATATGCCGCCCGCCAAGATTCCTTCGTCATTAAAAGCCTGCTCGGGATTGATAGACAAGGTTTTGCGGCCCGGTATCTGGCGCGGATACAGCAGCTTTAGCGGAGCCAACCGATTATCAAGCGTGATGCTGAGCTCGTGCTGCACGCCTTCGCCTACCAGCGCATACTCTAGGTCGCCCCGGTGCAGGCGGTGGTCGCCGGCTTTGATGCTGGAATCTATCGGGCTTTGGGCAAAATAATTTTCAGACAAGCCCCTCATTTTCACTACCATTTGGCGGTCGTGATACTGCAAGAGGGCGTTGTCTTCAATTACTTCGGTGAGCAAGGCTACGCCGGGCGTATTCTGCACCCTGGCTAGCAGGGCGGGCGTCATTTCAAACGACTTGCCCTGCACGGCAGTGATAGACAAGTTGGGGTCTGACTTGCCGTAGAGCGAGCGAACTAAGTCCTCCAGCCCATTGAACACCGATAGCACTACAATGAGCGCCATGGTGCCCACCGCCACCCCCACCATCGAAATATTGGAGATGATGGTGATGATGTTGCGCTTTTTCTTGGACAAGAAATAGCGTTTGGCTATGAGGAAGGGAACGTTCACGAACCGCTGATTTAACGAAGTTTAACGAGTAAAACGGATTTTTCTGTGGTTCCGCTCATTTCGGGTAAGCTGCTAAGCTTGGCAAATACGGGAAGCACGAACCACAAAAAATCCGTTATATCCGTTAAAGTCCGTTTAATCTGCGGTTTACTTCCAGGCTTTTACGATGAGCCCCGTGCCCGAGTCGTGCTTGCCGCGTGCATCGAGCCAGTTGAGCAGCAGGCAGAAGGGGAAGGTAATCGCATAGTAAAAAGGCAAAATCACGAAAAACCACCGCGATTTGCCCAGCATCAAAATCGGGTATTTCATGCTCAGGCGCCACGAAATCTGGCCCGGCTCGCCGTAGCTGTAGCGGGCCTCGATGCGCTCGAAGCCAGCCGTACGCAGCTTCTGCTGAATCTCGTGAATGTTGTAGCCATCACGTACGTGCTCCTCAATAAAGCTGGTTTCGGAGCCGTCGTGCACATCGGAACCGCCCTGGTCGCTGGGCGTGGAGATAAGCAGCATGCCGCCATCCTTGAGCGAGGTATGGATGTTGCGAAACACCTCCACATCTTCCAGAATGTGCTCCATCACATCAACCGACAGCGCTAGGTCGAACGAATTGGGCTGCTGGTACAGCACCAAGTCTTGCACCGCAAACTGCACCTGCGGCCGGCCGATGGCGCGGAAAAAATTATTGGAATCCTGCACCTGCTCATCCTTCACATCGACGGCCAAGATGTGCCACTGCGCACTGAGGCCACTCATCCAGTAAGAATACTGGCCGTAGCCCGCCCCGGCATCCAGAATGTCGAGTTGCTCGCGGGTGCGGCCTTTGGCCCACTGGCGCAGCTCGCGATGCACGTGCCAAGTGCGCAGCAGCAGCAGGTCGAGTAGGTGATAAAACAAGCGCCGCAGCCACGGCGAACGGTTGAACACATTGCCAAGGCTGCGCTTAATCGGGTCGTAGTACAAGTTGGTGAATGGGTGAATGAGTGAATGAGTGAGTGGGTGATTAATGCAGTGAATGAGGCGATTATACACTCACTCATTCACTCATTCACCCATTCACTAATTAAACAAGCGCGGGCGCGGGGTTTCGGGCTCGTCGTCCTCGTCCTTCGGCGGAGCGGGCGGAATGTCGAGCTTGCTCAGCACCTGGTCCATGTGGGCGGCGTAGGCCGCGCTATCGTCGTGGAAGAAGGTGAGCTCGGGCACCACCCGGGCCTGGTTGCGAATGCGCTTGCCCAGCGCATGGCGGATTTCTTTGGTATGCTCGCGGATGATTTCCACGCGCTCGGCGGCATCGTTGCCGAGCAGCAGGCTCAGGTACACGCGGGCCACGGCGAGGTCGGGCGTGACGTGTACGGCGCTAATGCTGGGCACCAGCCCCCCGCCAAAAAGGTGCGGCAAGTCGCGCTGGAGCACCTGGGCCAGCTCCTGCTGAAGCAGGCTAGCCATTTTTTGCTGTCGTTTGCTTTCCATAATGAAGCTGCAAAGGTACTCTTGGTTAGGGCTTGGTGCTTGGCAGTTGGTGCGTAGTGCCTGGCGCACGGCGCACGGCACATAGTTGGTGGCGAGCAGCGGCGAGCCGGCATTACCGAATTTGATTTCCCTAAAACGACCTTTGCGGTGCATTGGCCAGCCTACGCACCACGCATCAGGCACCAAGCACTAACTCAATGCTGCGTTTTTTTAAAAGCACCCTCCCGGCCCAATTGCTCGTGCTGCTCGTGCTGGTGCTGGCTTTGCGGCTGCCGCTGCTGTGGTGGGGCCTGCCCGTATCAGCGGCCGAACTGCGCCTGCTGCTGCTGGGCGAGGGTGTAGGCGCGGGGGCCTGGCCCTACCGAGACCTCTACGATGGCACTGCGCCGCTATCGGCTGCGCTGGCCGGAGCGCTGGAACTGGCCTGGAATCGCCCGGTGCTGCTGTACCGGGCCGGCGCGCTCGCTATTTTGTTCATCCAGGCATTACGCCTAAATAATGTGCTCAAC
>CAXUKA010000349.1:0-6811 GCA_964251335.1 uncultured Hymenobacter sp.
GTCCAGGGCCCAGTGGGCGAGCATGTGCGAGAGCACGCGCACCTCATCCTGGGTCGAAATACGGCCATCGGCTTTGGCCTGCCCCACCACCGCAAATACCAGCGAGGGCGCGGCGTGCTCGCGCAGGTAGGGGTGCTGCTGCCAGGTATCGTAGAGGGCGCGCAGCTGCTCGGGGCCGCGCTCGGCCACCGGAAAAATGTCGGCTACCTGCCCGCCCCGCAGCGTGGCCGAGCGATGGCCCAGCACCAGCCGGGCAAACGTGGGCAGCACCGCTTCGAGCCGCCTGATGAGGTCGCGCTTGTAGTGGTTCAGGTCATCGGTTGGGTATAGGTCTTCCCACTGCTGGCCCAGTGCCGCCCACTGTGGGTGCGGAAACAGCTCTTGGCCCAGCGCCAGGCTGATTTTCAGCCGAATCCACGGGAACGGGTGTGGCCCATCGGTGCCAATGCGGAATACAAAGTAGCTGGGCAAGCTCACCACGCTCAGCAGCCCATACGTGGCCGTAATGCCCAGGTGCCCCACCGCCCAGCAGTCCGAAAGTATCTCGTTTAGCCAGCGGCTGAGCAACTGCCAAGGCAGGCCTTCTTCGCGCTCGCCGTTGGCGATAACCTGCTCGATATCTTGCCGAATGGTGGTTGTGAGGTCAAGCAGCTCCGAGCCTTGATGGCCTACCTCATGAATGAGCGACGAGGCAATGCCCGAGCCAATCATGCGCTCGCGCGGAATCTGAATAACGCCCACCGGACTGAGGTCACCGCCCGGCAGCCGCGTACGCGCCCGCCGAATGGCCGCCCCGTGCCCCCGCTCGAGGTAGCAGACGAGCGGGGGCGGGTTGTAGTAGTTGCCAGGCAGCCGGAGCGCGTCTTCGGCCAGCACGTCGAGGCCCGCCACCCAGGTGCCGGTATTATGCTCACTACGCTGCCCCAGTACGTCGCCGAAAATATCGACCTGGTCGAGTAAGTTGTTGAAGCGCAGCTTCAAGAGCACGTAGCGGGCTTGGGTTTCGGCTGCGCTGAGGCGGTAGCTTTCGGCACTGCGCAGCCAGGCAATGAACGCCAGCAGCTTGCGCCGCAAGTCGAAGGCCACGTGCGCCAGATGGGCATTGATGGCCGCCTGCGCCGGGGCCGACACGGCCGCCGCCAGTACCATCGGCGTGCTCAGCGAAAACGAGCGCACCGTCTGGAGCCGGCTCAGCAAAGCCAGCGTCTCATTGAGCAGAAACCGGGTGTCGGCGGCGTTGCGCATCGGTGAAATGGTGAGGCAGTGAAATAGAGCGAAGGCTTTGTGCTACAGCTGAATGACCAGCGTGCGGCCGCGCCGCATCCAGGTGCCGCGCGTGGGGCGGGCCTGCGACTCAGCGCCTTGGGAATCTTCATCGCCAGCATCCGGTGTGGGCTGGTAGCCATTGCCTGCGTAGCCAACATTCAGGTAGCTAGCGCCAGCTGGGTAGCCGCCGCCCGGAAAATGCGACCGACGACGGTGGTGGCCGCCCGGCCGACGTGGCCCAGCGCCGTTCATCGAGCGGAAGGTGCCGTCGGCATTGCGCGGGCGCAACAGGCCGGGAGCGTGCTGCATAGCTGCGCTCGCAAGCGCCTTGCGGGCAGCCATAGCAGCAGACACGCCAGGGCGTGGCCGTTGGGCGGCAGCAGCCCCGCGCTGCACGGCCGAGTTGGCGACGCGCACGAAGGCGCGGGCCGTTTCAAATTCCTGGTCTTCTGGGCTCAGGCCCTCCAGCTCCAGCTCAAATAGGTTGCCGGCCATCGAGCCTAGCTTGCTGCCTACAGCCGTGCCCAGCGGCCCACCCACGAAGGTGCCCAGCGCGCCGCCCACCATCGGCAGGGCTTTTTTGGCCACTGCTTTCAGCGCGCCACCGATGGTTTTGCCAATCGACGACTTGGCGAAGCTGCTCACGGCCCCGCCCACTTTTTTGACCAGGCTGCCCAGAAACTGGTTAAGCTCCATCTCGTTGCTCACTTCGAGCAGCTCGTGGGCCAGCTCCATTTCGAAGGTTTCATTGAGTTCGCCGGTCATTTCGCCGTATGTCTCGAATGACTCACCCTGAGCACTGGTTTCACCCAGGTATTCGGGGTTGAACTCGAAGCTTTCGCCACTGAACTCTTGTTCGAACTCTTGGCCAATGGCTTGCTCAAATTCCTGAGAGAATTCATTTTGGTACATGGTGGTAAGGGTGAAGGTGATTGATAATAAACTACTTGAGCAAGCCGGCGCAAAGGCAATTCTCCGCGCTTACGCTGCCCCATCCTGACTGCTTAAATAACTCAGCAGCACGAGCTTTCAGTCCGCGAGCACCAAGCATATCGACTCGCTGACTGAAAGGCCGCGCTACGCGCCGTAGAGCACGATGGCCCCGCCCCGGCGCTCCCAGGTGCCGCTATTGGGCCGGCATGTGCGCGCACTTGCGCGCAGGCCACCATTGAGCAGGCCGGGGGCGTATAGCGGAGCCGAGGCACCGAGTACCTGGCGGCCCAGCGTGCCAACGCTCAGGTTGGGGTAGCGGCGCAGGGTGCGGTCGGCGCGGCGAGCCACGTCGGAGGCAAAGCGCACGAAGGCGCGGTTGATTTCCAGCTCCTGACTCTCGGGACTCAGCATTTCCAGCTCCAGGCCAAATACGCGCTTGGCGTTGTCGGCCACCCAATTGCCGGCCTGGCCGCCGGCCCATTGGCCAGCTTTGGTACCGGCCCAGTTGCCCGCTTTCGCGCCCAGCGGACCTAGCCGGCCGCCCAGCGCCGCGCCGGCTTGGCCACCGTACTTGGCTCCCAGCTGCGGCAGGGTTTGCTTGCCAAAATCGACCAGGTAGCGGCCCACGCTCTGCCCGGCCGGCGAGGTCAGGAGCTTGGAAGCTGCCCCGGCAGCCTGGCTCACGAGGTTACCCAAAAATTGATTGAGTTCTTGCTCGGTGTTGATTTCCAGCAGCTCCTGCGCCAGCTCGGCCATCACGCGCTCTTGCTCGCCTTCCATTTCGTAGGCTTCGCCGCTGAATTCCTGCCCGAACTCCTGGCCCATTTCCTGGCCGTATTCGAGCTCTTGACCATATTCTAGCTCTTGGCCGTACTCCATTTCCTGGCCGTACTCGCCGTTGGTTTCGTAGCTCTCAAACTCGCCGTTGAGGGCGGTCCCGGATTCAAATTCCTGGAGGGTGCGGTCAATATTGTGCATGGCTTGGCAAGGGATGCGTGAGAAGATGCCTCCCTTGTTTTCAAGCGCAGTGCCAGGTTCAAAAAGGCCATTTCCAGCCTGGAAATGGGGGTGGCTTCCGAAATCAACTTCGGATAGCGACCGAAAGGGCCAGTTGAGCGAAATCCATTTCCAGCGAACAGGCCTCTACCCTGCCGCCCGTATTTGCGTTAGCTTCGCAACATCTCCCCTTTTCTCTCCCGCATGGATATCAAATATCTCTCCGACGCCAAAGGCACCATCACCGGCGTATTCATTCCCATCGAAGACTGGGAGCAACTCAAAAAGCACTACAACATCCGCGAAGAAGCGGCGGCCGAGTCGGGTGCGAAGCTGCAAAAAGGGCTGGGCGACGCGCTCAAAAAGGCGAAGATTGAGCCGAGCAAGGACTAATTAACTAGATTGTAGCTTGTTATAAGCTTGCCGCATAGCAGGCGAGCATGAGGCAGGCAAAGACCACGAAATGCAGCTGCTGCTTCATTTGCTGTAACGGAAAGTTGGAAAGCAATCCAGCTCTTCCGCTCAATGCCCTTGGCTAGCCAAGTCCCCGCACCGCAGCCAATACTCCCACCGCTTGCGCTTCGGCGCAATGTGCCCCTTCAAATACTTCTCCATAATCAGCGACGCGCACGGGGCTGCCGACAGCCCGCCAAACCCCGCATTCTCAATATAAACCGCCACTACAATCTTCGGCTTTTCGGCCGGCGCGAAGCCCGCGAAAGTGGCGTGGTCGTCGCCCTCATCGTTTTGCACGGTGCCGGTTTTGCCAGCTACCGTGATGCCAACATCGGCGAGGCTGGCCAGCTCGGCGGTGCCGCCGTGGCGCAGGGCGGCTACCATACCGGGCACGAGGGCCGCGATATTGGTGCTATCGACTAGCGTGCGGTGCTTTTCGGTGAAGTGCGGCAAAGGCTTACCGGAGTTACCGATGCTCTTCACAAAATGCGGCGTGATGTACCAGCCCCGATTGGCAATAATTGCCAGCACATTAGCCGTTTGCAAGCCGGTGAGGTTGATTTCGCCCTGCCCGATGCTGAGCGAGTAGATAGATGGAAACGTCCAGTTTTTGGTGTGGCGGATTTTATCATACAGCGCAGGAGTAGGTAAAAAGCCCGGCTGCTCGCGGGCAATATCCACGCCCAGCAGCGTATCAAGCCCGAAGGACTTGACGTAGCGCCGCCACATCCCCAACTGCCGATGCCGGATGGCACTCGAATCGGCCAGCGTGGCTGCCGAGTCGGGGCGCGGCTCGATTACGGCGCGCAGCGTTTGATAGAAATACGGGTTACAGCTGTATTTCAGGGCCATTGTGAGGTTGCGGGCCTCGGGGTGCGGGTGCACGCAGTTGATGAGCGACTGGTCGCAGGGAAACGGCGTGTGGTCAGTAATGGCCCCGAGCTGCAAGGCCACGGCAGCATTCACGAGCTTGAACACCGAGCCGGGCGGATTGGCTTGCACGGCGGGGCGATTGAGCAGCGGGCGGTTTTCGTCGTCTTGCAGCAGGGCGCGGCGCTCGGCGTTGCGGCCGGGCGCGGTAAGCACGGCGGGGTCATAAGTAGGCCCCGATACGCAGGCCAGGATTTCGCCAGTACTCGGCTCAATGGCCACGATGTAGCCGCGCCGCTCGCCCAGCAGGCGCTCGGCGTAGGCTTGCAGCTTGGCATCAATACTCAGGTGCAAATCCTGCCCGGCACGGTAAATGGTATCGGTGTCCCAACTGCCGTGCACGCGGCCGTGGCCGTCAGTGCGCGGGTGGTACACGCCCCGGCTGCCGGTCAGCAGCGTGTTGTAATACCCTTCAACCCCAGGGTTACGCAGGCGGTAGTAGCGGCCGCGCTCCAGCTTTTGGGCCAGGTATAGAAACTGCGCGGCCGCGGCCGGCTGGTAGCCCAGCACTGGCGCGGCCGTGGCGGTAAGGTAGGTGCGCTCGCGCCGGCGACGCAGTACTAGGCCCGGCCACTCCTGTACATGATGGCGAAAATTATCAGCCTCGGGTTTGGTCAAAACCAGCTCAATGGGCCAGTGCTGCACGCGGGGCGGGGCGGGCTTGGGCTTGGCGGTGTCGGGGGGCATGATGCCCAGCGAGTCTGGCACTAGCTCGGGGCGATGGGGCGGCGGGCCGGCCGGCAGCCGGGCCGCGAATACTCGCGCCTGCAAGGCACCTTCGGGCCAGCCCATCAGCTGGTTGAAGGCCACGGTATCGAACTGCGCCAGCTTCGGCAGCGTGAGCGTGTAGTGCGCCCTCGTCGCTACCATCGGCTCGCCGTTGCGGTCAAGCAGCTGGCCACGAATGGGCTCGTATACCTCGCGACAATTGAAATACTCCTCAGTTGGGCCCGAGGGCGCGGGCTTCGAGCACGCGCCCAGCCCGAGCAAGGTTGTGAATAGAGCAAAATACTTTTTTGGGTGGGCGGGAAACATCAAGTAAAGTTACGGCCGGGGTTGGGGCCGGGCGGTGGGTCTTCGGCGAACGGTGCTTATGGCTATTTGAAGAGGTAATTGGACTCGTTGAGAAGAATGTAGAACGGAGTGGCGCTCCGTTCTGTCACGAAGCGACAGGCCTACTACCACCTACGCCTACCAGCCGCCCCCTGCCGCCGACGCGGCATGAACGGAGTGCCACTCCGTTCTACATGAGCCGTACTTTTGCCTTGTGTACGACTTCCTCACCACCTCGCCCTGGCCCGACTACGAGCTGCTCGACAGCGGTAATTTTCAAAAGCTCGAACGCTTCGGCAAGTACGTGCTGGCGCGCCCCGAGCCGCAGGCCATCTGGGACCCGGCCCTCTCTCCCACCGAGTGGCAGCGGGCCGATGCCACCTTCGCCCGCGCCCCCGGCAGCACCGAAAAAGGCCAGTGGAGCCTCAAAAAAGGTATGCCCGAGCAGTGGGTTATCGGCTACGAGCGCCCCGATGGCCTGAAGCTGCGCTTTCGCCTCGGTTTGTCGTCGTTCAAGCACGTCGGCCTGTTCCCCGAGCAAGACCCCAACTGGCAATTCATTTACAACCAGACTCGTAAGCGCCAAGCCAAGCTGCCGCGCGTGCTCAACCTCTTCGCCTACACCGGCGCGGCCACGCTGGCCGCCCGCGCCGCCGGGGCCGATGTCACGCACCTCGACTCGGTGAAGCAAGTCAATTTCTGGGCCCGCGACAACATGGAGGCCAGCAACCTCGACGGCGTGCGCTGGCTGGTCGAAGATGCCATGAAATACGTGCGCCGCGAAGTGAAGCGCGGCAGCAAATACCAGGGCCTCATCCTCGACCCGCCCGCCTACGGCCGCGGCCCCAACGGCGAGAAATGGCAGCTCGAAGACGAGCTAAACGAGATGCTGAAACTCAGCCAGCAACTCCTCGACCCGGAGGACCATTTTCTGGTTATCAACCTATACTCGCTAGGCTTTTCGGGGCTGATTCTGGATAATCTGACTCAGGCCATTTTCCCCGGCAAGAAGGCCGTGCGCGAATTGGGCGAGATTTACTTGCATGATGCCAGTCAGCGGAAATTGCCACTGGGCACGTTCTGCCGGTTTGCCACTTAATATTGACTGGTACTATAAACGCCTGTCATTGCGAGGAGGCATGACGAAGCAATTTTAAAATTTTATAAATCCTGAATA
>CAXUKA010000350.1:0-6784 GCA_964251335.1 uncultured Hymenobacter sp.
GGCTCACCCTGCTCGGTGTAGCACTCGCCGGCGGTGCGTTGGCCATCCTGGTACTGCTCGTAGCGCTTAAGCTGTCCGCTGGCGTAGTACACCCGCCGCTCGCCCGCCAGCTGGCCATGCAGGTAGTCTTCGTGCACGGCTAGCTGGCCGTTTTTGTGCCAGCTCTCGAAAGACCCGTGGGCAATATTCTTCTGGATGTGCTCGTAGGGGGCGGCGCTGTAGAGCTGGCCGCTCATAAAGTACTGCCGCACAACACCGCCTACACTATCGCGGTATTCAGTTTCGCGGCGGTAGGCAGCCCCCGCCTTCGAGGACAGCACGGTAAAACCCTCATTGAGGTACTCGGTTTTAAGCGGGGCTGGGGCTTGCTGGGCCACGCTGGTATTGGCCCATAGGCCGCCCGCCAGCAAGAGCAGGTAAGTAAGCTTGTTCATAGAAAAAGGAAGGCAGAGAAGTGTGTTTTTGAGGACCATTACGGTCATTTCAATGGCAATTTACACCAATTTTCAAACCCTCGCCTAACTACTTCCTGTTATCTAATTTCGCTCGCGCTACCGTTCGGCATTACAATTAGATAATAACAACACTAGTTATTATCAACAAACTACCATTCAGGCTATTATCAGCGACCGGTTTTGACCACTGCTTTGCCCTCCACTATTTTATCTGTGGGCTTACCTTCCAGCAAAGCGGGCTCGAAAGCCGGTAGCTGCGCAATGGCTTGCAGAATAGCCGTGGCGAGCGGCGGCGCAGCAGCCGTGAGCAGCCGCGCATCGCGCACGGTGCCCGTCGAGTCGATGCGGAACGCATAGTACACGGGCGGCGCAGCGGCTGGGGCCGAGTAGCCGGCCGGCAGCAGGGCCGGGTAGCGCTGCTGCACTAGGTCGGGCAGCTTAGCCACCTCGATGTGCTTCTTCTTAGACAGGGCGTGGACGTAGTACTCGGGGCAGTCTTTCAGCGCCCGGCCAGTCGAGTCATAGCAGGCCACCACGCCTCCCAAGTAGTTGATTTGGTTGAGGCGCAGCCGGCCGTTGGGGTGAAACGTGCGTAGCGTGCCGGCCAGATAGTGGTTGTGGTAGAATATTTCCTCGCGCAGCTGCCCGCTTTCGTACCATTCGCGGCCGGGGCCTTCGAGGCCAGGGCTGGGGCCGGGCACCTCACTGGCAAAATATTGCTCCAGTATCAGCCGCCCTGAAGCCTGCACGTAGCGGCGGCGGCGCCACTTCAGGTTCAGGCTATCGAGGTGGCGGTACACATCGTAGCCGTAGGCCCCGGCCGGGCCGGTGAGGGGCAGCCAATGCTGGTCGTAGTAGCGCACGCCGCTGGACTGGCCCAACAACTGGTCGGGAGCGGCCACTACGGGCAAGTTAGCGGGCGCTTGGGCGTGGCCCGGCGCACTGGAAAATACACCTAGCGCCAGCAGCCCGGCAGCATAGCGGCTTTTGGTACGTGTAGCAGCATAATAGCTCGCCATCATCAATAGTAACTTTTTATAAAACAATATCTTCCGCACAGCACCTCAAGATATGAGTGCAAGTATACGGCTTGGTAGCACGCTAACAGAAAAGCACGTCGAGCCAGACGTGCTTTTCTGTTAGCGTGCTACCCGACTGCTCGCGGCGGCTTCGTAGATGTTGAGTTTCGCTTTATTGAATTTTGAAGCTGATAGGCGCAGTGTAGTTAAAATCTACGCTTACCCCATCGAGTCGGGCCGGCTGGAAGCGCTTTAGGTCTCGCACGGCTTGCAGCACGGCCATTTCCATATCGCGAACAGCCTCCAGGGTCAGGCCTTCAAACTTACTTTCATCCACGCCGCCAAGGACGCGGGCATCCTGCACTTCGCCAGCCTTATTCACTGTAAATTTTACCTTGATGGTGCCAGCCAGCCGATGCCGCAACGCACTTTTGGGGTAGCGCACCCGCTCCTGAATGCCCTTAACAATGGCCATAATTCCCCCATCACCTTCCAGGTAAATGGGCTGCTGCTCGTATTCGAAGTACTCTATAGCGTGCCCATCGGGGCCGAAGCATTCGCCGGCCGTGCGCTGGCCCGCTTCATAGTGGTCGCGGCGGCGCAGCTTGCCATCGGGGTAGTACACGAGGAAATCGCCTTGGCGCTTATTAGCAAGGTAATCTTGCTGCAAGTGTAACTGGCCACTTTCATAATATTCGAGAACCCGCCCGTGCCGGAAATGCCGCCGAATATTGATGTAGGGCGTGTACGATTTGAGCGTGCCCGAGGGGTAGAATACGCGCACCGACCCTTTTACGCTGTCGATATACGAGGTTTCGATGCGGTGGTCAGCGCCTTCGGCCGAGGTCAGTTTCTTGCCTTGGGCATCCACGTATTTCACCTCTACCCGAGCGCCGGCCCGGGCAGAATCGCCCCGCGCTGCCTGCCCGAGAGCAGGCAACGCGAAGAAACTCAGCAATACTAGCAGCGGCGGCTTCACCATTGCAAACACAAGCTATAAAGCTGCGCTAATCAACCCCTCCGCCTTCGCAATAGCCGCGCCCAGCCCGGCCACGTTCTTGCCGCCGGCCGTAGCGAAGAACGGCTGCCCGCCGCCGCCACCCTGGATTTCCTTGGCCAGCTCGCGCACCAGCGTAGTGGCGTTGAGCTTGCCCGCGCGAGCTATTTCGTCGTCGAGCATCACGGCCAGCTGGGGTTTGCCGTCGATTTCGGCGCCGAGCACCAGCACGAGGTTGGTCACCTGCTGGCGCAGGTCGTAGGCTAGCTTTTTGAGGTCGTCGGCGCTGGTGGCCTGCACCTGGGCAGCGAGGAAGTTGACGCCGTTCAGGACCTTTACCTGGCTGGTGAGTTGGGCTTTCTGCTGGTTGAGGCTCTGCTGCGCAAACTGCTCGATTTGCTTGCGCAGGGCCGCAATTTCTTCGCCCTGCTTTTCGAGGCTGGGCAGCAGGTGCTGCGGGTTGCCGAGAGCTTCGCGCACTTGGTTCAGCAGGTCGATTTGCTGGTCTACGAAGGCTTCGGCCGCGCCGGCCGTCACGGCCTCGATGCGGCGTACGCCCGCGCCCACAGCGCTTTCGCTCGTGATTTTGAGGTAGCCGATGCTGCCCGTGTTGGCCACGTGCAGGCCGCCGCACAGCTCTACCGAGTAGTCTTTATCGAAGGTGATAACGCGCACAAACTCGCCATATTTCTCGCCAAACAAGGCCATCGCGCCCAGGTTTTTGGCCTCGGCGATGGGCACATTGCGGCGCTCATCAAGCGGGATTTGCTGGCGAATGCGCTCGTTTACAAGTTGCTCGATTTCGCGCAGCTGGGCATCGGTCACTTTGGTGAAGTGCGAGAAGTCGAAACGCAGCAGCTTCTCATTCACCAAAGAACCTTTTTGCTGCACGTGCTCGCCGAGCACGCGGCGCAGGGCAGCTTGCAGCAAGTGAGTGGCCGTGTGGTTGTTGCGGATGAGCGCACGCCGCGCCGCATCGGGCCGGGCGCGAAACTCGGCGCTCAAGTACTGCGGCAAATCCAGGGTAGTGTGGATAATGAGGTCGTTTTCCTTCTTGGTGTCAATGACGCGCACTTTGTCGAAGTCGCTTTCCACGAAGCCAGTGTCGCCAATCTGGCCGCCGCTCTCGGCGTAGAAGGGCGTCTGGTCGAACACCAACTGGTACTCGGTCTTGCCTTTTTTGTCGATTTTTCGGTAGCGTAGCAGGTGGGCGGTGGCCTCGTCCTGGTCGTAGCCTACGAATACGTTGGGCGCGTCGGTATCGAGCACGGTTACCCAGTCGCTCTGCTCGGTTTCCTGAGCGTTGCGGCTGCGGTTTTTCTGGGCTTCGAGGGCTTTTTTGAAGCCTTCTTCGTCTACGGTTAGGCCCTTTTCGCGGGCAATGAGAGCCGTGAGGTCGAGTGGAAAACCGAAGGTATCGCTCAATTCAAACGCCGTTTGGCCGTCGATAACGCCGCCGTTGGCGCGGGCGCTTTCTTCAAGCGCATCGAGGCGGCGCAGGCCAGTTTCGAGGGTTTTCAAAAAGGCGATTTCCTCTTCCTCAATCACGCGCGTCACGAAGGCTTGCTGGGCTTTCAGCTCGGGGAAGATGCCGGCCATCTGGTCGGCCAGCACGGGCACGAGCTTGTAGAGGAAGGGCTGCTTCTGATTGAGCGACGAGAAGGCGTAGCGCACGGCCCGGCGCAGAATACGGCGAATCACGTAGCCAGCTTTCACATTGCTAGGCAGTTGGCCATCGGCAATGGTGAAGGCAATGGCCCGGATGTGGTCGGCAATCACCCGGATGGCAATGTCGGTTTTCTCGTCTTCGGTGGCGGGCTGGTCGTTTACTGTGGCGGGCGAGGTGCCGTGGTACTGCACGCCGGCTTCCTTGGCAATAAACTGGATAAGCGGCTGGAATACATCGGTATCGTAGTTCGATTTCACGCCCGACACGGCCATCATCAGGCGCTCGAAGCCCATGCCGGTATCCACGCTCTGCTCGGGCAGCTTGATGAGCGACTTGTCGGCCAGGCGCTGAAACTCCATGAACACATTGTTCCACACTTCTACCACCTGTGGGTGGTCGGCATTCACCAGTTCGCGGCCCGACTTGGCGGCGCGCTCCTCCTCGGAGCGCAGGTCGATGTGGATTTCGGTGCAGGGGCCGCAGGGGCCGGTGTCGCCCATCTCCCAGAAGTTATCTTTCTTGTTGCCGGGCAAAATGCGGTCGTCGGTGGTGTACTGCCGCCAGAGGGCCTGCGTCTCGGTATCGGGGCCGGTGCCGTCACCGGCATCGCCCTCGAAATAGGTAACATACAGCCGGTCTTTCTCTAGCTTGTACACCTCGGTCAGCAATTCCCAGGCCCAGTTGATGGCGTCTTTTTTGAAATAGTCGCCGAAAGACCAGTTGCCCAGCATCTCGAACATGGTGTGGTGGTAGGTGTCATAGCCTACCTCCTCCAGGTCATTATGCTTACCGCTGACGCGCAGGCATTTCTGCGTATCGGCAATGCGCTTGTAAGGGGCGGGCTTGTTGCCCAAAAAGTAGTCCTTAAACGGCGCCATGCCGCTGTTGATGAACAGCAACGTGGGGTCGTCCTTGACCACTAGCGGGGCCGAGGGCACGATGTGGTGGCCTTTGGAGGCGAAGAAATCGAGAAACTGCTGGCGGACGTGCGAAGCGGTAGGAAGCGACATATCTTTCAAAAAAACGGCCCCTAGTTAGTGGGGCTGCTGACAAGGCAAAGGTAGCTTTATAAAACAGTTGAGTCCAGCCCGCAGTTCGCGCCCCAGCGCAGTAACTTGCAGCCTTGCCCTGCGCCGGCTGCACCCCTCTCCCACCTGCTCTCTAGTTATGTTTCCCAATTTTTTTGCTTGCGCCAAACTGCGCCGGCTGGCTGGCTTTAGCCTACTATTAGGCGGGCTGCTAGGTGGCTTGGTTCCCGAAGCCGCTGCCCAGCAACGGACGAAAAAAGCCTCTAACGCCGCCCGCCCGCGCCTCGGCAAAGTGCTGGGAGCCGACATTTCCTTCCTGCCCCAACTCGAAGCGCGGGGCCTGAAATTCTCGGATAAAGGCGTACAGAAAGACGTCATCCAGATTCTCAAAGACCATCATTTCAATTACATCCGGCTGCGGATTTTCAATAACCCGGCCGCCGACAGCGGCTACTCGCCGGGCAAGGGTTTTTGCGACCTGCCGCATACGTTGGCAATGGCCAAGCGTGTAAAGCAAGCGGGCTTGAAGTTGCTGCTCGACTTCCATTACAGCGACACCTGGGCCGACCCACAAAAGCAATTTAAGCCGCTGGCTTGGCACGAGTTGCACGGCGCGGCGCTGGCCACGGCCGTTCATGACTACACCAAGCAAGTGCTGCTGGCCCTGCAAGCCCAGGGCACGCCGCCCGACATGGTGCAGGTCGGCAACGAAATCAGCCACGGCATGCTCTGGCCCGATGCCAACGTGCAGCTCTCCGACAGCTTGGCGCGCTACGACACGCTGGCCCAGCTGGCACAAGCCGGCTCTAGTGCCGTGCGCGAGACAAGCCCAAAAACGCTGGTGATGCTGCATATTGCCCTCGGTGGCCAGTTGCAACTTTCCAACACCTGGCTCGACCGCATGCAGGCGCACAAGGTTGATTTTGATGTTATTGGGCAGTCGTATTACCCCAAGTGGCACGGCACCATTCCTGAGCTGAAAGCCAACCTAACGCAACTCGCCCAGCGCTACCCGCAGGATATTGTGGTGGTCGAATACTCGGAGCGCAAGCGCGAAGTCAACGACGCGGCCTTTAACCTGCCCAATGGCAAGGGTAAGGGCACGTTCATCTGGGAGCCGCTCAATACCTGGGAAGCTATTTTTGACAAGCAGGGCCAGGCCAACGACTTGTTGCCGATTTACGACGAGATTAGCCAGAAATATCAGATTAAGTAAGATGCCTTATAAAGAGCGCGATATCACTAAGCAGTATTTCACCATTGGCGAAGTGGCCGAGCAATTTGGCGTGGCCACTTCGCTCATCCGCTTCTGGGAAACGGAGTTTGACGAGCTGCGTCCGCGCAAAAGCAAGAAGGGTAACAGGCTGTTTACCCAGGCCGATGTGGACACATTTCGCACTATCTATCACCTGGTTAAGGAGCGAGGTTACACCATCCCGGGTGCCCGCGAGATGCTGAAGCAGAAGGGCGGGCAACTGAAGGATAAGATTGATGTGATTCAGTCTTTGGAGAAGGTGCGCGGGTTTTTGTTGAGCTTGAAAAAGGAGATTGACGCGGCGAATAAGGAGTAGCGCGAACTTTCCAGCTCGTGTACGAGCGCAGCGAGTATCTGCGGC
>CAXUKA010000351.1:0-6736 GCA_964251335.1 uncultured Hymenobacter sp.
GACCGCCTGGTGGTACTCACCTTCGACGATGCCGCCCTGAGCCACGCCACCTACGTGGCGCCGCTGCTGAAGAAGTACGGCTTTGGGGCCACGTTTTTTGTGTGCGAGTTTCGCGAGCCGCCCTTTGCCGATAAAACCAAGTACATGAGCTGGGCGCAGATTCGGCAGCTGCACCGCTGGGGATTTGAGGTGGGCAGCCACACGCTCACACACCGGCACGTCAATAAAATGATGGAGAGTGAATTAACTGCTGAGTTGGATTCGCTGGAAAGCCGTTGCCGGGCCAATCATATTCCGAAGCCCGTCACGTTTGCCTACCCCGGCTACGACACCAGCCCCCACGCGCTGCCGGTGCTGCGCGCCAAGGGTTACCAACTGGCCCGCACCGGCAGCAACCGTCCCTACGACCCTGCTGTTGACGACCCGCTGCTCGTACCCAGCTATACCACGCTGGCTACCAATCGCCAACAGATACTGGAGGCGCTGACTCAGGCCAAAGATGGCCGCATCGTGGTGCTCACCATTCACGGCGTGCCCGACCTGGCTCACGACTGGGTTACGACTCCGCCCGCGCTGTTGGAGGAGTATCTCAAGTATCTGCACGACAACCACTACCGTGTAGTAGCCTTACGAGATGTAGCGCGCTACTTACCAACCCCTGTTGCCACCGCCGCCTCGCACTAGCGGCGTTTCTTTTCCCACCCAACCTCGTTCCTCCATGAAAAATTATTTGGCTAAGGCATTGCTCAGCGCGGCTGTGCTGCTGCCCGGCCTCCGCGCCCAGGCCCAGGCCCATCTCGAAACAGGCGGCCAGCAGCCCATGTCCGCCGCCGAGTGGATAGACCAGACTACTGGCCACAAAGTGGTGCGCCTCACGCCGCTCGATGGCTCCAATGGCAGCTTTTACTTCCACAACAACCCGTTTTTGAAAACCGCCCAAGGCGACGAAATGGTGTTTTACCACACCGATGAGCAGGGGCAGCAACTACGCCTGGTCAATCTGCAAACGCGGAAGGTGCGCCCGCTCACGGGCTACTACAAGAGCATAAAAGGTGAGATAGTGGGCCGCAAAAGCCGCGATGTGTACTACCAGGTGGAAAACCAGGTGTACGCCATCAACGCCGACACGCGTAAGGAGCGCAAAGTGTACACGTTTCCGGCCGATTTTCCAGGCAATATTTCGTCGCTGAATGCCGATGAAACGTTGCTAGCGGGCTCGCTGGGCGGGGCCGAGGCGCGGGATATCCTCAAGAAATACCCAGCCAAGAGCGACTTCTTCAATCGCATCTACGATGCCAAGGTGCAGCATATTTTGTTCACCATCAACGTCAAAACCGGCAAGCGCGAGCAGCTTTACCAGGAAAATACCTGGCTGGGCCACGTGCAGTTTTCGCCCACCGACCCTGACCTGCTCATGTACTGCCACGAAGGCCCTTGGGGCAAGGTTGACCGCATCTGGACCATCAGCATCAAAAGCCACGCCACCAAGCTGATGCACCAGCGCACGGTAGACGGCGAAATCGCGGGTCACGAGTTCTTCAGCCCCGATGGCAAGACGATTTGGTTTGACTTGCAACAGCCGCGTAGCGTGACGTTTTACCTAGCTGGTGCGCCCGTAGCGGGTGGCCCCGAAAAACACTACCAGCACCAGCGCAACGAGTGGTCGATTCACTACAACATCTCGCCTGACCAGACCCTCTTCGCCGGCGACGGTGGTGACCCCGGCCAGGTAGCTAAAGCCCCCGATGGCGAATGGATTAACCTATTCCGCCCCGATGGCGACCACTTCAACGCCGAGCACCTCGTGAACATGGCCCACCACACCTACAAGCTGGAGCCCAACGTGCATTTCTCGCCCGATGGCAAGTGGGTGATTTTTCGGGCCAATTTTGAAGGCAAAGAGCAGGTCTACGCGGTGGAAATCGCCAAGGCAGCTTCCTGACGCGTAACCCCACCCCCGGCCCCTCCCCTTCGGGAGAGGGGAGCCTGACGATAACTGGTGTGTGTCAGCATTTGCTTACGGTCGGCTCCCCTCTCCCAGAGGGGAGGGGCCGGGGGTAGGGTAATCCGCACGACGAGCATAAAAACCATTATTTTAACAAGCTACCCCAACGTGAATCGCTGGATAACTCTCTCCCTGGCTCTGCTCTTCGCCGCCCCGGCTACCGCGCAGCAACTGCCCAAAAAGAAGGAGATTCTCAAAAAGATGACCCTGGCCAACGCCTATTTCATGCGCACTTGGCCCGACCCCGGCAAGGAAATCGTGACCAATAAAGCCCGCCCCAGCCACATCTGGACGCGCGGCGTGTACTACGAAGGTCTGATGGCGCTGTATAGCCTCGACAAGAAAAAGGCCTACTACGACTACGCCGTCGACTGGGGCCAGAAGCACAACTGGGGCCTGCGCAACGGCCCTACCGGCCGCAATGCCGATGACCAGTGCGCCGGCCAAACCTACCTCGACCTGTACCAAATCGACCCTAAACCCGAGCGCATTCAGGAGCTTAAAACGGCCATCGACAACATGGTGCACAGCGACAAAGTGGACGACTGGTGGTGGATTGACGCGCTGCAAATGGCCATGCCAGTATATGCCAAAATGGGTGTGCAGTACCACGACCCGGCCTATTTTGAGAAAATGTACCAGCTCTACGACTTCGCCAAAACGCAGCAGGGCGGCCACGGCCTCTACAATGCGCAGGACAGTCTGTGGTGGCGCGACAAAGACTTTGTGCCGCCCTACCAGGAACCCAACGGCCAGGACTGCTACTGGAGCCGCGGCAATGGCTGGGTAGTGGCCGCGCTAGTACGCGTGCTCGACATCATGCCCAAAGACGCCCCGCACCGCGCCGAATACGAGCAAACGTACTTACAAATGATGAAGGCGCTGCCCCGCCTCCAGCGCCCCGATGGCTACTGGAACGTGAGCCTGCACGACCCCACGCATTTTGGCGGCAAAGAGCTGAGCGGCACGGCGTTATTTACTTACGGCATGGCTTGGGGCGTGCGCCAAGGCTTACTTGATAAAGCTAAATACCAGCCGATTATTGTAAAGGCTTGGAATGCAATGGCGACCGAATGCGTGCATCCTGATGGCGCATTGGGCTATGTGCAAGGCACTGGTAAGGAGCCCAAAGACGGCCAGCCCGTGAGCTACACCAGCAAGCCCGATTTCGAGGATTACGGCCTAGGCTGCTTCCTGCTGGCTGGTAGCGAGGTGTATAAGTTGAAGTAGCAGTTGAATGGTCATGCAGAGCGCAGCGAAGCATCTCGCGTGCTGCACTAACCTTAAAACGTCAAAGGATTACTGCGCCACGCGAGATGCTTCGCTGCGCTCTGCATGACGGTCAAATTGTATGAAAAAACCACTCGCGCTCTCCCTTATCCTCGCCGCCGCTCTGGCGCAGAATTCCCACGCCCAAGCGCCCGCATGGCCCGCCCTCACTCAACAAAACCGCCCCTGGACGCGCTGGTGGTGGGAGGGCAGCGCTGTGAACGCCCAAGACCTGACGCACCTGCTCACGCAGTACCAGCAAGCTGGTTTGGGCGGCGTCGAAATAACGGCCATCTATGGCGTGAAAGGCGCAGAAAGCCAATTTATTGACTTTATATCGCCTAAGTGGCTCGACATGCTTGGCCACACGCTTGCCGAAAGCAAAAAACTCGGCACTGGCGTCGACATGGCTCAGGCCTCGGGTTGGCCCTTTGGTGGCCCGTGGGTAACGCCCACCGACGCTTGCAAGTACGTGGCCTACCAGACGTACACGGTGAAAGGCGGCGAGCAGCTAACAGAGAAGGTGAGCTTTATGCAAAAGCCTATTTCTACTGCCATCGGCCACAAGGTTGATATCAAACAGTTGAAAGACCCCGTCGCCACTAACCCCAACCTGCAAGCCTTGGCGCTGGAACAGGTGCGCTTCGAGAAGCCACTGCCGCTGCAAGCCCTCATGGCCTATCCCGAAAAAGGCGCAGCCATCGACTTGACTAGCAAGGTAGATGCCACCGGCAAGCTCACCTGGACGGCCCCGGCCGGCAATTGGACGCTCTACGCCATCTTCCAAGGCTGGCACGGCAAGCAGGTGGAGCGTGCCGGCCCCGGCGGCGAGGGCGATGTGGTAGACCACTTCTCCAAAACGGCCACCCAGCACTATTTGCAGCACTTCGACCAAGCCTTCAAAGGACGCGATGTGAAGGGCATTCGCGCTTTCTTCAACGACTCGTACGAAGTGGACGACGCGCAGGGCGAAGCCAACTGGACGCCGCTCATGTTCAGCGAATTCCAGACGCGGCGCAAGTATGATTTGCGTCAACACTTGCCCGCCCTTTTTGGCAAAGCCAGCGCCGACGAAAACCAGCGCGTGCTCACCGACTACCGCGAAACCATCTCGGAGCTATTGCTCGAAAACTACACTCAAACCTGGGCCACCTGGGCGCACGGCTACGGCGTAAAAATTCGTAACCAGGCCCACGGCTCGCCAGCCAATATTCTCGACCTCTACGCTGCCACTGATATTCCCGAAACGGAAGGCGTGAATCTGACGCGCATCAAATTCGCCTCGTCGGCCGCGCACGTCACGGGCAAGCCGCTGACTTCGGCCGAAACCGCCACTTGGGAAAACGACCATTTTCTCTCTAAGCTAAGCGATGTAAAAAAGGCCGTGGACCGCATGCTACTCGGCGGCGTAAACCATATTTTCTACCACGGCACAGCTTATTCGCCGCAGGCAGCGGCCTGGCCCGGCTGGCTATTCTACGCCGCCGTGGAGTTCAATCCGCAGAACCCGTTTTGGCAGGATTTCATCCAACTGAATACCTACGCGGCGCGCTGCCAGAGCTTCCTGCAAGCTGGCCAACCTGCTAATGATGTGCTGCTCTACCTGCCGCAGTACGACGCTTACCAGCGCCCCGGTAACAAGGCCCTCTTGCAGCATTTCGACGGCATCGAGCACGGTTTCAAAGGCTTGCCTGTCGACGCAACCAGCGAGCTGCTGTTGAAGCAGGGTTTTGACTACGATTTTATTTCCGATAAGCAAGTGCAACAGGTGCAAGCCAGCGGCACCGGCCTGCGCACTAGCGGCGGCGCGCAATACCGTACCATTTTGGTGCCCGCCGCCCGTACCATGCCGCTCGAAACCTGGCAACACTTGGTGCAACTGGCCCAAGCCGGGGCCACGGTAGTGGTGCAAGATGCGCTGCCCACCGACGTGCCCGGCCTCGGCGACCTGCCCCGCCGCCAAGCTGCTTTTAAAAAACTGGTGGAGCAATTGCAGTTCAAACCCACAACGGGTGGGCAGCGAGCAACCATCGGCAAAGGTGCTTTCTTATTAGGCGCCGATGTGGCGCATTTACTGGTGCAAGCCGGTGTGCAGCGCGAGGCGTTGGTAGACAATGGCTTGCAATTTAAGCGCCGCCGCACGGCGGGCGGCCACACGTACTTCCTGGCTAACGGGAGCGACAAGCCAGTAAACGCCTGGGTGCCGCTAGCCACGGCCGCCAAAGCCGCCAATCTTTACGACCCCATGACGGGGCAGTTAGGCACGGCGGCCGTGCGGCAGTCGGCCCAGGGCCGGGCCGAGGTATATGTGCAACTGGCGGCTGGTGGCTCGTGCCTCATCGACACCAAAGAAGGTGCGGCGGCCAGTGGCCCGGCGTATGCTTACTGGCGTTCGGCGGGAGTCGCGCAACCGGTGGCTGGTCCGTGGGCGGTGCGCTTTGTATCAGGTGGCCCGGCTTTGCCCGCGCCGCTGCAAGCGGCACAGCTTGACTCGTGGACCAAGCTAGCTGGCGAGGCCGGACAGAAGTTTGCCGGTACAGCCGCTTATAGCACCACGTTTGCCCAGCCTAGTGGCTCGGCCGAAGGCTATTTGCTTGATTTAGGCCGCGTTGCGCAAAGCGCTCGCGTGCAGCTTAATGGACAAGAATTGGGTACGCTCATCGGGCCAACTTACCAGGTATACGTACCTAAAAATCAGCTCAAAGCCACTAACACGCTCACCATCAGCGTGAGTAATGGCATGGCCAACCGCATTGCCGACATGGACCGCACGGGCCAGGAGTGGAAGAAATTCTACAACGTGAACATGGCCGCCCGCCTCAAGGAAAACCGCGGCGACGATGGTCTTTTCACAGCTGCCAAGTGGACACCCGTCGAGTCGGGCCTGCTCGGGCCAGTGACACTAACGCCAGTACAGTCAGGTGGTCCATCGTTGTAAAACGGAGTGGCACTCCGTTTTGCCGCGTTAGCGGCAGGATGGGGTAGGGGCGGCACTCCGTTCTACATGCTTAGCTCACTTTTTTGTTTCCCAACAGGTGAGTGCGGGTAAGTAATGGAAGGGCTTTGCTGCAACTTTGAATTACCTATCAGTAGCTGCTCCGGCAGCGCTGATAATTGCCCTCATGAAACTCCATCCCACCCGAGTACTGCCGCTGCTCTTGCTGGCAATCAGTGCCTTTGTGCGCCCGGCAGCCCCAACTGCCGACCCTGATTGGGTGAAGCAAGTAGGAGCTAAGACGATGCCGACCGCCAAAGCCACGTTTGCCGCTGCTAGGTACGGGGCCGTAGGTGATGGCAAAACGATGAACACGCAGGCCTTGCAAAAGACCATTGACGCGGCGGCCAAAAAGGGCGGCGTAGTAACGCTGGCCCCCGGCCAGTACCTCACCGGTTCGCTGTTTCTGAAAAAGGGTGTCGAGTTGCACCTCGATAAGGGCGTAACGTTGCTCGGCAGTCAAGACC
>CAXUKA010000352.1:0-6717 GCA_964251335.1 uncultured Hymenobacter sp.
ACCGCTTCGGGCAAAGGTCAGTTTCTGCCAGTAGCGGCCAATGACACGCCTCAGAACAAGGCACTGAACCGCCGCACTGATATTATTCTGACGCCAAAATTGGATGAGCTGTTTTCGATTCTGAACACCAACTAGACCGCAGATTTAACGGCTACGGGGCTACCGCCCCTGATTACCTGACAAATGATGGCAGGAGCTTTTATGAGTTAACAACCTGTCATCTAGCTCGATAATAATCAATAAGAAAGGCCACCTCTCGGTGGCCTTTCTTATTTCACCCCCGCATAATCAGAGGCGACAGACTCGTATCTGCGCAATCTGTTAAATCTGCGGCCTAGAGTCCGTATTTTCCTAATAGATAAATCAGCGATGCCATGCTGGCCCCGCCTAGCTCCAGTTCGCGGCGGTTTACTTGCTCAAACGTGTCGAGCGCCGAATGGTGCAGGTCGAAGTAGCGTTGCGAATCGCCGTCGTAGCCAAAGAGGGCCGTGGGATGCACAGTGGCCACCAGCGGCTCGATATCGGTACCGGCGTGGCCGGCAGTGAGCAGATTGGCATGGTAGGGCGCTAGTAGCGGCTCCCAGGCGGCCACTTTTTTGAGGAGCGCGGGCGTGGTTTCGGCCGCGAAGCCGCGCGGCGTAAAGCCACCGCCGTCGCTCTCGATGGCGGCGAGGTGGGTTTCGTGGTTTTGCTGGGCCAGGTCGGCATATTTCTGGCCGCCGCGGGTGCCGTTTTCTTCGTTCATGAAAAGCACGGCGCGCACCGTGCGCTCGGGGCGCAAGCCAGCGGCCTTGAGCAGGCGCACGGCCTCGATGCTTTGCACCACGCCGGTGCCGTCGTCGTGGGCACCCTCGGCGAGGTCCCACGAGTCGAGGTGGCCGCCCACGGTGATGATTTCATTTGGGTATTTCGAGCCGCGCACCTCCCCTATCACATTGTAGCTCACTACATCGGGCAGGGTTTCGCAGCTCATTTCCAGCTCAAACTGCAAGTTGGCGTCGGCTTTTAGCAGCTGGCTAAGCTCGTCGGCGGCCAGGGTGCTGAGGGCCGCGCCGGGCACTTTGGTGGGCGTGTCGCCATAGGCGGTGGCACCGGTGTGGGGGTTATTGTCGCGGGCGGCGGTGAGCGAGCGCACTAGTGCACCCACCGCACCGCGCCGGCCGGCTTCGGCGGGGCCGCTACGGCGCTGGTCGCCCGCGCCGCCGTAGGCCGCGCCGGGCTCGATGAGGGCGTCGTTGAAGGGGCGGTTGAAGAAGATGAACTTGCCTTTCACGGCCGCGTCGGGCAGAGCTTTTAGCTCGGCCAGGCTTTTTACCTCGACTACGCCGGCGCGTAGCTTGCCATTGGTGCCCACCGAGCCACCGAGGGCGCACACGGCAGCGGGCACGCTTTTGCCCTTATTGCCAATAATCTGGCCTTTTTCCCTAGCCCCGCGCACCCAGTGCGGCACTTGGCACTCCTGCAAATAGACTTTGTCGAAGCAATTGGCTTTTTCCATGGTGAGCTTGCCCCAGGCCACGGCCTGTGCCGCCTGCGGCGAGCCCGAGAGGCGCGGACCAACAGTCTTGCACAGGTAGCGCAGGTTGTCGTAGCTCTGGCCGCGCAGCAGCGCCTCGTCATAGATTTTGCGGAGGGCGAGTGAGTCGGTTTTGGGGGCAGCGGGCACGGGGGCCTGGGCGCGGGCCGGGGCGGCCAAGAGGCTAGCGGCGGCAAGAAGCAAGAAGAAGCGCATAATGGCAAAGAAACGACAGCGCCCGCAACTCCCCTACCGGCCCGGCCGAGCGCGGGCGGCTACCAGCCGCGCCAGCGGGGTGCCGGGGCGCACGTAGGGAGCCACGGCCGCGTAGGGGATAACGATGGGCGCATGAAACGTGATAAAGAGTTCGCCGGAAGTATCATCGCCAGAAGCGCGAAAAGCAATACCGTCGCTACTAAGCAGGAAAGTGGGTAGCTTTTCTTTCCAGCGAAGGGCAGCTTCCAGTGCGCCCTCTCCAGGATTTTGGGCCACGTAATACGCGATGGCAAGCTGCCCTACTTCCCGCCGCTTATCGGGGCGCAGCCAGTCGGCTATGCGGTATTCCCGGCCGGTAGCCAGGTCGTAGGTGTGTTCTTCGACAAGCTGGCCGGGCATATTAGCAGCGGTAGTGATAGACATAACATCCGTCCAGCAAAAAAGACCATTGCCGTTGTAATTCACCACTTTGCTTCTGGTAAGACCATAGGCCTGGCCGCTGCAATTGGTACGGGCAAGTAACGCGGCTAATTGCTGCTTCCTCTTTTGGGGAATTGGACATTGCAGCCGCTGCCAAGCGGGCCGCAGCGTATCGGGACCCACTAAATGCAAATCATACCAAGCCGCATCGCGCCGGAGATAGTACCAATGGCCGGGTAGCTGGCCAGCCACCCGGCAGCTGTCTTTGGCCTCGATGAAACTGTGGATTTCTTCGTAGCGTACCGCCCCGCCATAGTTCTCGTGCAGCTCAAACCGGGCGGTGCGGCGGGTTTTCTTATCGGTCCAGATGCCGGTAAGCGTCGGCCCCAGGCGTTGCGTGGCCTGCCAAGTGCCGGTAACCTGAGCAGCGTCCTTTGCGTCGTCAGTTTCTACGGTGTAGGGAATAGTTGACTCGACCAGGAATAGCGGCTGGTCGGGGCCAGCTACCTGCGCCGACACCTCCCGCGCCTGCCCACCCCAGCTAAAATAATACGTGCCACCCACGTTTTGTGTGCTCGGCCATACCATCAGCTCCAGCACCACCGGCTGCCCACCCAGCGTGCCCACGTAGCGGCGGCTACACGGATTGTCTGGCAGTTGTGCTTGGGGATGCGCTTGCTCAACGAGCTTCGGGATAAGGGGAGCCGAGGTATCGGGCGGCAGGGTGGCTTGGCGCAACACCGCCTGCCGGGCATCGGCTATGAATACTACCGAATCCGTTGGCAGCGCGGAGGTGGTAGCGCCCGCCCTAGCCAATTTTGCCGGGCGCGACTCGCAGCTTGCCAGTAGCGCCGTTAGCAGCACCAGCAAGTAAAATGTAGCGAACCTCATTACACTATCGTGCTTCTCGCCTACTGCGCGCCGTACTGGCTCACTTTCAGCTTAGCCGGCTGGCCTTCGCGCAATTCCACTCTGAACAAATAGCTAAATTCCTCATCCTTAATCTCCTGCATTGGAGCCTTTACGCCTAGCGCAGCCAATAGCGGCAGCAACGTATTGGAGTGCCCTACCACGACTACCGTGCGCCCGGCATACTCTTTATAGAGGCGAATGGCCAGCGCATCGGGGTCTTTAGGGCTGTATACCAGCGGTGTAAGGCCAGTGGCCTGCGCCAGCGGAGCCAGCGTGGCGCGGGTGCGGCGGGTGTCGGTGGTAAAGAGGGCGGCCGGATGCTTGCCCGCCAGCTTTTTGCGCAAGGCCTGGGCGCGAGCCTCGCCGGCCGGGGTCAGGAGTGGGTCGGCCACGCCGGGCGTGGGGTCTTTTTCGCCGTGGCGCACTAGGTAAATAGTCGTGACGGGCGGGCCAGCCACTGCCGAGCCGGCAAAAGCGCCCAGCAGTAAAATCAGCAATGTACTCAGCAGTATACTCTTCATAGTTTTCGCATCAGGCAGCCAAGAAAGCCACAGCAAAGTACCACGTTCGTCGGCTTTAGGACAAGCTTAAACGAGCAAGATGAAGTTTTTGCCTAACTTCATCAAATCAACAGTCAATCTTCATCTTCACCTTAACGCCAAGGCCCGTATGTTGTGGCATCATTCCGCTTATCACTCCCCCCAACGCTATGCACGTTCTGCTAGTTGAAGATGAAAAAAGCCTGCACCAGGAAGTGCGGCAGTTCCTACAACAGGCTCAGTACCTGGTCGATTCGGCCTATACCTACGCCGAAGCGTCGGAAAAACTGTATGTAAATTCCTATGATTTCGTGCTCCTCGACCTGGGCCTGCCCGGTGGCGATGGCCTCGACCTGCTGCGCGATGCCCGCCGCAACGAGAAGCAGGAAGCGTCTTTTATTATCCTGACTGCGCGCGGCGACCTCGACGACCGCATTAAGGGCCTCGACCTGGGGGCCGATGACTACTTGCCCAAGCCCTTCTCGCTGCTCGAGCTCACGAGCCGCATGCAGGCCATCACGCGCCGCAAATTTGGCCTGAAGCGTTCGGAAATCACCTTCGGCGATGGCTTCGTGATGGACGTGACTGCCCGCACCGTGCGCCACGGCGCGCCCGATACGCCCGAGGTGCCGCTCACCAAAAAGGAGTTTGACCTGCTGCACTATCTGTTGCTGCACAAAAGCCGGGTACTCACCCGCTTGCAGCTCGGCGAGCACCTATGGGGCAACGTGTTGGAAGATGATTCGGACTCGAACTACATCGATGTGCACATCAAAAACGTGCGCAAAAAGCTGGCCCAGTTCGGCTCGGCCGACTTTATTGAAACCGTGCGCGGTATCGGATATCGGGCTGTATAGCGGCTGGCCTGTTTTCAGCACAAAAAACATCCGTCATGCTGAGCGCAGCGCAGCGGAGTCGGAGCATCTTGCGTGGCGCACTAACCTCAAACGTTAGCAACAATGCGAACAAGATGCTTCGACTTCGCTACGCTGCGCTCAGCATGACGGCTTTATTTTTAGCGTCCTTATACTTGGGTCGATGAAATTACAAACTAAGCTGGGCTTGTTTAATGGCCTTTCCAAGCTGCTGCTCGTGATGCTGGGGGCGCTCCTGATTCCGCCCATTGTGCAGCAGGTGGCGGTGGGGCACACCGACCAGCGCCTGCACGAAAAAAAGCAGGAAGTACTCAGCCTCATCGCCCGCGACGGGCTGGCCACGTTTCTGCGCGAGGAGCGCGACGAAACCTACGCCGACTACAATATCCTTAAGCAAGAGTACATTACCATTACGCCGCTGAGCGCGGGCAACAGCGCCGCTGTGCCGGCCGAGCGCATTTTTGAGGAGCCGCGCCAGGTGGGCAAGGAGGTCGAAGACTTCCGCATTCTGAGCTACGAGGCCCCGCTGGGGCGGGCCAATGCGGCCGCCCGCCGCTACCGCCTCGAAATCGGCTCGTCGCTGGGCACGGTCGAGCTGCTAACCAAGACGTTGCGCTCGCTGGCGCTGTGGGTGCTGGTGGCGGGCGCGCTGCTCACGGTGTTTGTCGATGCTGCCTTTGCGCACTACCTGCTGCGCCCGTTGCGCGAGCTCATTTCGCGCAAGCTACGGGGCATCCGGCAGCCCGGCGAGTTTTCGTTCGAGCGGCTCGATACGGACACGACCGATTTTCGCGACCTCGACGACTCGCTCTCGGCTCTGATGCGGCAGCTGCAAGCCTCGTTTGAGAAGGAGCGCGAGTTTATGAGCAACGTTTCGCACGAGCTGCTCACGCCCACCAGCATCCTGCAATCGCGCTTCGAGAATATGCTGCAAGACCCCACCCTGCTAGAGCCTCACGCTCAGCAGATAGTGGAGTCGCAACGCACGCTCTACCGCCTACGCAACACCGTGCGCACGCTGCTGCTCATCGCCAACATCGAAAACGACCAGTACCTACGCGATGCCAGCGTGAGCTTGCGCCAAACCGTGGACGACGTAGCCGAAGAGCTCGAAGACCGTCGCCAGCAGCGCGAAATATCGCTACACGTCGACCTCAGCCCCGACTACGTGGTGCCCCAGGCCAACGCGACCCTCATGCACACCCTGCTGCGCAACCTGCTCAGCAACGCTATCAAATACAACCACGAAGGCGGCCAAATCCGCGTATTGGGCTGCCCGCGCCCTGGCGGCGGCTACGAGCTGCGCGTCGAGGACGAAGGCCCCGGCATCGCCCCCGACGATGTGCCGCTGCTCTTCGACCGCTTCCGTCGCTTTCACGCCACAGGGCCTAAGGCTCCCGAGGGCTACGGCCTGGGCTTGCCCATCGCGCAGACTATTGCCTCGTTTCACCGGGCCGTGCTGCGGGCCGAGTCGGTGGTGGGCAAGGGCACGGCGTTTGTGCTGGATTTTGAGGGCTGAGTAGAGCTAGCCGGAATGACCATAATTGAACAGCAGCACTTTTTCTACCGATTCTCCCCTCTTTAGCACTAAGATAATTCGATGCAGCTCTACGTCTAGCTGCTCTGCTATTTCTTTTGCCTGTGCTTTATGGCTTTTGTACTCTTGGTAGAGGGCGCCTTTAGCAATATCTGGCACTACTGCTGAATGCAAATTGTGGCCAACCGCTCGCTGATAAGCTTGATATAAAGCAAGGGTATCAACTGGCGGGAAACGTACCTGCGCCACTTGAGGAATAGTATCAATATAAAATCCTTTTCGCTTCGGGTCGAAGTGAATAGTATCGACTGGCGAAGTATAAAGCGCCCAGTCGGTAAGCACTGGGTCAGGCCCCATGCTGGAGATATACCCTCGGTTTTGGTAGTACATCAGCACCACATTACTGCTGTCACATTCAGGGTAAATGATTTTTAGCAGCCGGCCTTGTATTTCACCATCATCCGGCGGAAACAGCTCGATGGCTATGGTATCGTACGTTGCATATATATCTCCGCAATTGCAGCTGTCTATTGCATAAGCAAAGTCTTTATTAGAGAATGCACAGGTTCGTAAGGCCTCTGTCGTTTCCTTGTGTTCACCAGCTAGCTTATTGGCCAATTGGGGCTGTTTACCGCCCGGCTCCGTCGAGCAAGCGGCTAAGCTTGCGAATGCCAACATCGCCCCCAGCGCTCGGTATAAACC
>CAXUKA010000353.1:0-6692 GCA_964251335.1 uncultured Hymenobacter sp.
GGGCTCGGCCATGGGGTTGTTTAATTTCCACGTCAATGAGCAGATAAGCGTGCTCGTTGGCTGCGGGCTGGGCGGCACTTCGCTCATCAACGCCAACGTGTCGCTGAAAGCCGAGCCCCGCGTGTGGGCCAATGGCAAATGGCCCGCCGCCCTGCTGGCCGACCAGCACGACGGCCTCGAAAAAGGCTACGCCCGCGCCACCGAAATGCTGGTGCCCAACGTGTACCCCGACCACTACCCGCCCCTCGATAAGCTCAAGGCGCACGAGCGGTCGGGCGCGGCGCTCAATCGACCTTTTTACAAGACGCCCATCAACGTCAATTTTGAGGACCGCACCAACCACGTGGGGGTCGAGCAAAAGGCGTGCGTGAACTGCGGCGACTGCGTGTCGGGCTGCAACTACACGGCTAAGAACACCACCCAGATGAACTATCTGCCCGATGCCTGGAACCACGGGGCCGAGATATTCACCGAGTGCCACGTCGACCACATTGCCAAAGCCGGTGCTAAGTGGCTGGTGTACTACACCGCCGTGGGCGTAGGCCGGCAAAAGTTTGATGCGCCGCTGCAATTTGTGTCGGCCGATATCGTGGTGGTGTCGGCGGGCACGCTGGGCTCGACGGAAATCATGCTGCGCTCGCGCCAAAACGGGCTGCCACTGTCGCCCATGCTTGGCCACCGTTTTTCGGGCAATGGCGACGTGCTGGGCTTTGGCTACAACTGCGACCAGAAAATCAATGGCATCGGCTTTGGCAAAAACGACCCGGCCACCATGGAGCCGTGCGGCCCGTGCATTACCTCCGTTATCGACACCCGCGAAAAATGCGACGACTACCTCGACGGCCTCATCATTGAGGAGGGCTCCATTCCGGGGGCGCTGTCGAGCGCCATGCCGGGGGCGTTTGCCGCGATAGTGCAGCAAATAGGCGACCACAACGGCCACGGCCTGGTGCGTGAGCTGCGCGAGGCGGGCGCCGATGCCGTGAGCCTAGTGCAGGGGCCTTACCACGGCCCGGTGCAGCGCACCCAGACGTACTTAATTATGAGCCAAGACGATGACAACGGCATCATCGACCTGAACGCGCACGACAAGCTGCAAATAGACTGGCGCGGCGTAGGCCACGAGGAGGTTTTTGTGAAAGCCAACGCGGCCCTCGACCAATGCACCGACGCGCTGGACGGCACCTATATCAAAGACCCCATCTGGACCAAAGTCTTCAACCAGGACTTGATTTCGGTGCACCCGCTGGGCGGCTGCATCATGGCCGACGACGTGAGTTTGGGCGTGGTCAACCACAAAGGGCAGGTGTTCGACCCCAGCGGCAGCGACGTCTACAGCGGGCTCTACGTCACCGATGGGTCGGTGGTGCCGACCACGCTCGGCGTCAATCCGCTCTACACCATCACGGCTATTTCGGAGCGCAACATGGCCCTACTGGCCGCCGACCACGGCTGGGCCATCGACTACGCGCTGCCCTCGGCCCCGCGCAAAGTAGCGCCGCCAGTGCCCGGCATCCGGTTTACGGAAACCATGCGTGGCTACTTCTCAACGCACGAATTGACTGATTATCAGCAAGGCTACACGGCTGGGCAGCAGGCCGGCTCTTCGTTCGTGTTCACGCTCACCATTCAGGCCGACGACGTGGCTCGCCTGATAAAGGAACCGCAGCACACGGCCGCTCTCTCGGGCACAGTGCTGATGCCCGCCATCTCGCCCGAGCCCATGACGGCTAGCCAGGGCACATTTAACCTATTCGTGGACTACGCGGCCAAGGTCAATACCAAGCGGATGCTGTACGGTATTCCGCTGCGCGATGTGGCGGGTAATGCGTACTACGTGGCTGGCTACAAAGAGATTAATGAAGACCACGGCCTGCGGGTGTGGCCGGAAACCTCGACGCTTTACATCACGGTGTACCAGGGTGCCGACAGTACTGGCACCGTGCTGGGCAAGGGCATTCTGCACATCGCGCCGGCCGACTTCCTGAAGCAGATGACCACGATGGCGGCCATCAACACGACTTCGGTGGAGGAAAAGCTCAAGATAGAGCTGGAATTTGGGGAGTTTTTTGCCGGGTCGCTGTACGCCACCTACGGCAATGTGCTGCGCAAAGACGTGTATTTCAATCCCGACGCCCCGGCCCGGCAAAAGCGCCCCCTGCGCGCCCCCGCGCCCGAGGTGCACTACTTCAAAACGGCCGACGACGTGAACCTGCGCCTGACCCGCTACCAAGGCGGACAGTACGGCCCGGTTATCTGCTCGCACGGGCTGGGCGTGGCCAGCGACATCTTCTCCACCGACCTCATCGACACCAACTTGCTCGAATACCTCGTGGCCCACGAGTACGATGTGTGGCTGCTCGACTACCGCGCCAGCATCGACCTGCCGGCCGCGCAGCAGCAATCGACCGGCGACGACGTGGCCCGCTACGACTACCCCGCCGCCGTGGACACCGTGCGGTCGCTCACCGGCGCGCCCGATGTGCAGATGGTGGTGCATTGCTACGGCAGCGCCACCTGGACTATGGCCATGCTCAACGGGCTGCAAGGCGTGCGCTCGGCGGTCTGCTCGCAGGTATCGGCCCACATGAAGGCCCCATTGCTGACGCGCGTCAAGGCGGGGCTGCACCTGCCCGAGATGCTCGACCACCTCGGCGTCAAGTCGCTGTCGGCCTACGTGGACAGCAAAGCAAACTGGGCCAGCAAGGCTTATGACAAGTTCCTGAACTTGAACCCAGTGCCTTACCACGAGGGCTGTAATAACCCGGTGTGCCACCGCATCACATTCATGTATTCGGAGCTGTACCAGCACGAGCAGCTCAATCAGGCCACCCACGACAACCTGCACGAATTGTTCGGCATTGGCAACATCACCTCGTTTGAGCACCTGGCCGAAATGGTGCGCAAAGGCGTCGTGACCGACCACAACGGCGGCAACGTGTACCTGCCGCACCCCGAGCGCATGGCCATTCCCATCCTGTTCCTGTCGGGCGAGGACAACAAGTGCTATCTGCCCGAAAGCACCGAGCTTACCTACAACTACTTGCGCCAAGCCAATGGCGATGAGCTGTATACGCGCAAAGTTATTCCGGGCTACGGGCACATCGACTGCATTTTCGGGGCCAATGCCGTCCGCGATGTCTTCCCCTCGATACTAGACCACCTGGAGCACACGAAGCAGCCCGCATTGGAGAGCCACTAAGGAAGCCTTCTTTTATGAATTCCCTGAATACCCCGCTCCGCTGGTATCGCCGGCTGGTCTGGCTCGGCATTGTCATCAACCTGGGCTTTTGCTTGCCGGCCCTACTTATCCCTCAGACGCTCACGGCTTTGCTAGGCCTGCCCTACCTGGCCTACTACGACTGGATGCAGAATGCCGGCATGCTCATCTTGTCGCTGAACGTGTTTTACGCGGTAGCCGCCCGCAACCCGGTCGCCCACCCGGCCATCAACTGGGTGGTGGTGCTATCGCGGGTGATTGCGGCCGTGTTCTGGATTTACCTCATTCGGTCTTCCGACCACCCGCACGCGTTCTACTCCATGCTGGCCACCGATGCCGGCATGGCCCTGGCGCTGGGTTTGCTGCTGCAAAGCGGCCTGCCGGCCGAGTCGCGCCTCAGCGGTGCTAATCTGAAGGATATTTTGCTGACTCCCTGGCACTGGGCGCAGGGCGTGTATCAGCACAAAGGGTGGCGCTATACTGCGCTGGCTACCATCCTGATAGTGGGCACGGCGGGTATTATCCTCTACGATAATTTGTTGCGCGCCCGCCCGGATACTTCCTTCGACAGCGCCGCCGAGCAGTTCAAATACGGCACCATTGGGCTAGGCGGGGCCTCGCGCATTCCGCTCTACATTTTTCAGGTGCTGCCCAAGATATTTCCCGACAAGCTGCCCCAGAATGGGCAGCCGGGCTACCGCTCGCTGGGCTTCATTTTCGAGCCGGGCCACGACCTGCCCGTGGGGCTGGCCGCCCGCCACATCGGCTACAAGGCCGTGGAGCCCAACTGCGCGCTGTGCCACACCGGCACCCTCAAAAAGGGGAGCGAGCAACTGCTGCTCATGGGCTCGCCGGCCCACGAACTGGACCTAGAGAAATTTCAGTGGTTTCTCTACGATTGTGCCGCCGACAAGCGCTTCAATCCCGATACGCTGATGGCGTATATCGACCGCATCGCGCCGATGTCGGCCAGCGAGCACTTGGTGTACAAGCACGTCATTATTCCGTTTGCCAAGACCTCGCTTATCAAGCAGGGGCGCGCTTATCACTGGCAGCTCACGCGCCCGCTGCACGGCAAAGGCCGCACCGACACGTTTAACCCCACCAAGGACAACGTATTCCACTTCCCCGACGACCAAACCATCGGTACCGTTGACCTGCCCCAGGTGTGGAACCAGCGCCCCCGCGAAGGCCTCTACCTGCACTGGGATGGCAACAACAATAGCCTGCACGAGCGCAACTACGCCGCCGCAATGGCCGTGGGCGCCACACCCTCGTCGGTGATTCCGACCAACTTCAAGCGCGTCACCGACTACCTGCTGGACTTGCAGCCGCCTAAATACCCCTTCGCGGTAGATGCGCAGCTGGCGGCCACCGGCCAAGCGCTTTATGCCAGCCAGTGCGCTTCGTGCCACCGCTTTGGTGAAAAGCAAACCGGCCAAGTAACGCTGCTCGAAGACATCGGCACCGACCCAAACCGGCTTTATTCATTTACTCCTCAATTGGTTGCGCAGTTTCACGAGTACAAGAAGGAGCCGTTCAAGTTCAACGCCTACCGCAAGACCTACGGCTACAGCAACATCCCGCTCGATGGCGTCTGGGCCCGCGCGCCCTACCTGCACAATGGCTCGGTGCCGACCCTCTGGGACTTGCTGCAAACGCCCAAGCAGCGGCCGGTTACTTTCTACAAAGGCTACAACGAGTACGACCCCACGCAGGTGGGCTTCGTGACCACGGGGCCGGCCGCCGAGCAGATTGGCTTCAAGCTTGACACCCGCCTCGCAGGCAACGGCAACCAGGGCCACCTCTACGGCACCACCCTGCCCGACGACCAAAAACGGGCGCTGCTAGAATACCTCAAAACCCTATAAATCACTGCAAAGAATTTTGTATCTTCTACTAATCATTCTTTCCTTTTCAAGCTATGGATGCCAAAATCAAGCACTTTTCGGAGGTTAAAAACTCGATGATTCAGTCGGCCGTGAATGAGCATCTGACCACCCAGGCGGCCGGCCAGGGCCTCAACTCCGAGCATGAGCGCATCCACCTACTCAACAAAGTGCTGGATGTAGCGCCAAACCAGACCGACAAGCCCCACGAAGGCTTTCTGGAACACATCAAAAATTGGGTGAAGCACTTAGTAGAAAAAGGCGAGTTGCTGTTCACGCACTCCGATTACGCCGTGGGCTTCGCCATCCTGGAGCAATATGTGGCGGCCCTGCTGGCCGGCAACACCAAGCTCGCGGCCCAGAAGAAAGAGGAACTTGAGTTTTCGGACTGCGACCCCAAGTGGGTAGATACGATGGTGACGTGGTTTAACTACTACGAGAATTTTATGCGCACCCCGCAGTACGTGGCGTACAAGTCGCTGGACGACTTTGCGTATAGGCTGCCGCCCACGGCCACGGGCACCCTGCGGGTGGCCCTGGTGGGCGACTGGGGCACGGGCGAAGGCCGGGCCATTACGGTGCTCGACCAGATGTTTGCGCTCAAGCCTGACCTCATCATCCACCTCGGCGACGTGTACTACTCCGGCACCAAGCACGAGTATCAGGTCAACTACGAGAATATTATCAATCAGGCCCGCCATAATTCCGGCCTTAACATCCCGGTTTACAACCTGCCCGGCAACCACGACTACTACTCGGGTGGTCATGCCTTCTACGACTCGCTCAAAACCGTAAACAAAGGGGTGACGCCCCCCATGCCGGTGCAGGAAGCCAGCTACTTTGCCCTGTTCAACGATGCCTGGCAACTCCAGGGCATGGACACCGGCTACTACGACAACGACGTGCTGAAAGTAGCCCTCGATACCACTCACCTTAAGGAAGAGGAGGTGCTCTGGCATCACCATCAGCTGGACAAAGCCTTGGCGGCGGGCCGCAAGGTCATTTTGTTTTCGCACCACCAGTTGTTTTCGCGCTATCAGGCTATTGCCGACCAAACTCACAACGAGGACTTGCTGCGCGACTTCCAGACCTACATCGGCCAGGGTAACATCAGCGCCTGGTTTTGGGGCCACGAGCACTTGATGGCCATCTACGCGCACTACCTCGGCCTGGACAAGGGGCGCTGCCTGGGCAACGGGGCGGTGCCCATCTTTTACAATGGCGGGGCTCCTTACGCCGAGCGCGCCTCCGTGAATAGCGTGCCCCTGCCCAACCTGCCCGAAGAACAGCTAAACCCCACCAAGTTCCAGAACAACGGCGAAGTGTACTTCCAGGGCTTCGCCTTGCTGGAGCTGCACGCCGACAAAACGGGCAAAGCCTATTACTACACTACCGACCAGCCCACACCCATCTACGAGGAGTTACTTAATTGATTATCAAGGATTTGCTGGCCGGCGTTACGCAGTCGCATCATAGTTCGCGCTAACCTCACCCCCTGGCCCTGTCTCCTTAGGGAGAGGAGGAACTATTCTCCAGCTCTAAAACCTCGGTAGCTACGTCTAGAACTAGGGCCAGTTCCCCCC
>CAXUKA010000354.1:0-6660 GCA_964251335.1 uncultured Hymenobacter sp.
CGCCTACAATTCAGACAATCACTATAAAACTCAATTTATCAGCCAATTACAATGAAATTCATCTGACATTATCAATCCTTACTTCATCAAAGCAAACTGCTGAATACACTACCTATGCAATCCAAGTCAGCCCTCCCTACCTTCGCAACTGCCGCTTCCTGAGCAGCAAACGAAATTTATTGCACCCAACAACTCATTCACTATTCGTTTCTTGACACACTTTTCAACCCTGCGCCACTGGCTCGCCCCCGCCACGGCTGCCCTCCTACTGGCCAGTTGCCAAAGCCACTCCACCACCTCCGAAACGGCCACCACCGGCCAGCCCGCCGAGGCTGCCCCCACCGACACGGCCAGCGTGCCCACGCCCAACGACGGCATCACGCCCGCGCTGCTGGCCCAGCACATCAAGGTGCTGGCCTCGGATGAGTTTGAGGGACGGCGGCCCTTTACGAAGGGCGAGGAAAAGGCGACCGCCTACCTGGCCGCCGAGTTTAAGAAGCTGGGGCTGAAACCCGGCCCCACTGGCAGCTATTTCCAGCCGGTGCCGCTGGTGGAAATAGCCGGCACGCCCGACTCCACGGCCACCATCGCAGGCCAGGGCAAGAGCCTGACGCTGAAGTACCGCACTGATTATATGTTCCTGACCGAACGCGAAAAGCCGACGGTAGAAATCAAGAATTCGCCGCTGGTATTTGCCGGCTACGGCGTAGTAGCGCCCGAGTATAAGTGGGACGACTACGCGGGCCTCGACGTGAAGGGCAAGACCGTGGTCGTGCTCATCAATGACCCCGGCAACGCAGGCAACGACACTACGATGTTCAAGGGCAAGGCCATGACCTACTACGGCCGCTGGGGCTACAAGTACGAGGAAGCCGCCCGCCACGGCGCTACCGGCCTGCTCATCATCCACGACACCAAGCCCGCCGCCTACCCCTGGACCGTGGTGCAAAGCAGCAACGGCGGCGCCAAGCTGCACCCCCAAACGCCCGACCACGGCGCCAGCAAAGTGGCCCTCGAAGGCTGGATGACCCTCGACGCGGCCAAGCGCCTCCTCACCACCGCCGGCCAGAATTACGATGAATTGTACGCAGCCGCCAATAAGCCCGGCTTCCGAGGCAAAGACCTGGGCCTGAGCCTCACGACCACACTGCACAACAAAATCACCTATAAAACCTCCAAAAACGTGGTGGCCGTACTACCCGGCACCACCCGCCCGCAGGAGTACATCATCTACTCGGCGCACTGGGACCACCTCGGCATCGGCCCGGCCGTGGCCGGCGACTCCATCTACAACGGTGCGCTCGACAACGCCAGCGGCTGCGCTGGCCTGCTAGCCATCGCCAATGGCTTCGTGCAAGCTAAAGAAAAGCCCCAGCGCAGCATCGTATTCCTGGCCGTGACGGGCGAAGAACAGGGTCTGCTCGGCTCGGACTATTACGCCCAGCACCCGCTTTTCCCGGTCAAAAACACCGTGGCCGATATCAACATGGATGAGCTGCTGGCCTTCGGCCCCATGCGCGATGTCACTATCACCGGCTACGGCCAGTCGGACCTCGACGACTACGCCCGCACCGCCGCCAAGGAGCAGAACCGCTACATTATCCCCTACCAGCACCCCGAAACCGGTAGTTTCTACCGCTCCGACCACTTCAGCTTTGCCAAGGTGGGCATCCCGGCGCTCTACGCCAGCGGCGCGTTTGAAAGCCGCCTGCACGGCAAAGCCTTCGCCGAAAAGGAGCGCGAAGACTTCGAGGCCAAAAACTACCACCAGCCCTCCGACGAGTACAACCCCAAGTGGGACCTGCGCGGCGCGGCCCAGGATGCGCGGCTGCTCTTCCGCATCGGCCAGCAGTTGGCCTCCGAAACCACCTTCCCGCAGTGGAAAGCCAGCTCGGAGTTTCGGGCAGTGCGGCTGAAAAGCCGGCCGCAGTAAACCACTCTATTTTGTCATGCTGACGAAGGAAGCATCTTATCAGGTTAGTGTACTGATGCAAATCAGTGTACTGATGCAAACCTGATAAGATGCTTCCTTCGTCAGCATGACAAACGTTATTGAAAAAGCCCCTGGCGTAACTTCTCGTTACACCAGGGGCTTTTTGCTAGAGACTCAGATGCCTCATTTACTTCTGCTTAGCCGTCAGCTCCTTGAGCTTCTTATAGGTTTTCTTCGACTCGGCAAACTGCTTTTTCACCGCATCGAGGATATCGCCTTTGAGGCCTTTGCGGCGCAGGGCCTTTTTATAGGCTTTCAGCGCCCAGCGCTCGCCAAATACATTGGCAGCCAGGATGGATTTTTCGTCGCGGCCGGTTACGGCAGCTTGGGCGTCCATCAGCTTGCGGTAGAGCTTACCTTTAAGGGTAGTGCTGGTTTCGCGCTCCCCGCCTTTTTTGGTCAGGTACTTGTTTAGCGTGTCGGCAAATTCCTGGCTCTGGGTCACCAGCTTCTGGAAGTAGCTCTTTAGCTCGGCGTCTTTGGTTTCGGCCACGGCGCGCTTGTAGCCTTCAATGCGGTCATTCACGAAGGGCAACAGGGTTTCCAGGGCCTTTTTGGCACGCTTGGCTTTGCCTTTCTTTTTGGGAATAGCGAGATAGGCCACGCCAGCTGCCAGCAGCGCGCCAGCCACTATTTTCTGCGTGGTCGAAAGCTTATTATATGCTTCGGCCGTTTTTGAGCCAGCTTTCTTCACCGGCTCTGGCACCTTGTCGAGCAGTTCCTGGCTTTTGCTAGCGGCCTCGTCGTACAGTTCTTTTACTTTGTCAGAAGCATCACCATACAGGCCTTTAGCTTTGTCGGTGGTATCGTCAAGTAGACCTTTGGCCTTGTCGGCGGCGTCGGAAATAGGTTCGGGCAATTTCATTGCGCTAAAATCAGGATTAATGGAAAACACCTGTTTTACGGCGAGTAAGCTCAGCGCGTTGATTAAAGAGCATTTTTTACTGGTATGCTCCAACTCACAGCCCTATCAAATTGACTGCATTGCGTTGTTTCACCTAAAAACGACGATAAATAAAAACCCTGCCGCACGCTCATCTTATGTAGAGGCACGTACGGCAGGGTTTAAAGCAGGAAGCTGCTTGGCTGTTTTAGCTAATCGAAGCTTGCTTATTTTTAGCGCGCTTGTAGAGGTAGGCTGCGCCGGCTGCCAATAGCGCACCGCTCAGTATTCCATGCTTGGAGGTGAAGCCGCCACTGGTCGAGCCGTCTTCATTAGTAGTTCTACGGCCAAATAGGCTGGCAATCATGCCGCCCAGGGTGCCACTCGGTTGGTTATCGCTCATGAGTGAAATCAGGTCTAAGGTGAATACCTGCTTTCTACGCACGGGGCGCGGGCAGCGTTATCCCACGGCCGCCACCGGCACGGGGTGCAGTATCAGCCACACCAGCTCGCGCAGGATTTCGCCCTCGTCCATGCTGCCGCTCTCGATGCCTTTGCTTTGCGCATCGGCCCGGCGGATGAGGTGAATAAGGTCCATCGTGCGCTCTACGTTGAACTGCCGCATCGCCTGCTGGTACTCCTTCTGGGCAAATTTATTGATGCCCATTTTCTGCATATCCGCGTCCGAGGGGTTATTCCCGGCCTGATGCAGCATAAGCAGGCGAGTGAAGAAATTGAAGAGCAGCGTGAGGTTGGGGATGAGCGGGTTGGCCTTGGGGTTGGCGGCAAAGTGCGTCAGGATGCGGTTGGCTTTCAGAACGTCGCGTTGCACCAGGGCGCGTTGCAGCTCGAAAATATTGTACTCCTTGCTAATGCCCACCATGCGCTGCACCAGGTCTTCGTCGATGGCCTGGCCGGCCTTCACGTTGAGCAGCAGCTTGTTTATTTCGTTGGCCAGTCGGCCTAGGTCGGCCCCGATGTACTCGGCCAGCAGAGCGGTGGCAGCGGGCGTAATCTGCTGCTTGCGCTGGCGCACGTAGCCGCCTAGCCACTGCGGTATCTGGTTGTCGTAGAGCTTTTTGCTGGTCATGAGGGCCACGCCTGGGGCGGTGGCCAGCAGCTTGCCGAGCTTCTTGCGCGAGTCCAGCGTTTTGTGCTTGTAGCAAAGCACCAGCACGGTGCTGGCGAGCGGATTCTTTATATACGCCTCCAGAAACGGCCAGGCTTTTTCGCTTTCGAGGTCGGCCACGGCCTGCGCTTCCTTCACGATAACGACCGAGTAATCGCTCATCATGGGGAAGCGCTTGGCCTGGCCCAGGATGCCCGCCGCGTCGGTGTCCTTGCCGTAGAGCACCGTCTGGTTGAAGCTGCGCTCCGACTCGGGCAAGACTGAACTTTCCAGTGCATCGGCCACCGTATCAATAAAATACGGTTCCTCGCCTTGCAAGAAATACATCGGCTGAAACTGCCGCTGCTGCACTGCTTTGAGAATGGCGTCGGCGTCTTGTATCAAGGAGTGAAGGAGTGAAGGAGTGAATTGGTGAATGAATTACTTAGTTATTCAGCCTTCGGCAAAGGTAAAACCGCCTAGTACCTTTGGGGTCCGGTTGATGCAGGCGAAAGCTGCATTCACTCCTTCACTCACTCGCTCATTCACCCATTGGACTTACTTGAAGAACTGAAATGGCGCGGCATGTACCAGGATGCCATGCCCGGCACCGCCGAGCACCTGGCCAGCGCCGCGCCCGTGTCGGGCTACATCGGTTTCGACCCCACGGCGGCCTCGCTGCACATCGGCAACTTGGCCAGCATTATGCTGCTCGTGCATTTGCAGCGCGCCGGCCACCGTCCGGTGGCGCTGGTGGGCGGGGCCACGGGCATGATTGGCGACCCCAGCGGCAAAAGCTCGGAGCGCAACCTGCTCGACGAAAACACGCTGCGCGCCAACCAAGCCGGCATCCGCGCCCAACTCGAAAAATTCCTGGAATTCAACGACTCGCCCACCGGCGCGGTGCTCGTCAATAATTACGACTGGTTTCAGGGCTTCGGCTTTCTCGATTTCCTGCGCGATGTAGGCAAGCATCTCACCGTGAACTACATGATGGCCAAAGACTCGGTGAAGCGCCGCGTCAGCGGCAACGAGGAAACCGGGGCCGAAGGCATCAGCTACACCGAGTTCAGCTACCAGCTGCTGCAAGGCTACGACTTCTTTCACCTCTACAAGTCGCTGGGCTGCACCCTCCAAATGGGCGGCTCCGACCAGTGGGGCAACATCACCACCGGCACCGAGCTTATCCGGCGCATGGGCGGCCCCGAGGCCAAAGCCTATGCCCTTACCGGCCAGCTCATTACCAAAGCCGATGGCAGCAAATACGGCAAAAGCGAAAGCGGCGCGGTGTGGCTCGACCCGGCCCTGACTTCGCCCTACCAGTTCTATCAATTCTTCCTCCAAAGCAAAGACGAGGACGCGCCCAAGCTCATCCGCGTCTTCACCCTGCTCGGCCAAGAAGAAATCGAAAAGCTGGAAGCCGAGCACGCCACCGCGCCCCACCTGCGGGTGCTGCAAAAGGCCCTCGCGGCCGACGTAACCACCCGCGTGCATTCGGCCGAGGCCACCGAAGCCGCTATTGCGGCTTCGCAAATCCTCTTCGGCGGCGGCGACCTGGCCGCGCTCGATGAAGCCACGCTACTCGACGTATTCGCGGGCGAGCCGCGTTTCGACGTACCCGCCGCCCAGCTCGCCGAAGCCGATGTAGCCACCCTGCTGGCCGAAGCCATCGGCGCGCCGTTGTTCCCGTCCAAGGGCGAAGTACGCAAGCTGGTGCAAAACAACGGCCTCAAAATCAACCGCCAGAAAGTGGATAGCCCGCAGCAACCCGCTACTGAGCTGCCGCTACTGCTGGGCAAGTATTTGGTGGTGCAGAAGGGCAAAAAATACGCTTTGCTGCGAACGGTGTAATCCTGTTCTACTGCTGGATAACGGTCGTCATGCTGAACGCAGTGAAGCATCTTGGCTGAAGCAGTAACGTCTAACGTTTGCAACGAAGCGAGCAAGATGCTTCACTGCGTTCAGCATGACGACTGTATTTAACAACTGACACAAAACAACGCAAACACAAAAAAGCCCCGCTTGTAGCGGGGCTTTTTTGCTGAAAGTCATCCACAAAATCCGCGTCATTCGAGAAATCAGCCGAGTTCGTGGTTCAGGTTACTTCTTCTTAGCGGGAGCGGCCTTCTTAGCTGGCGCAGCTTTGGCAGCCGGAGCAGCTTTCTTAGCGGCCGGAGCAGCCGGAGCGGCAGGGGCATCCTTCGAGGTGTTCTTTTGATTTTGCACCTCCAGGCGGATGTCCTGGGCCATCGTCTTCAGTTCCTGCATGCCTTTGCGCACGCGGGTGCCGGCAGCAGCATTGTGCTTGTCGTACGACTTTTCGAAATCGTCTTCCAGCGAGGCAATAAGGTCCTTGAGTTTATTGAAAGGATTAGCCATGAATGTTGGTTGGAGTTTGGGTGAGAAGGGAAATTGTGCTTACGCGGCCCTAATATACAGGCACTTTCTACGTGGGCAAGCTTTTCTGGTTTTTCTTAAAACTGCCTTCCTTGGCTCGCTAGGGCGGTTTTTTGAGTTAACGTGATGATTCTATGAAACTCAACAATGAAATTGAGCTTGAAAAAGTACAAAACGAAAGCGCCGGCCGCTCCTCAGAGCAGCCGGCGCTTGTAGTGAAACCTCGCAGTAGCTACACCCTTAGGTTGTTGCCGGCTGCTTGCTATACAGGCCTTGTCG
>CAXUKA010000355.1:0-6644 GCA_964251335.1 uncultured Hymenobacter sp.
GTGTAGAGGTGGGCCGTGAGCAGGTCGGACTTGAGCGCGCCCTGGGCCGAAATGTGGTGCCAGCCGTCGTTGTCAATCACCAGAAACTGGGGGTGGGCCAGCTTCATGTAATTGTAGGTGTTGGTGATGTAGCGCTGGGTGGCCGGGTTGGTGGCGATGTCCTGCGCGCCCCAGTCCTCGTTGTAGAGGCTCCAGATGATGATACTGGGGTGGGTTTCCATCAGGCTAAGCATGCGCTTGAGCTCGGCGTAGTGGTTTTCGCGGCTGCGCGGGGTGCTGGCGTGGGGGCTGGGCACCTCCACCCACAGCAGCAGACCTAGCTCGTCGGCGAGGTTGTAGATGCGAGGGTCAATGCCCGCAATGTGCACCCGTACCAGGTTGCAGCCCAGCTCCTTCATGGCGTACATGTGGCGCTGCATCTCGGCAAAGGTGGCCGTACCGGGCTGGTACAGAATGCCGTCGAGGTAAATGGCCTCGTTGTTGAGGTAAATCTTGCGGCCCCGCGCCTCAATCTTGCGCAGGCCGAAGCGCGCCTCAATCTGAGCGGCGTAGCCGGTGTGGTCGATGAGCTGGGCCACCAGGCGGTAGCGGTGCGGGTTTTCGGGGCACCACACTTCGGCCTGGGGTATCTCTACCACGAAGCGCTGCTCGTGCTGGCCGGCTTTCAGGAAAAGCCGGAAGTCCGACTCGGCGAGCGGGGCCGCATCGGGGGTGGCATCGGGCTCAAACACGCGTAGGCGCACCGTGTAGTCGGCCGCGTCGTGGATGCGCAGGGTGATGTTAAAGCGCACCATTTTGTCTTCAATCACGCTGTCGACGCCCACCCGCGAGCGCAGGCGGTTGCGCTCCACGCTTTCGAGCCACACCGAGCGCACGGCCCCGGTGTGCGTCTGGTACCAGATGCCGCCGCGCTTATACACGTGCGATTCCTGCTTGCCCCGCGTGGTTTCGGCGTCCATCGTGTCGGCGATGCGCACCGTGAGGCGGTTCACCTGCCGCAGGCTGTCCTCGGGCAACTCGTAGGTAAAAGAGGTGTATTCGCCGTAGTGAATGCTCTCGCCCTCAATGGTTTCGAGTAGCTCGCCATTCAGCCACACCCGCGTTTCGTAGCCGCACGCCCCAAAGGTGAGCTGAATAAGCGAGCGCTCGGGACCACCGGCCACCTCGGGCCGCTCGAAGGTGCGCTCGTACCAGGCCACTACTTTGTCCTGCCAGCCGCTGGTTTCGGTGGCGTGGGCCTGCACAATGTGCTCCTCAATCGAGCCTGGCCACTGGGCCGAGTAGTGGTAGTCGTGGCCTTCCTGCCACTCCTGGGTCAGGCCCTCGTCGTCGGGGTCGAGGGCAAAGCGCCATGTACCGTCGAGCAATACGTGCGTGCCCTGGCGCAGCACGGCGCGGGGCAGCGAATTGTCGATATCGGCGGTGGCATCGATTTCGGGCGGCGCCGAAAGGCCGTAGTTGGATTGGGTTAGGTCGTCCATTAGGAAGGCTAATGCTATAAACAGAAATAGATAAGCGGCAAGGAATTATTACCCAACGGCTCGCCCCAGTCGATTGATATGTCAACGGTCGCCGAGCCTGGTCACCAGACCAATACAAATCCCCAGCCAAATGTAACCAGTCGCTCGCGTAAGGTTGAGCTTTACGGCCGTCGTACTGCGGCAGCTACAGGTAGTGGCCCAGCCGCCGCTCGTTCGCACCGGCCCTGAATCACTTCTAAAATCATCGAGTTGAAGTCATCCAGCAGAAAGTCGGCCCACAGCCGGCTATAGGCCGGCAGGTTGGTGGTGACGCGGTACGTACAGGTAAGCTGCACCCGGCAGCGGTTGTTTGGCAAAGGCGTGAGTAAATAGCTGCCGTGCAGTACGTCGAAATACCGCCCGCCGACCACGACGTGCTCATCCAGGGTGCGCGGCGGAATAGAGGCCGCATCCACCTCAATATCGTAGGCGAAGCCGCGCCCCGGCTGCCAGCGCGTAATACGCTCCTGAAATCGGAGGCCTTTCTCCCAGGTAATGTGGCGAATACCGCCCACAGCCGCGCTGTCGAGACGGCCATCGAGGGGCCGGGGCACGCCGATGAGGTGTACAAAGTGCTGCTTGATTTCTGCGCGCTGAATATGGCGCACATTCTCAATATGTGGCCACACCACAGCCGCGGGGGCAGCTATTTCCCGGGTAGTCACCACGGTATAGATGTGGTCGGTGGCGGCAAACTGGTTTTCGAGCAGGCTGGCCGCGAAGGGCAGTAGTACCAGTAGCGACACGTAGAGCCGAGTTTGGGGCTGCCCTTGCAGCTTCGCCAGCCGCACCAGAAATGTGCCCAGACCGCCCAGTATCAGAAAAGGCCCCACGATGATAACCAGGCAGATGGTGCCTTCCAGCCCCGAAATCCAGCTCAGGCAAAACAGCGTGAACGTAATCAGCCAAGGCGCGAGCAGATAGGTTTTGTAATTCGCCAGCTGCTCGCGGGTAGAAAACAGCACCGGAATAGCCCCCAGCACCATCGGCAGCACAAAAATATACGACACCGAAACGGCTTGGTGCGAGCTGTTGACCAGCCACATGCACAACAGGCCATACGCTGCGCCCGCCACCAGCCCCAGCAGTAGCGTGCGCAAACGGGAGGGGGCCATCAGCCAGCCAAGCGCCATGAGAATCTGCGGAAAAGTGCTGGCCCAAGGTAGGGCTTAAATCTATCCCAGGATAACCGCCGTGCAGCACGTAATGAAGCAGTGACGGTTCGGCTTATTTATGTCTTAAGCTTTTTCTTCTTAGCGGCCGGAAACAACACATTATTCAAAATGAGACGATAGCCCGGCGAATTGGGATGCAGCGCCAAATCGGTCGGCTCTTCGCCTACAAAGTGCTGGTAGTCTTCCGGGTCGTGGCCGCCGTAGAAGGTCCAGGTGCCCTTGCCCAGCGAGCCGTGCATGTAGCGCACCTCGCCGGTTTGCTTGGTTTCGCCCATTATCACTACGTCGGGCTTGATGAGCGCCTTGTGGAACGCCGTGGTCTGGCCCATAAAGCCGTGAATGGTTTTCTCGTGGTCCTGGGTCAGCATGGTCGGCACCGGGTCGTACTTGGCCGAAAAGGTAAAGAGCTGAAAGTAATCATTTTGCTCGTTAAGGCCGCGCTCGCGCGGGTCCATATCGATGTTGGAGTACTCGTACTTAAGCGGGTCCGTGTACAGCTGGAAATTCTGGAAAGCCAGCGTGCGGTTGAAGTTGAGCTTGCTTTGGGCCGCCGGGTCGGCGGGGTCGCCGTCATACATAGTTTCCACCATGTCCACACCCAGGCCAGCCAGCGCAATATCGTACGAGTCAGTGGCCGAGCACATGGCAAACATAAACCCGCCGCCCGCGATGAACTCCTGCATTTTCACGGCTTCGGCGGCTTTCATCTGGCTCACTTTGGCAAAGCCGTTGCGCTTGGCGGCGGCTTCGGCCTCGCGTTGCTGCTGCTGGTACCAGGGCGCATAGCGGTAGATGGCGTAAAACTTGCCATACTCGCCCGTGAAATCTTCGTGGTGCAAATGCAGCCAGTCGTACTTGGGCAGCACGCCGCTCAGCACCTCGTCGTCGTAAATCTTGTCGTAGGGAATCTCAGCGTAGGTGAGCACCAGCGTCACGGCATCGTCCCAGGGCTGCTTGCCTTTGGGCGTGTACACCGCTATTTTGGGCACCTTCTCCAGCTTGATCACGTCCATATTGGCGTTGGGGTCAGCTATCTCGGAGAGAATGCCGGTGTACTGCGCCTCCGAAATTGTCTGGAAGGTGATGCCGCGGATGGCCAGCTCACTTTCTACATTGGGCTGCGCTTCTATCGCAAACGAACCGCCCCGGTAGTTGAGTAGCCAATCGACCTCAATCTGCTTGCTCAATGCCCAGTAGCACAAGCCATAAGCCTTGAGATGCTCCTTCTGGGTATTATCCATCGGGATGAAAATATGGTTGGCATGCGCCGCCAGGGTAGGGGCGAGCAGCACAAGCAGCAGGGCAAGACGCTTTAGAAACATACTTTTGAGGGCAGAAGACCAATCAGGCAAACGAGCTCGTCGCTACCGTAGTTCAAGGTACGGGAATGTAGGGTAAGCTTTCGCTTGCTGGTACCACAAATTGCAATGTTAAGAAGCCAAGTTTGACGGGGCAGCGAGCGAGCGGCTCCGAAGCTAACTCGGAATTCCAAAAAAATATCCTGAATGGCAAGCGAAAGCTTACCCTACACTTATGAGTTATCTTGAAAACATCCGCGAAGCCCTGCGCGCCATCAAAGGCAATTTGCTACGCACGGTGATTACCGCCCTCATCGTGAGCCTTGGGCTGATGGCGCTGGTGGGCATTCTCACGGCCATCGACGCCATGCGCCACTCGCTGGGCGACACCTTTGCCAGCCTCGGGGCCAATGCCTTCGAGATGACCGCCAAGGGCTACACCAACCGCTCGCGCCGGGGTGGCGTGCAGGGCAAGCAGTACCCCGCCATCAGCTACCTGCAAGCTACCCTCTATAAAAAAGAGCTGACTCAGCGCGAGCCCGCTGCCATCGTGGGCGTGTCGGCCTTCATCAGCGGGGCCACCGAGGCCAAGGCCAACGGCCAGAAAACCAACCCCAACATGCAGGTAATCGCCGGCGACGAAAATTACCTGCGCATCCAGAGCTACGCCATCAGCCAGGGCCGCACTTTCTCGCCCGCCGAGCTGCAAAATGGGGCCAACGTGGTGGTTATCGGGGAGGAAATTAAAGACAAGCTCTTCCCGGCCCAAAACCCCGTGGGCCAGTACCTCTACGCGCTGGGCCGCCGCTTTCAGATAGTGGGGCTGTTTGAGAAAAAAGGCAGCAACATGGGCGGCGGCGGGGCCGACCGCCTGCTGCTAGTGCCCCTCGAAACCGGCAACCAGCTGCCCCGCCAGGCGTCTCTCACCTACGATGTAAAAACGGCTACCAACAACGCCCAGGGCCTGAGCTACTTGCAAGACCAGGCCACCGGCGTGATGCGCGCCGTGCGCCACGACCGCCTGGGCCAGGAAGATTCCTTCGAGGTCGAAAGCCCCGAATCGATGACGGGCACCCTCGACTCGGTGGCCGGCTCGCTGCGCACGGCGGGCGGCATAATCGCCTTTATCACGCTGCTCGGGGCCAGCATCGCGCTCATGAATATCATGTTGGTATCGGTGACCGAGCGCACCCGCGAAATCGGCATTCGCAAGGCACTAGGAGCTACCTCGCGGCAGGTGCGGCAGCAGTTTCTGCTCGAAGCCATCGTCATTTGCCTACTCGGCGGGTCGCTGGGCATTGTGTTGGGCATTGCCGGGGGCAATGTGGTGGCCGTGGTGGCCGGCAGCTCGTCGTTTCTGATTCCGTGGCTGTGGATAGGGGTGGGGCTGACTATCTGCGTCACGGTGGGGCTATTGGCTGGGTCGTATCCGGCTGGTAAAGCCGCCGCCCTCGACCCCATCGAGAGCCTGCGCTATGAGTAAGACCAGCACTGGCAGCCGGCTTATAGGGAAGCTGCTGCCAGGAGCGCTGGTACTAAGTATGGGCTGCGGGCATTCCGCACCGACCAAGCCCCCAGCGGTAGCGCGGCCAGTTGCCCCACCGCTGGGGGCTTTTCGCACCCCAGCCCCCGGCACCGACCGCCTGGCTCACTGGCCAAAGGATACCGTACAAGTCATCTTGGTGCGTCTGTCGGCCGTGCCACGCTTCGAAGTACCGCAGGTCAGGTTATCCAACGCCGCCGTGGCCCGGCGCATCAATGCGACCCTGCTGCACCTGCTGCTCACGGCCAACCTGGAGGATACAACCCGGGCGGTTAGCGTCCGGCAGGCTATTCGCCGGGCCGTAGCCGAGTATAATGCGAATAGTCGGATAGGAATGTTCAGCACGGGTTATGAAGTGCTGCTCAATCGGGCTGGGTTGCTATCGCTGGCGCTTGTACACGAATACATGGGAGCTTATCCCTCAACGGCGACGAGCCACGTCACATTCGACGTGCACACCGGCCGCCAATTGGCGCTGCCCGACCTGCTATCCGACACTCTCGCGCTCCGCCAGCAATGGCACCAGCGTATTGAGGCACGGCTACGGGCATACCGTCTTGAAGTAACTCAAGATGCTACCTACGATTCGACCGACTGGGAAACCGTGTGTGAGTACACCGGGTGGAACGATACTACGCAGCACCTACGCCCCGCTGCCCTGCCTTGCTTAGGAGAGTTTGCGCTTACCCCAAAAGGGCTGGTGCTGTACACCAGCTTTAGCTTTCCGCATGTAGTGCTCAATCTTGCGCCGGAAGACGATTATCTGTTTGCCTATTCCACGCTGGCTCCGTGGATAATGCCAAGCAGCCGGCTTAGCGAATTAAAGAAGCTGAAATAGTATACATTTGTATAAATTATACATTTGCACAAATGCCCGACTCAACGCCCGGCCAGCGCTTCTTGCAGCTGATTCAACACCTCGGCATTAGTAAAAATGCTTTTGCGCTGTCGCTGGATAGAACTGCCACGGTTATCCAGCATTTAGTAGATGAGCGTAATAAGCCCGGCTGGGACTTGACCTGCAAGGTATTTGAGGTTTACCCAAATGTATCTAAAGATTGGCTCTTATTGGGAGAAGGTCCTATGCTGCTGACTAGTGCTAGTGCCC
>CAXUKA010000356.1:0-6622 GCA_964251335.1 uncultured Hymenobacter sp.
GTGCACCCCACCGCCATGATCGATATTTCGGACGGCCTCGCCTCCGAAGTGCTGCACCTGTGCGCCGCCAGCGGCACCGGAGCGCGGCTGTTCAGCGAATACCTGCCGCTAGCTAACCCCACGCTCGAAGCGGCGGCCGAGTTCAACCTCGACCCGATTACGGCCGCTCTCAATGGCGGCGAGGACTATGAGTTGGTGTTCACCATCCCGGTGGCCGACCACGCCAAGATTAAAAACCACCCCGATATCACCGTTATCGGGCACCTGACGGAGCACAACGATGCGGTGAATTTGATAACGAAAGGTGGGCAGGCCGTGCCGCTCACGGCACAAGGCTGGAATCATTTCCAATCGTAAGCCAAAGGCAGAAACGTCTGTCATGCTGAACGCAGTGAAGCATCTCTACCGCACCGTTGGACGAATCCAGACGGTGCGGTAGAGATGCTTCACTGCGTTCAGCATGACTCGTTTTTAGTAGTTGATGCTAATCTTCGGGGTAGGGGATGTACACGAAATTCGTGAATTCCTCATCGACCACAAAAAGGCAGCAAAACTCGTCGGGGTTTTTCCAGGTGCTTTGAAAATCCTCGATTTTCTCGGGGTCCACGATGCCTTGCTGGGCCAGGATTTCGAGGTAGCTGGCGAAGACGTGCCACTGCAAATCCTGCTCGTCGGCGTTGATGAGCAGGCTGCCGAGCTGCACGGCCTGCCGGGCAAAGATGAATACCGGGTACTGCGAAATCTCGCGCTTGCGAATCTGGTATGAGGCTTCCTTAATCGTGTCGGAGGCAGTAGCAAAATCCTTGGTAATCGTGCCGAGGTATTTGCCGTTTAGCTCGGGGTCGTTGAAGTAATCCATTATGGAATATGCTATTTCTTTAAGCGTATCAGCGTTAAACTTGGGTAGCTTTTTTTACTGGCAGAATCATATTCAATAGAGCGAGAAGCTTTAAACCAGCCTGATTGCTGCCGGTAGTTAATAAGCTTTATTGTGGTAGAGTTGGGTCGCTCTTTGATTCTAAAATAATATTTGTTACTGCCGTCTAAAGCCTGAGAAAATAAGCCGTGGCCTACGCAGAAGTAATAGGTGGATTGTGTTATGCGTGTTCTAGAAGTAAATCCCCAGACAGTGAAAATGCAGGTCTTAGTTTTTGCAAGGGCCAAAAAAGGATACTTTGGATTGTTATGAAACACAATGGTGTCCCTGCTAAATAAGTCCACACTATCCTCGCAAAACCATGAATCATGCATTGACCACGGCTTCTTTCTACTCTTAGCAAAATCTTTTTGTAGGGTGTCTTTCAGCGAAGATTGAGCAAACCCATGATGACAAAGTACGCTTAATAGAAATAGAAGCAGTAAGCGCATAGTTGTCGTCCGTAACCCTACTTCAACTCCAGTAGCACCACGTTCTCCACGTGGTGGGTGTGCGGAAACATATCCACCGGCTGCACGCGGGTTACTTTGTACACCTCGTCGAGCAGCTCTAGGTCGCGGGCCTGGGTGGCGGGGTTGCAGCTGATGTAGACGACGCGGGGCGTGCGCAGCTCCACGAGGCGCTTCACCACGTCTTCGTGCATGCCGGCGCGGGGCGGGTCGGTGATGATGACGTCGGGGTGGCCGTGGTGGCTGGTGAAGGCCTCGGTGAGCAGGTCCTTCATGTCGCCGGCGAAGAACTCGGTGTTGGTCACGCCGTTGATATCAGAGTTAACGCGGGCATCGAGCACGGCCTGCTCCACGTACTCCACGCCGACCACGCGCTTGGCTTGGCGGGCCACGAAATTGGCGATGGTGCCCGCGCCGGTGTAAAGGTCATACACGAGGTCGGTGGGCTTGATTTCGGCAAACTCGCGGGCCACTTTGTAGAGGTTGAAGGCCCCGGCTGAGTTGGTTTGGTAAAACGACTTGGGGCCGATGCGGAAGCGCAGGCCTTCCATTTCTTCTTCGATGTAAGGCTTGCCTTTGTAGCACACCACTTCGAGGTCGTGGAAGGTTTCGTTGCCCTTGTCGTTGAGCACGTAGTTGAGCGAGGTAATCTGCGGAAACTTCGCGTACACGGCATCGAGCATCGGCTCGATGGCCTGGTGTTCGCGGTAGCATTGCAGAATCACCATCGTTTCGCCGGTGCTTTCGGCGGTGCGGATGATGAGGTTGCGTAGCAGCCCGGTTTGCTTGATGATATTGCCAAAGCGCAACATGTTCTCCCGCGCATAGTCGCGGATGAAGAGGCGGATTTCGTTGCTCGGCTCGGGCTGCAAGTGGCAGTGCTCTACGTCGATAATCTTGTCGAAGCGGCCCGGCGTGTGGAAGCCCAGCACGCGGCGGTCGTACTGCGCGGTTTCGTCTTTAATCTGCTCTTCGGTGAGCCAGCCCATGAAGCTGAACGTGTATTCGAGCTTGTTGCGGTAGTATTTGCGCTCGGGCGAAGGCATTATTTGGCGCACCTCAGGTATCTCCACCTTGCCGATGCGTAGCAGCGTGTCTTCCACCTGCTGGTGCTTGTAGCGCAGCTGGGCATCGTAGCTGATGTGCTGCCACTTGCAGCCGCCGCAGGTGCCAAAGTGCTGGCAAAACGGCGTGGCCCGCAGTTCCGAATATTTATGATACTTGGTGGGCGTAGCCTCCATAAAACGCTTGTGGGCCTTGCTGATGCGCAAGTCTACCACATCGCCGGGGGCAACTTGATTGACAAAAACTACTAGATTATTGATGCGAACCAGGCATTTGCCTTCGGCCACCATGTCTTGAATTTCGACGTTGAGGAGGGCTTCGGGCGGAATGGAATTGGCTAGTTTGGTGGCTTTGCTGGGCATAACTTCTTGCGGTGAGGGGCGCAAAGTTACGGCAAGCTGTAGCGCGGACTTTCAGTCCGCGTGCGCGTAGCCATAGCTTAGAGAGTGAGCGACTCGCGGACTGAAAGTCCGCGCTACCCGTTTACCGCCCCAGCGGCTGCGCCGCCACACCGGTCGTCGTCAGCTTTACCGGCTCAATCTGGCCTTTGGCATCGAAGTGCATTTCTTCGATGCACACCACGCGGTGGTTGCCGTCTTTGTCGCCGAGCGGGTGGCGATGGTACACGATGTACCACTTGTCGGTGCCGGGCACGTTGATGACCGAATGGTGGCCCGCGCCGGTGCCCACGTTGGGGTCTTGCGCCAGGATTTTGCCCACGCGCTGGAAGGGGCCGAAGGGCGAATCGCCCACGGCGTAGGCCACCGAGTAGTCGGGGCCGGTCCAGCCACCCTCGCTCCACATGAAGTAGTATTTGCCTTGGCGGCGGAACATCAGCGGGCCTTCGACATATTTATCGGGCGTGATGGACTTTAATACCGTGCCGTCGGCCATCGGCAGGAAGCCCGTAAAATCGTCCTTGAGGCGGGCAATATTACAATGCTGCCAGCCGCCATAAATAAGGTAGTATTTTCCATCAACATCCTTAAACACAAACTGGTCGATGGGCTGCGCACCATTCTCGATGGTGCCCACCAGCGGCTTGCCGAGGTAGTCTTTGAATGGGCCGGCCGGGCTGTCGGCCACCGCCACGCCAATGCCGCCCGCTGGTTCGTTGGGTTTTTCGGGGTGGTAGTCGTTGGCCCCGAAAAAGAGGTAGTACTTGCCGCCCTTGGCCACGATGGCGGGTGCCCACATGGCGCGGTGCGCCCACTTCACGCGGGCCGTGTCGAGGATGTGCGGGTGCTTGGTCCAGGTGAGGAGGTCGGGCGAGGAGAAGGCATCGAGGTACACCTGCTCATCGAAGGGGGCCGAGTAGGTGGGGTAAATCCAGTACTGCTTGTTGAAAATGGCCGCCTCGGGGTCAGCGTACCAGCCGGGGAAAATGGAGTTGCCGCTGGTGCGAGGTTTTGGGGCTTGCGCTTGAGCGGTGAGGGTGGCGGCCAGGAGCAGGGTGGGGAGGAAGAATTTCATAGAGGCGGCCGGCTGAATTTGCCTAAAGCTAAAAGCAAATAAATGGCCTAAAAGCGGGAATATGCCCGGAAAGAGAAAAGCAGCCTGACAGCTAATTCACATAAGGGTCCATAATATCTTGCCGGTTGTAGCCCTGCCGATGCCAGAACTGGGCTGCATTGATACTGCCTGCAAACGGGTTGCTGTACACTACCTGCTGCTTCGAATTGTGGCGCTGATGCAGCAGTAGCTTGGCGCGCAACCGGGTGGCTAGCTCTCCTTTATAAGCCGGCACTGCCAACTGCCAGTACTGGCCCGGCGCTAGAAAAACCTGGTGGTAGCTGTTGCCGCAAAAGCTGCTCGGCGTGTATTCGATAGCGCGCCAGCGCCCGCCGGCATCCTGGGCTTGCAAGGTCAGGTACAAGCTGCTGTCTTGTGCGTCAAATACTACCGTGTCGGCAGTAGTATTGGCGATGGTCAGGGCGTGGCCATCGAGCGCCGGGGCTACTGCATTGGCAATGCTACGCTCGGCCACCTGCACGGTAAGGGCATGGGAAGTAGCTTGTTGAGCTGCCAGTGGCTTCGGCAGATTGCCCGATGGCGCCCAGCCACCTAAGCCGGCGTAACGGCGCAACGGAGGCGAGGCCACCGAGTAAAAGCTGCGCCGCATATAGTCGATGTTGAGCGGAGCGCTAGCTTGCGGTGCTTCGCGCCAGACGTAGCGGCCCGCCGCCGAGAGGTAGCCAAAACGATGGTCTTCTACTACCGCCAGCAGTCCATGCACGTAGCCGGCCGCACTCACTGCCGAGAAGCGCGGCTTGAGCAGCAGCCCGGTGCGCCAGTTCCAGAAGCCTACGCGCCGTGTGCTGTCGGCAGCGTAAAAAATCAGGATATCGCCGGCTTGCTGCGAGGCCTCGAAGCCAGCGGTTTTCGTTAGTTGGCGCACCACCCGGCCCCGGCTATCCAGCGCTGCAAAGCCCTTGCCATCGGCGAGCTCTACTACTTCTGCCCCGTTGGCAAAGGTGGGCGCATCCTCAAATCCTCTTCGCTGGAAAAGCCGCTTGCCGACAACCGGAGAAAGCCGTCGTCCGGTTTTATCAATCAGGTACCAAGCGTCGTCTTGCGTCTGCGCCCAGGCCCGGCCGTGGTCAAAGGCGCTGAGCGCTCGCAAAGCGGGCTGCTGAAACAACACCCGACCAGTACGGTCGATGGCGGCCGGGTAACTATTGTCGATAGTAGCCGCCTTGCCATCTTTGCTGATATCGATAATAACGGTGCCATCAGAAAGCTCGCTGTCTTCAAACGAAGCGAATTTTTGACCCTTGGGCAGCCGGGCTACTATGCGCCCCATTGTATCTATAAGGCACTCCTGGGCTGGCCGGTCATCATCGGGGGCCTGGTAGAGCGAAGCCGTGGCCAGCCCTTCCCGAAAGGTAGAAATATGGTCGAAGCGATGGTACGGAATCACCAATTGGCCCTGGCCGTTCAAGACACCATTTACTTCGGTTTCGGGTGGGCCGTCTTTGTCGTGCGAAGGCTCGGTGGCCACCACTACCCGGCGGTTGTTGCTCAGTACCCTGATTCTGGTAAACTGCGTCGGGTTTAGGAGTTGCCCTTTTTGATTGAGTAGCTGGCATTTATAAGAAGGCAGGTCACCAACCCAGTTGCCGCCGTGTTCGAGGCCCGGCTCCCATTCCAACCGCTTATAAACAGCCGGGAGCGCCACCAGCCGCCCCGCATGGTCAAGAAGGTGGGGAATACTATCTTGCTCGATGAGCGCCAAGCCGCCCCAAAAAGGACTTGCATAAGCATACGCTTGCGGCAAAACGAATGCCCCGGCCTTATTGAGATAACCATAATGCCCCGACTCACGCACCGGAACCAAGCCCTCCGAAAAATCTTGCACCTCGGCAAAGCGCGGCGCGATAACTACTGCCCCCGTCGAGTCGATGAAGCCCCAGCGCCCCTGCACTACAATGGGAAATAGCGCTTCGTTTGGGCGAGCAATTCTATTGCCCTTCGGCGCTTCTTTGCAAGCCCCCGCTGCCAGCATAAGCAGCCCCAAAACAATCAGGTGATAGTAACGCATGGCATTCGTTTTTATTGAAGATGCCAACGTGCCTATAGTTGCACAAATTTTACCGAGTCTTAATTTTAAAACTGGAAGTAAATGAACGGCTGAATTTCGGCCGACTTCACTTGGATAACCAGCCAGATTATTACCGTTACCAGCACCGCTTGCGTCACCACCGAGCGGCGGCCCATAAAGCCTTCGAGGCTGAATGTGAAGCCATCGGGGATGGCGTGCAGCAAGTAGCCCAGCGTCACCAGCGCAAACACCGGGCGGAACGACGCTACCACGGTCAGCAGCAAATCGGGCCGCAGGGCGTGGGTAATCTGGTGAATGACCTGGGTAGCGACTTCGAAGGTGCCCGCCCGGAAAAATATCCAGCAGAAGCACACGAAGTTGAAGGTGATAAACCAGCCCAGGAGCTTGATAAACCAGTTGTCGCCGGGCTTGAAAATCTTCTGAAACAGCTTGTCGATGGCCAGCGCCGCGCCGTGCATAGCGCCCCAGAGCACGAACGTAAGCGACGCGCCGTGCCACAAGCCGCCGAGCAGCATGGTCAAAAACAAATTGAGGTACTGCCGAAAAACGCCCTTGCGGTTGCCGCCCAGCGGGATGTAGAGGTAATCGCGCAGCCAGCTCGACAGCGAA
>CAXUKA010000357.1:0-6611 GCA_964251335.1 uncultured Hymenobacter sp.
GCCGATACCTTACTAAAGACATAATTGGAAAGGTGCAAAAAGCGCGTTTTTTTACAGCGTTCGACCGACAACACACATTGGTAGATTTAGTGCTATTAGTAATATAAATTTCATCGGCAAAGCGCCTGAAAAGGTAGCTCAAGTAGTAAATTCGACGATGCGCATAAACCCCTGTTTTTCAATTGTTAGTTGAGTTTAAACCGAGGGTTTTTTCTAAAGAAATAGTAGGCTGAAAAATGACTGTCATAAAGCGCATCTTTACCCTTCTTGACGAGCAGCTAGCCTTGGCACACTTGGCCCTGCGGCCCGAGCGGCCCGCGCTGCTGGTGTTCATGTTTCATGTGCTGTTTGAGCATGAGGCCGACATGCAGCGGCACTTGGTAGACCCCCAGCAGCGCATTACCACCCAGGTTTTTGCGGAGTTTATTGCTTACTACCAAGCGCACGACTACACCTTCGTGACGCCCGGCGACGTGCTACGCGGCCTCGACCCGACGCGGAATTATGCCCTCATTACCTTCGACGATGGGTATTACAACAACCATTTAGCGTTGCCCATTTTGCGGCAGTATGGGGTGCCCGCCACGTTTTTCATCTCCACCCACCACGTAGAAGCGGGCCAAGCCTTTTGGTGGGATGTTGTGTACCGCGGGCGCCGCCAGCAGCCGTTGCCGCCTGCTGCCCAAGCGGCCGAGTATGCCCAGCTCAAGCAACTGTGTCACGAAGCCGTTGAGCAGTACTTATTTATGCACTTCGGCCCGCAGGCGCTACGGCCGGTGAGCGACTTCGACCGACCTTTCACGCCCGCCGAATTGGCCGCCTTTGCCCGCGAGCCCGAGGTGGTGCTCGGCAACCATACAGCCCACCACGCAGTACTCACCAACTACCCACCACCTGCCGCCGCGCAAGAGCTAGCCGAGTGCCAGCACTACCTGGCGCAGCTGACCGGTATCTCGCCCAGTGCCGTGGCTTATCCCAACGGCAATGTGTCGGCGGCGGTGGTCGAGGCGGCGCGTGCAGCCGGCCTACAACTAGGCGTGACGGTGCGCGCCGAAAAAAATTACCTACCCTTCGCGCAGTATCACGTAAATAACTTGCTGCTTAATCGCTTCCTCATCTGGGGCGACCGCGATGTGCGGCGGCAGTGCGCGCTGTTTCGCACCGATTTTCACTTGAAGCGCTTGCTGCGCCCAGCCCGGGCCTAAGGCGGCTGGCTCCATTTTCTGCCCATTTGCCCGTGAGAATACTCTGGCTTGCTCCCTGGCCGCACCCGCACGACATAGCCGCCCATCCGGTGCCCTGGGTGCGTGCCCTTGCCGACCGCGTGCGCCAGCAGCCGGGCATCGAGCTGACGGTGCTGCACTGGAACCACCGCATTACGGCACCCATCGAGCAATTCGAGCACGAGGGCATCCAGTTTATCTACTTGAAAGTGCCTTCGGTGCGGGTTGATATTCTGACGCTTTATCAGCGGCGCATTGGCATCGTGGCGCAATATCTGCGTCAGCACTACCACCACTACGACCTGCTGCACCTGCACGGCTCGGAGCTACAACTGCCCGCCATGACGGCCGGGCTGCCCGTGCCACAGCTGCTGTCGGTGCAGGGGCTGGTGTCGCAATACCCCCCCTTTGTGCCGCACCCGGTGTCGTGGCTGAAAATACTCTGGACGCTGGCCGGCTACTACGAGCGCCGCTACCTGCCAGGTATTCACCATTTTTTCTGCCGCACGCACTGGGACCAGGATGTGGTGCGGCAGCTCAGCCCCGGCTGCACAGTGTATCATAACTGGGAGGTAATTCGCCCCGAGTTTTTTAGACCTCTACCCACAGCTACGCCTTCGGCCGAGCGGCCGCAGGTCATTTTTATGGGTGGCACGCAGGTGATGAAAGGCTTCCGGGAAGTGCTGGCGGCTGTGGATATGATGCGCGAGCAAGTTGAGGTCAAGCTCATCATTGCGGGCCGGGTAAATGTCAGTGCACTACAAGCTGCCATCCGGCTTGCGGGCCTGCGCCACCTGCGGCTAGCCGATATAGAGTGCCGGGGTCTGTTGGAAGCCAGCGAGTTGGTCCAACTGTTCAGCGAGTCGTTGTGTCTGTTGCACCCGTCCTACGTCGATAACAGCCCCAATAGCGTGTGCGAGGCCCAAGTGGCCGGGCTGCCAGTGATAGCCGCCGACGTGGGCGGCGTGCGTTCTTTAATTGAAAACGAAGCCACAGGTCTGCTTTGCACACTGGCCCCGGCCAGCATTGCCCAGCAGGCCCTGCGCCTGCACCACGACCCCGCCCTGCGCCAGCGGCTAGCCGCGCAGGCCGCTGACGTGGCCCGGCAGCGCCACAACCCGGCCGTGATTGTGGCCCGCACCATGGCTACCTATGCGGCCGTGCTAGGCGTAGCGACTTCACCGACTGGTAAGTAAATGGGCTGGCCAGCTGCTGATTGCTGGCTAGGGGTAGGGTCAGTAGTACTCTCAACCAGTGCGTACTTATTTTTCAATTTCAGAAATGGAATCTCAAAATACTGATACGACACATAGGCCAGCCCGACCACCAAGCATTGGCAGGCCACATGAAACAAGGTGTTGTACACCGGGCCAAACGTGAGTTGCTGCGTGCTGCGGAACATGAACAGTACTGCCCCAATGGCCAAGTACTGGTACATATAAATGGAGTAGGAAATGTTGCCCAGAAACGTCCATAAGCGGCCTTCTAGCCGCAGCAGCGACCGCTCGGAGCAGGCGACGTTGGCCAGAATCAGCAGGAAAAACACTGAATACACCGGTGCCTCGATGTAAGCAATATCAAACGTGACGAAGTTAGACGTAAGTACAAAAAACGTCAGCATCCCCACCAGCGCCCCAGTTTCGACCGTGCGATTGAGGCAGTAGCGGCGAAACCAGTCGCTGCTGGTATAAATGAGATAGCCCCCGATACCGCCAACGGCCATGCAGTCGATGCGGGTGTAGGCCAGGAAGTTATAGAAGTAAGTAACAGCTTTTTGGCTGTTGCCGCTCAGCCAGTAAAGCCCCGAAAAGTGGAAGCCCAGCCGCATCACGGTAAAGAGCACGACTAGCCCGACCATTGCGGCCAGCGGCTTCTTCAGCAGCTTAAACAGCCAGGGCCAGAACAGGTAGAACTGCTCCTCGACCCCCACCGACCAAAGCTGGCTGGCGTAGGGCACGAAGAAATCGAGCCACAGCGCCACGTTGGGCATAAAACAGATGTACAGCAGCGCATTAATTGGGTACTGGCTCAGCACTTTGGCCGACTCGTTAGGGAAGGTCAGCGCCGGAACTTGGGGCAGCACAAACAAGCCCAGCAGGCTTATCAGGTAATACACGGGCCAGATGCGCAACGCCCGGCGAATGTAAAAGCTGCGCACATTAATATCCTGACGGGTTTCTTTCTCCTTGAGCAGCAAGTAGGTAATCAGGAAGCCGCTCAGCACAAAGAAGAACGAAACAGCTAGCGTACCCACCCGATGAAACAGGAAAAAATGGTAGTAACTGGGCAGGTGGTAATGCAGCTTTACTTCCTCGATGTGGCAGAAAACCACGGAGGCAGCGGCGATGTAGCGCAAGGCATTGAGCCCTGGAAAGTAGACGGCCTTCGAGGCCAAGGCTTTGCCTGAGGCAGTAGATAACGCTGCTTGCATAAACCAGAGAGGCTTGTAAAAAATATTAAAAGGCCTTGTTGCTGGTGGGAAGCAGTGTGGTTATTTGGTGTAATATAGAGTTATTTAGTTAATATTAAAAAATTAACTTATTTTGAAAGTATACCCAGATATTGGTCAGCCACTTTGGCCAGTGGGAACCGCTCAGCTACGATGGCAATGCCCCGCGCCGACAACTGCTCGTATAGTGCCGCATCGGAGAGCAGGCGGCTCACGGCGGACGCAATGGCCTCCACGCTGGTAACGTCGACGAGCAGGCCGCCATCTTCGACCACCCACGGCACCGCGCCGCTGGCTTGGCCGGCCACCACGGGCACCCCGTAGGCCATGGCTTCCACCAGCACCATGCCGAATGATTCTTCGAGCGAGGTGTGCAGCACCAGCGTGCTGGCGGCTAGTTTTTTAAGTACTTCGTCGTGCGGCGTGGAACCAAGGAAAACAACATTTTTTACGTCGTGCTGGCGGCAAAATTCGGCGGCATCTTCGTCGGGCACAAAGGCGGTGCCCATGGCCCAAAGCACGGCTGTGGGGTGCTGCTGCTGCACGGCCTTGAAGGCAAGCAAAGCGTTTTTGCTGTTTTTGCGGTCGTCCCAGCCATTCACCACCACGCTGATAACGGGCTGGTTGAGAGGTGCTTTTACGAGGCTGGCGCGGGCCGGAATAACCACCGGGTTGGGCACTACCGCCACCTTGTTCTTGGTCCAAGGCTGCACCGAGTCGGCCATATAAGGTGACACCGCCGTAAACCGGTGGCCTTTTCGGAACACGTAGCGCGCCATCAGGAGGTGAAACAGCCGGTTGAGCGTGCGCACGTACTGAAAGATAACCAGTGCGTTATCGTGCACCGTGACCAGGGCTTGCGGGTCGTAGGCCAGTCCGGCCAGGGCAAACTCATAGGTCCAGTGGGCATGCACAACTTCGGGGCGGTAGCGCCGAAGCTGCGCGTGCATCTGGCGGCGCTCAAACCAGAAGAAATCGGCGGTGCGGCCCAGCCGCCGGCCATTGGGCCGGAAGGTGCGGCTGCGGGCCGGCACCACCACGTAGGTGAGGCTGGAGCTTTCGTGCACAAAGGGTGGCGAGTCGTCGGGCAACTGGTCGTCGAGGGTAATAGCTACCACGCGATGCCCCCGAGCGATGTAGGCCTTTATGAGGTCGCTCACCAGCGGCGCGCCTTCGCGCCCCCTGGGGTAGGGGCGGCCATCGCGCTCGGCTGGGTCCAGCAGGTCGTTGGTTGCAATAGGGCCTAGTACTCCGATATGCATGAATAACAGTTGATTAAATGCTTATTTGGCTGCCGTTGGGGCTGGTAATGGGCCTACGGAGAGGCCTTTTTGCTTCAGCTTTTGCAGCCAGCGTTGCCACTCCTGCTCCTCGGTAGCGGGGGTGATGGGGCCAGGCAAATGTACTGTGCCCGTGCATGATATGCATGCCCTAGGGCTGAGGTCCTGGCGGTCAGGCGTGGGGTCAGTGCCGCCCCACTTTGCGTAGCCGACCGTATTTTTTTCCACGCGGTTATTGAAAAAAACGTCGGCCGGCTGGTGGTAATAATTGAACACGCCCAGCCCGGCGTGGGCCGCCTCAAAGCGCCGCCCATCGGGCAGGGTGCCGCTGGTCACGGCGCGGTTGTCGTGGTAATAGATGTCATGGCCAGCCGCCAGGTTCATGGCCGCGTTGCCGGTACCCACAAACTGGTTGTGGTCGGCTTCGATGAAAGCCGATGCCTCAGTGGCCGTTTTGGCGTCGCCGTCAGTGGTCATGCCGGTGCCCGTGAACGTAGCCGCCGTGGCTGGATAGGGGTAAGCCCCGCGCACAAAATTGTCGTGGACGTGCAGCGGACTTTGGGCTGTGCCCGACGAGTTGTAGAGGTTGATGTTATCCTCAACCAAGCTCTTGTCGGGCGTGTTCAGCACCTCATTGTAGGCGATTTCGACGCCAGGTAAGTGCTGCACAGTATTCAAAATCAAGAAGCTACAATGCGTGCTGCCGCTGTTGCTCCGCCAGCGCCCGTCGATGTTGCGGGCTTGGTTGTAGCGCACGGTCAGGGTCTGGCCCGGCTGGCCAGGGGCGCTCCAGCGGTTCACTACCATGCCGCTGGTTTGGGTAAAGGTATTGTGTTCAATCACCAGCCGGTGCGGGCGGTACACATCCAGAAAACGGCCGGGGGCCTGTTTATCTACAGTAGGCACCAAGCCCTGGCTTCGGCAATTGCGAACTACTAAGTTGGCTCCTTCGCCGGCCTCAATCAGGTTGCCCGGGCCGGTGAGAGTGCAGCCGTCGAGCACCACGGGCTCGGTAGTAGCCACCCGAATGCAGGCCGTGCCCGACGACTCGCTGCGATAAGTACCCTTGTAAGTGCCACCGTGCGTGATGACGAGCGTCGCCTCGCCGCCCAGGTGGTGCGTGGTGCAAGCCAGCAACCCCCCGGCCAAACCAGCCAGCCACAGGCCAGCCGCTGTGTAGTGCGCGGCCCTCATCTAGTGCAAGAAGTAGCCCACCAAGCGGCGCGCATACCCATTGAGCAGAAAATAGGGTAGGTAAGGTGTTGGGCAGTTTTTTAGAGCAAAATGCGTGAAATTCACCATGTTGCCCCCACCTCGAATGCTGAATAGGTGGTTGTAATAGCCTTTTAGGCTGCGCTGCTTGCGCGTTAGGGTCTGGCCGCTTTCTTCGGGGTAGGTACTCAGCTTGGCGTCGTAGTTGCAGTACACCGGGAAGCCGGCGCGGCGCGCCACGCTGGTGTAGTCGAAGTCGGCGAGGTAGTGCGGCAGCCGCTTTTCATCAAAAAGGCCAATCTTGTCGGTCACGGCCTTCGGAATGAGCAGCCCGCGCCCCGGCAGGTACGTGACCGGGTGCAGCCCGGTGCGCTGGCCAGCGGGTATTTCTTCGAGCAAGTCGTAGCGGGTATTGGTGCGGAAATCGAGCCGCTCGCCGCCGTAGAT
>CAXUKA010000358.1:0-6591 GCA_964251335.1 uncultured Hymenobacter sp.
AGTACTGGCAGGCTATGAGTATCTAAAAGTCAACCTCGAAGTCATCCAGACGCCCACAAGGGGTTTAGATGGGGTGATACTTAAATTCCGGAGGCCGGCTAATCAGCCTAAGGCTGATTACGAGCCCGCACCAGTTGATAATCTGGTGCTTTATAGGAATTTTGGTAATGGGTCCGTGCACTTTAATAACAGCTCTCTCACGTACAGGCTCACAAAGTCTACCATTTCTGGCACCTTCTCTGGTGAGGCCCGCACTACTGACTCAAACGGTACCTATATCGTTTACAGCACCATCACTGCCGGTACGTTCAACTATGCGAAGCTTTAGTGCCCTACTGGCCTCGAAAGAAGAAACACTAGCGCTGCTGCGCGCCAGCTACACCCGCCCTATCTACTCTACTATGAACTCACGCTTACTCGCCACGCCATTAGTCGCTGCCACCCTACTGCTGAGCACCCTGGGCTGCTCCAAGAAAGACGCTGCCACGCCGAGCAATAGTGGAAGCTATAAACTTGATGGAGTACTAAGAAGCTGTACTGCAACAGCTTATATCCGAACAGTCCCTACCAGCAGTTATCCTATCGATATATTGACGGTGTATCTCACTACCACCCCGAAGCCCGCCAGCGGCGAAGAAAACCTTAAAGTAATTTTTATAAAACGCTCTGGTCAAGCTGATACCGCTTACCACTATGACTACATGTACCTATACACAAAAGGCGAGACAGTTTTCCCTGCCGCTACCTATACGTCTGACCTCTATGCTATGAAGTCCCCCATCACCTCAACGAGCAACAATGGGGTATCTGCCATCTTCGCTGGCTCGTGGTTAACCAACGGTTCACCTTCTAGCCCTGGTTATCCTGTTAATGGTTTACCTGCCTACAGTAAAATCTCGGACGGAGTATTTACGGATGTACGGCTCTAGCGCCCATCGACTGCTAAAGACGAAACCATCAGCCTGCTGCACGCCAGCTTCACCCGCTCTACCTAAACTCCATGAACAAACGGTTTACTACTCCGCTGCTGACTAGCAGCCTCATGCTGCTCGCCACTGCCGCACAGGCCCAAACTACGTTTCGCATTGGTCCCAAGCTGAGTTACGCTCTTTCCGCTGCCAGTTTCAACGTCTCGGATTACCCCGACTACTTCAGCACGTTCAGTTCTTACCGCAGTGGGTTTGAAGCCGGCATAGTGGCGCAAGTAAATTTTGGTGACCACTGGGCTGTGCAGCCCGCACTGCTCTACGCCCGCAAAGCCCCGGGCTACGGTACCTCTTCCTACTACCAACCCAATAATTACGGCTACTACCAGGAATATACCTTGGGGCTCAACTACCTGACGCTCCCCGTTAACCTGCTCTACAGCCAGCGAGCTAATGGGCAAGGCGGACAGGTGTTTCTCGGCCCTTATGTAGGCTGGCTGCTGGGTGGCACTTATCGCGTCAGAACAAATAGCGGTTCTGGCCAGCCAAGTTTAGGAGGCCCGGCCTACGATGGTACTGTAAAGCCTGGCGACACCTACGCCACCAGTGGCAGCGACTACTACCTGCGCCGCCTTGATGCCGGCTTGCAAGTAGGCGTAGGCTACGGGTTTGACGCGCTTCAGCTACAAGCCAGCTTCAGCCTGGGCCTGCGCAATATCGGGGCCGCCTACGCGCCTACTGCCGGTAATTACTACGAGGCTCCTGTTATTAAAAATCGTGGTTTCCAATTGTCAGCAGCTTACTTATTCGGCCCTAAGGGCTAGTCTCTCAAGACACAACCTGCTGCGTGCCAGTCATACCCGCCCGAACTAACCTACCTCCTTTTCTATGATGCAACGCTTACGCCACCACTACCTCCTGCCGGCTGCTATCCTGCTGCTAGTATTCACCAATGCCTGTTCCAAGAAAGATGGTCCATCAGCTAAAATGGAAAGCACTGGTAGCTATATACTCGATGGGCAAACTAAAAACTGCCTAATAACACAGACAGCTAGCACCACTGCCTCGGCAAACCGCGACGACTTAACTATCAGCCTAACGACTAATCCGCAGCCAAGCAGCGGGCCAGAAGTTCTTGAAATCAAATTTTGGAAGCGAATTGGCCAACCTATTAGCGATTATGATTATGTATATGACTACAGTTCAGGCGGAATGGTGTACAACACCAACAAAATGTTGTATATTGGCTACTTCTTCACTATTGATACTAAAGCGATTTCCAGCACTGGTGTGCTCTCTGGAAATTTCGCTGGCGAGGCCCGCGTCTTTTCTGGGCCTATGACCTATACGGTAACCCATACCATCTCGGCCGGCACCTTTGATAACGTGCAGCTATAGTAGCCTCTAAAGAAGAAACCATTACGCTGCCGCACGCCAGCATCACCTGCACTATCTACTATGAACGCACGCTTACTCGCCACGCCCTTAGTCGCTGCCACCCTGCTGCTGAGCACCTTGGGCTGTTCCAAGAAAGACGACCCTACGGCCCGCTCAATTAACACAGGCACTTATACACTCGACGGAGTGGTCACGCCTTGCCAAGTAACAGTAGGTATTAACTCCAATGGCGCTGATTACCTGTACCTGCGGCTCACCCCTACTGACCCACAGCGCACTGGCGAACTAGTCTTTGTTTATTTCAGCAAACCGCTCGGCACGCCTTTTTCTGCCTACGTGCTAACGCAAGCCACCCTATCCTTTAGTAAAAGTTCTGCTGCTTACATCTTGGTGTACAAAGACTCGGAGGCAAAAGCTACCCTTAACCAGCTTAGCAGCGGCGGCTATTCCGGTACTTTCTCCGCGACGTCTACTACGGCAGGCACCCAAGTCATCACGGCGGGCGCCTTCACGGATGTACGCCCGTAGCTCCCTTTATTACCCCACCCTCCTGCTGCGCGCCAACTGCACAGCCCTACCTGCTTCCTATGAAACTGCACCTACTCGCCACGCCACTGCTCGCCACCGGGCTGCTGCTGAGCACCCTGGGCTGCTCCAAGAAAGACGACCCATCTGGCCCCGTCGCAGGCACTGGCAGCTATAAGCTCGATGGTGTTAAACGCCATTGCGATGCCTACACCACCTTTAGTACGGGGGCTGCGAATGGGCAGACTTATGATGAGGTAGAGGTACGCCTTACCACTACACCACAACCCGCAAGTGGGATAGAAACGCTTGACCTGTTCTACTCCAAAAAGACCACTGAACCAAATACCGCTTACCAGCTCCTTTACCTCATTTCATACAGCTCTAATAGCCAGTTTAGCAACGACGGAACTACTATCACCCCTACCAGTGGCGGGGGCTTGTCGGGCACCTTTGCAGGCACTGCATTTGGCACGCCTAAATATGTCATCACCGAAGGAGTGTTTACGGATGCCCGAAAACGATAAACGGCAAAAGCTCGGCTGGCTTATTTACCAACGCTGACCTGTAGCTTGGCTTACTACTATACTACCTCATTCTGCCTCTAGCTAGGCAACCCCAACGCGTTTCTGACGCAGCTATGCCCTCAAACTTAGAAGAAAAGGTCACCCAGTGTCTGGTGGCCGCCAACCTCACCAGGCCCCAGCTAGCCGAAAAAATGGGCTTATCAGAACCTGAGCTAACTACCCTCTGCCACCTGGGCGACCCGCGCCTATCCGAGCTGGAGCAGTTGGCCACCGTCTGCGCTTGAGCATCGGGGCCGTGGTGCGGCCCGAGCACTGGGACGGGCACCAGGTAAAGGTGCAGCACGGCGCGCCCCACGCCAGCGTAAACCCGCGTCTGAACCGCACCAGCGAAGCCGCCGGCGAGGCTCAGGAAACCGCCCGCAAGCAGGGCCGCAAGCTGCCCAAGGAAGAGCTGAAAGCCGCCGTGGAGGCCGCTCTGCATCTGGCCCCCGTGGTGGAGCAAGCCCCCGCGGCCGTCGTGCTGGAAAAAACAGTAGCCAGCACGTTTGAAAGCTTCTATCACGAGTGGATAAAGGAGCAGCTGCACCGTCCCCGGGGCCAATCGGGCAAGCCGATGTCCAAAAACACGAAAGCGGGCTTTGCGGCCACGCTCCAGCGGTTTTTGCAGTATGAGCAGGCCCGGGGCATCGCGCTACGCCTCGAATCCCTCGACTTAGAATTTTACCAGGATTTCCGCACCTACATGCTCGATGAGCTGAGCCAGGGCATCAACACCTTCGGCAAGCACGTGGCGCGCTTAAAAGCGTTTCTCGCGTGGGCCGAGGGCGAGAAAGACCTGCCCGTGCACCGGCACTACCGCAAGTTCACGGCCCCTAAAAAGCAGGGCCAGGTTGATGCGCTCAGCGAGCAGGAGCTGCATCAGGTAGCGGGCATTGACTTCAGCGACCCGGCCACCCGCGAGCGCCTGCTGGTGCTGCGCCAGGAGCTGGGCCGCAGCACCGGCAAGCACCAGGACGAAGAGTCGGCTGATGCCTGGATTGCCACCGTGGAACTGGCCCGCGACAAGTTCCTGGAGTGCTGCTACACCAGCATGCGCATAAGCGATGCCAACCGCGCCGCCTGGCAGCACGTGCGCGGCCAGATGCTCGTGCTCGACAACACGGCCAAGAACGAGGCAACGGTCTATATTCCCTTCTACGACAACTTGTTCAAGCCCGTAGCCCTGGCCGAGCGCTACGAGCACCATACGCCCTTCGACATGCTCGTGCCCGAGTGCTACCGCTGCAACGAGTTTTTGAAGGTGGTGCAGCGCCTGGTGGGCATCACCCGCCTGAACCTAACGACCAAGATTGGGCGCAAAACCCTCGTCACGCGCAAGCTCTACCAGGGCGTGCCGGCCCGCCTCGTCACCGGCCACCAGACCGAGGAAGCCTTCAACCACTACGTGGGCGTGGATGAGCTGAAGCTGGTCGAGGAATTTATGCGCAAATCGGCCCGCAGACGGGCAGCGTAGGGGCTCATGCAACCATTGCCTAGACCAAGCGGTCAGGCCGTCGAACCCCTTACGCACTAGTTCCCATGTACCCTTTCTTTCGCCTCTGCCTACTTGGCAGCACATTAGCTCTCGCTGCCGCCCGCTGCCAGGATGACCCCGAAACTGAAGCTCCCACCTCGCACTGCCCCGGGGCCGGGGCAGCGGTCAAATCCGTTACGGGGGTAGTCGGCACCGTAGGTTCGGAGCGAACTACCCGCAATTATGCCATCTTTGCCCCACGTCCCGGCACGGCGAACGGCGTTGACGTGGGCTTGCTCTGTGACTCCCTCTCCTATGACCTGACACCGATGGGCAAGCGGGTGCGGTTCAGTGGCACCTACCATGCGCGGCCTGGCTCTTCAACGGGAGACACTATTGTCTACTACCTGACGCTTTCGCAGATTACCGCTTATTAGCCCAGCCAAGTCTGAGGCATTTCTTGTGGCAGTTTTTTCGCATCGCTAGGGTAAGCCAAGTAGTGCCACGCAGCCAAAAGTCGCTTTACTCGACCCAGCGGCTACGTTGCTTGCCCTGTGGCAGCTTGGCCTAGCGAAAGAATTTTCCCTATGGACCACAGAAAACGCCCTCTACGCATCGTAGAGGGCGTTTTTGTTTTTAGGCAAGCCATCCGGGAGCTCTGTTTTATCCAGCAGCTAGGTTGCGGATGCTTAACTCAGCCTTCAGCACGATGGCGGATTTCGCGAAGCTGATATACGGTGCTTTAGGCCGATAGGAAGGCGGTGATGGTCTGCGAATACGTCAGCGTGAGCTGGTGCATGGCCCGGGTGCACGCGACGTAGAGCATGCCCCTATCCACCTCCGTTTTGTAGGTGGCCGCGGAGGTAAAGGGCACGATGACCTCATCAAATTCGAGTCCTTTCGCCAGATAGGCCGTAGTGATGATGACACCTTCCTTAAAGGTCGTAGACTCCGCCGTGAGCAGCTGCACGCCGGGCGCTTGCAGCGCCTGGTGCACCTGCGCGGCCTGCCGGTGCGTTTTGCAGATGATGCCCAGCGAATGATTTTCGGAGCTTTGGAAGTCCGCAATCAGTTTTTGGATGGCCCGCAGCTCCTCGCCTTGGCTGGCAAAGCCTAGTACTGCGGGCTCCCGGCCGTGCCTTTCCAGCGGAATGAGGTCGGGATTGGGCGTGATGCGCTGCGCGAAGGCCGTAATTTCGACGGTCGAGCGGTAGCTGCGGTGCAGCTTCACGATATCGGCCTGCGGAAAGACACGCTCGATAGTTTCGGCCGAAGACGCGCTGTACGGGTTCACGGTCTGGTTTACATCGCCCAGAATGGTCTTGCGGCAGTGGAACAAGCGGGCCAGCACGGCATAATGCACGGGGGTATAGTCTTGCATTTCATCTACCAGCAGGTGCTTTACCCGCTCGTAGCCGTTGAGGCCTTCCAACCGAATGCGCAGGTAGATGAAGGCAAAAACATCCGCGTATTCGAGGCGCTGGCCGTGGTCGACCCGGCAGAGCTCGGGGCGACCCAGCCAACGGTAAAAATCGCGGTAGAAATCCAGTACCTGGTGGAATTTGAACATGCGGGGAATGGCTTCGCCGATGGTGCTTTTCTCCTGCCCGGTTAGCTTCTGACGGGTGGCGTCCCGCACATAGTCCCGCACCTCCTGGGCCACCCGTGGAAAGCGCTTTAACATCGGCACGCGGTGGTAGGC
>CAXUKA010000359.1:0-6578 GCA_964251335.1 uncultured Hymenobacter sp.
CACCTGGGCCGACCCGAAACTGATGCAGGCCGCCCGCACCTCACTGGTGCAGCGCGGCGACGGCGGCACCGGCTGGAGCCTGGCCTGGAAGGTGAACCTCTGGGCGCGTTTCCGCGACGGTGACCACGCCCTACGCATCCTCCAAAACCTGCTTGCACCCGCCGAAAACGGCACCGGTGCCGAGCAAGGCGGCGTGTATCATAACCTATTCGACGCCCACCCGCCCTTCCAGATTGACGGCAATTTTGGCGGCGCAGCCGGCGTGGCCGAGATGCTGTTGCAAAGCCAAAATGGCTCGCTCGATTTGTTGCCTGCGTTGCCGGCTGTTTGGGCGGCGGGCGAGGTGCGTGGATTGCGGGCGCGGGGCGGTTTTATCGTTGGGCTGAAATGGGAGAGTGGGAAGCTGAAAGGGGTGGAAATTCAGTCGGAAGCTGGGCGCGAGTGTGTGGTGAGATATGGTGCCAAGGAAGTGCGGTTGGCTACGAAAGCAGGGAAGGTGTACCGGCTTTCGGGGGAATTAAAATTGCTAAAGAGCTAAACGGATGAATAGCCAAATAGGCGTAATTCGAGCGGAGGCACCTCACCCCCCGGCCCCCTCTCCAAAAAAGAGGGGGAGCCGACCGCAGGCGGACGTTTGTTATCGTCCAACTCCCCCTCTTTTTTGGAGAGGGGGCCGGGGGGTGAGGTACCCTCGTTTGGGCTACACTTTGTTATTGCTTTTCACCCTATTAAGCGCCCACGCCCAAACCCGCCGCGAAATTCCGCTCCTAGAAAACTGGCGCACCACCGCCGACGACAAAAACCCGGCCGCCTACCCCAATTTCGAGCAGCCCGATTACAACGACCAAACTTGGCAAACCGTAGCCGTGCCCCACAACTGGGACGCCTACGAAGGCTACCGCCGCCTGCGCCACGGCAATCGCCACGGCTACGCCTGGTACCGCCGCACCTTTGCCACCCCGGCCGCCGCGAAAGATGCCCGCTACTTCCTGTTTTTTGAGGGCGTGAGTTCTTACGCTACCGTGTGGCTGAACGGGCAAAAGCTAGGCTTCCACGCCGGTGGCCGCACTACCTTCACCCTAGATGCCACAGCCGCCCTGCGCCGCGATGGCCGCCCCAACGTGCTGGCCGTGCGCGCCGACCACCCGGCTAATATTCAGGATTTGCCCTGGGTTTGCGGCGGCTGCTCGGAGGAACGCGGCTTTTCGGAAGGCTCGCAGCCGATGGGGATTTTTAGGCCTGTATCGTTGGTGATTACCAATGCGGTGCGTATTGAGCCGTTTGGAGTGCACGTGTGGGCTGATTCGACGCTTTCGGCTCAGGCGGCGCAGTTGAATGCGGAAACGGAGGTCAAAAACTACGCTGGCTCAGCGCAGACGCTGACCGTGTTGAATCAGTTGCTAGACCGGCAGGGTAGAGTAGTAGCTGAAATCAAGACTAAGCAAAAATTGGCTGCTAGCGCTATAGTGCAGCTTCGCCAGCAACTACCACAGCTCAAGCAACCGCATTTGTGGTCGCTCGCCGACCCTTATCTGTACCGGTTCGTTACCAAAGTCAGCGCCGAAAACAAGGTGCTTGATGAGTTGGAAACGCCTTATGGCATCCGTTGGGTGAGCTGGCCGATTGGCCGGGCAGCCGTGGCCGGACAAAAGCAGTTTTTGCTCAATGGGAAGCCCGTTTTTATCAACGGCATCGCCGAATACGAGCACCTGCTTGGCCAAAGCCACGCCTTCAGCGACGCCCAAATTCGCACCCGTGTGCAAATGGTAAAAGCGGCCGGATTCAACGCTTTCCGGGATGCCCACCAGCCGCACAACCTGCGCTATCAGGCCAGCTGGGATTCGCTAGGTGTGCTGTGGTGGCCGCAACTGGCAGCCCACGTCTGGTACGATACGCCGGCCTTCCGCCAGAATTTTAAAACCCTGCTCGTTGACTGGATAAAAGAGCGGCGCAACTCGCCCTCGGTGGTGCTGTGGGGCCTCGAAAACGAAAGCACCCTGCCCGCCGATTTCGCCCGCGAATGCACCGCCCTAATCCGCCAGCTCGACCCCACGGCTTCACGCGAGCGCAAGGTCACGACCTGCAACGGCGGCCAAGGCACCGACTGGGACGTGCCCCAAAACTGGACTGGCACCTACGGCGGCGACCCCCAGGCCTACGCTGCTGATGTGCAACGCCAAGTGCTCATCGGTGAGTACGGCGCGTGGCGCACCCTCGACCTTCATACCGAAGGTGGCTTCAAAGCTGCCGGCCCGCTCAGTGAGGACCGGATGACCCAGCTTATGGAGCTGAAAGTGCGCCTCGCCGAGTCGGCCAAAGACCGAACGGCGGGCCAGTTTTTTTGGCTGCTGACCTCGCACGACAACCCCGGCCGGGTGCAGGGCGGCGAAGGCCAGCGCGAGCTAGACCGCATTGGACCAGTAAATTACAAGGGTCTGCTAACGCCTTGGGAAGAGCCGACTGACGCCTTCTATATGTTCCGCGCCAACTACGCGCCCAAGGACAAGGAGCCGATGGTGTACGTAGCCTCGCACACTTGGCCCGACCGCTGGCTGACGCCGGGGCGCAAGGACAGCATCACGGTGTATTCTAATTGCGATGAGGTAGAGCTTTTTAACGATGTAAATGCATCCTCGCTGGGCCGTAAAACGCGCGCTGGTATCGGCACGCATTTTCAGTGGGATGGCGTTGATATTGAATACAATGTGCTCTATGCCGTGGGCTACGTGGGCGGCAAGGCTGTGGCGAAGGATTACATCACGCTCCACCATTTACCCAAAGCGCCGCATGCCGGTGAGTTGGTTGACGATAAGCGAATTACCGCTGCGCAGTCTGGCTATAAGTACCTCTACCGCGTGAACTGCGGCGGCCCTGCTTATACCGACAAGCAAGGCCAAAGCTGGCAGGCCGACCAGCCCCGCACTGGCCCCGACACTTGGGGCTCCGAGTCGTGGACGCGGGAGTTTCCGGGCCTGAATCCGTTTTTCGCCAGTCAGCGCCGCACCTTCGACCCTATTCGTGGCACGGCCGATGAGGCGTTGCTTCAGGACTTTCGCTACGGGCGCGAAAAGCTGCGCTACGCCTTCCCGGTGCCCAATGGTGAGTACTTAGCAGAATTGTATTTTGTGGAGCCGTGGCTCGGCACGGGCGGCGGGCTCGACTGCACTGGATGGCGTTTGTTTGATGTCGCTATTAATAACGAAACAGTTATTAAAGACTTGGATATCTGGCGCGAAGCCGGCCACGACCAAGCCTTGAAAAAGACGGTGAAAGTGCGGGTGGTGGATGGCGAGTTAGTGTTGTCATTCCCGCACGTAGCCTCGGGGCAGGCCCTAATTTCGGCCATTGCCATTGCCAGCCTCGATGCCAGCGCCAAGGCTGCCCCCGCGCCGCAGCCGGTCATCACTGACTTAAAGCCTGTTGGCGCTGCTGCGCAGTATTCAGCCCAAACGTGGCTGGATACCGGCCGCCCGGTTTATACTGACGCGTCAATTACTTTCAGCGCCTTGCCCTCGGTGCTGTACGGAGCTGAGTGGTTGCAAATGCCTTCCCAAAGCGCTGTAAACCAGTCAAAGGCTAGCTTCAAGGTAAGTACGGCTGCTGATGTTTACATCGCCCTCGATGCTAAGCAAGTCACCCTTCCCGACTGGCTCAAGCCCTACGAGGACACTAAAACCACCCTCGAAACCGACGAGGCCGGCGGCCACTCATACCGCGTATTCCGGCAGCGTTTCCCGGCCGGTGCTACAGTTGCGCTCGGCCCTGGTAGCTACCTCGTGGCCGCAAACCGCGCCAGTACTATCGAGCCGGCTTATGACCTCAAGCCCATAACGGGCTACAAGCCGGCCACTGCCCGCCTCAGCGGCCCCGGCATGGCGAAGGAAACCGTAAATACCAAGGAAAGCCTCACTTTTAAGGAGGCTGGCGGTGGCTCGGTAGAATGGGCAATTCAGACGGGGGTGGCCGATACGTACTCGCTCACTTTCCGCTACGCCAACCAACTCAACAAGCCGCTGACTGCCAAGCTCACGATAATAGGGGCCGATGGGAAGCTGCTGATTAAAGAAGAGCAGGTAGCGTTCGTGCCTTCCAAGCCCGGCAAATGGAACTACCTGACTACTTCCACCGGCACCATGATAAACGCGGGCAGCTACCGCGTCAAGCTCACTGGGATAGATGCGGCCGGGCTGAGTGTGTCAGGGCTGGAGGTGCAATAGCTGGTTGCGCCGTGGGCTCTGCGAGTCCGCGCGTAAGTAATTCGCGAGGCTGCATTGTACAACTCGCGGACTCTACGAGTCCGCGCTACAGCGCTACAAGCCAAGATGCTACAATAGGAGGTGAAAATCATACACCACATCGTAGGCCCTTGTAAATAAGTTTGCTACTGAATAACTACTCCCGTCCCCGACGAAAATTCGCAGTATTTCGGCCATTATTGTCCCATGAACAACCTGCGAATTCTCGACCTCGTCATCATTGCGCTCTACTTGGTAGCCATGATAGGCGTGGGGGTATACTTCTCCCGCAAAAACAGCAACCCCGAGCAGTATTCCAGCGCCTCCGGCAAGATTCCGGGCTGGGCCATCGGGCTGAGCATTTACGCGACGTTTCTCAGTAGCAACACCTTTCTGGGCGTGCCAGGCAAAGCCTTCGGCACCAACTGGAACGCACTGGTTTTCAGTATTTCAATGCCGCTGGCGGCATGGGTGGCGGCGCGCTACTTCGTGCCCTTCTATCGCGCCACGGGTGAAATATCAGCTTATACGCACTTGGAAAAGCGCTTTGGTAGCTGGGCGCGCACCTACGCCGTGGTGTGCTTTCTACTGACGCAATTGGCGCGCATTGGCTCCATTTTCTTCGGCATCGCGCTCACCTTGCAGGCGCTCACCGGCTTTTCGATGGAGATGATAATGCTCGTCACGGGCGTGAGTATCATCATTTATACCGTGCTGGGCGGCATCGAGGCCGTTATCTGGACAGAGGTAGTACAGGGCATTATCAAAACAGCCGGGGCGCTACTCATTCTGTATCTGGTAGTTAGCAACCTATCGGGCGGCTTGGCCAAAGTCGTGGAAATCGGCCAGCACGATAATAAATTCAGCCTCGGCGGCTTCTCCGGCGATTTCACCCAGTCTACCTTTTGGGTGGTGCTGCTCTACGGTTTCTTTATCAACCTCAACAATTTTGGGGTTGACCAAAACTACGTGCAGCGCTACCACACAGCCACTTCGGCCAAACAGGCGGCCAAGTCCATCTGGCTGTGCGTGCAGGTGTATTTGCCAGCATCGCTGCTGTTTTTTGTCATTGGGTCGGCGCTCTATGCCTACTATCAGGTTCACCCCGAGCTGATTGAGGCGGTGAAGCTGAAAGTAGCCGCCGAGCGGCTGCCGCTATCGGCCACTGGCGCGCAGATAGCGCAGGCCGCCGCCCACCTCCAGCCCGCCGACTACGGCGACAAGGTGATGCCGCATTTCATCGTTACGAAAGTGCCGCCGGGCTTTGTGGGCTTGCTGGTATCAGCCATCCTGTCGGCAGCCATGAGCACCATTAGCTCGGGTATGAATGCCTCGGCCACCGTGTTTGTGGCCGATATCTACGAGCGGTATTTCAAGCCAGGCCTGGGTATGCGCCAGACTATGCGGGTGCTTCATATCGGCACCGTGGTGGTCGGCCTGATGGGCATGGGCACCGGCATCGCCATGATTGGCGTGAAAAGCGTGCTCGACGCGTGGTGGGAGCTATCGGGCATCTTCGCGGCTGGTATGCTGGGCTTGTTCCTGCTGGCCGTCGTGAGCCGCCAGACGCGCAACCACGAGGCCCTACTTGCCACCATGATAGGCGTCATTGTCATTCTCTGGATGACTTTCTCGCCCAACCTACCCGAAAGCCTTGCCATGTTCCGCAATCCCTTGCACAAGAGCATGATAATCGTGGTGGGCACGCTCACTATTTTTCTCTTGGGCCTGCTGTTCACGCGCTTTCGCCAGCGCCGGGCCGGCGCGCTGGTTACTTCTCCTGCCGAACTCAAGCAAACTGTTTAATAAGTCAATTTTTTACCAAATCGGGCGGCCCTATCGCGGCCTGCTCCCGCCCCTCTAAGCTCCACTAGCATTATGGAAACGCCAGCCAAGGGATTTATCCCAGTTATGCTCACGCCCTTTCAAAACGATGGGCAAATTGATTATCCGGCTCTTACTCGCCTGACGGAGATGTACATAGAGGCTGGCGCGGCCGGCTTGTTTGCCAATTGCCTCTCCAGCGAGATGTTCGAGCTGAGCACCGAGGAGCGCCTGCAAAGCATCCGCCATATCGTGAACGTAGCCGCTGGCGCCGTGCCTGTAGTGGCCACCGGCACCTTCGCTGGCGCGCTCAATGAGCAAGCCGATTTCGTAAAAAAAGTGTACGAAGCTGGCACCGAAGCCGTCATCGTTATCACCGGCCTGCTAGCCGAGCAGCACGAGTCGGACGCCGTTTTTAATGAGCGCTTTTTCCGTTTGCTCGACTGGACGCCTGGCATTCCGCTGGGCTTCTACGAGTGCCCCGAGCCCTACAAGCGCCTGCTCTCGCCCGAGCAGCTG
>CAXUKA010000360.1:0-6549 GCA_964251335.1 uncultured Hymenobacter sp.
CCAAGTGGTTCTGACTGTCCTAACGCAGTTGCTCGCTCCGCGAGCGCTCGGACTCGCAGAGTCCAAGCTACTAACCCGCCGTACCTTTGCGGCACGCATGAAGCCACCTAAGTTCAAAGACCTTATCCTGTTTGAGAACGACGATTATATCGTCGTCAACAAGCCCCCCTTTCTCGCCACGCTCGACGAGCGCATTGGCGTAGCCCCTAGCCTACTGCGCCTGGCCCGCGAGTACGCCGATGATGCCCAGGTGGGCCACCGCCTCGACCGCGACACCAGCGGCTCGCTGGTGCTGGCTAAAAACCCCGAGGCCTACCGCCACATTTCGATGCAGTTCGAAAACCGGGAGGTGCACAAGATTTACCACGCCGTGACCAATGGCGCGCCGCCGCTGGAACAGTTTGTGGTAGAGCGCAATATCGAGACTACCAAGAGCGGCAAAGCCCGCCTCGCCTACAAAGGCAAGCCGGCCGAAACGCGCTTCACTACCCTCGAAGTATATGCCAAGCACGCGCTGGTACAGTGCGAGCCCGTAACGGGCCGCATGCACCAGATTCGCCTGCACTTGGCCTATGTGCAGACGCCTATTGTTGGCGATTCGCTGTATGGCGGCGAAGATTTTTACCTGTCTTCGCTCAAGAAGAAATTCAACTTGAAGGATGGCGAAACCGAGCAGCCATTTATCAAGCGTTTCGCGCTGCATGCCGTTGAGCTAGGCTTTACGGGGCTCGATGGGGAGGCCATTAAGGTCGAAGCGCCCTACCCAAAAGACTTTCGCGTACTGGTCGAGACGCTGCGGGAGTATCGCTAGTTTCAGACATTTAGCTAGCCCACGTTTGGTATTGTGCCAAAAAAAGGGTACCTTTGTGTCCGTTTTTCCCCAAGCCTATCTGGCATGGGGGTTATTGTCAATTGTTTAGCCGGTAATTTTTACCAAATCCTCATGGACCACCTGAGCTTCAAGACGACCCACGTCAACAAGGCCAACGCCCAGAAAGCCTGGGTTATCATCGACGCCAGCGTGGCCCCGCTGGGCCGCGTGTGCAGCCAAATTGCTAACGTTCTGCGTGGCAAGCACAAGCCGTCGTTCACCCCCAACTCCGACTGCGGCGATAACGTTATCGTTATCAACTCGGACCAGCTGCGCGTGACCGGCAAGAAGATGACCGAGAAAGTGTACATCAGCCACTCGGGCTACCCCGGCGGCCAGAAGCAGCGCACCCTGCGTGAGCAAATGGACCGCGACTCGCGCAAAGCCATCGAGCACGCTGTAAAAGGCATGCTGCAAGGCAACCGCCTCGGCGCTGCCCAGTTCCGCAACCTGTACGTATACGCTGGCAGCGAGCATCCGCACGAGGCCCAGCAGCCTACGGTATACGAGCTGAAAAACCTGTAAATCATTGCTTTTACGGTCGCTATTGACCGCATTATTTTTCCACTAAATGGCAGCTACTAACACCTCTGGTAGAAGAAAAACCTCGGTGGCTCGCATCTATCTGCAAGCCGGGCAAGGGAATATCACTATCAACAACCGGGACATAAAGTCCTACTTCGCCAACGAACTGTTGGAGAACATCGTGAACCAGCCCCTGGCTACCCTCGAGCAGGTGGGCCAGTACGACATCAAGGTGAACGTGAGCGGCGGCGGCATCGCCGGCCAGGCTGAGGCCATCCGCCTCGCCATCTCGAAAGCTTTGGTAAGCGACAACGCTGAGGTTAAATCGGCTCTCCGTAAGGAAGGCTTCATGACCCGCGACCCCCGCATGGTTGAACGTAAGAAGTTCGGCAAAGCCAAGGCTCGTCGCTCGTTCCAGTTCTCTAAACGCTAAAATCCGAAGCAGACTATTATGGCTCAGTCCACCACCTATAAAGAGCTGCTTGACGCAGGTGCCCACTTTGGTCACCTTACGCGCAAGTGGGACCCGAAAATGGCGCCGTATATCTTCATGGAGAAGAACGGCATCCATATTATCGACCTGAACAAGACGCTGGCTTCGCTGGATTATGCTGCTTCGGCTATTCGCAACATCGCGAAAAGCGGCCGCAAAATCATGTTCGTAGCCACCAAAAAGCAGGCGCAGGAAATTGTGCAGACGGAGGCCGTTCGCCTCAAGATGCCTTATGTAACTGACCGCTGGCTGGGCGGGATGCTGACGAACTTCGCCACCATCCGCAAGTCGCTGAAGAAAATGAGCACCATCGACAAGATGGTGAAAGAGAACACGGCTTTCGCCGCTCTCGCTAAGCGCGAGAAACTCATGATGAACCGTGAGCGCGAGAAGCTGGAGCGCGTAATGGGCGGCATCGCCGACCTGAGCCGCCTCCCCGCTGCCCTGTTCGTAGTAGACGTAAAGCGCGAGCACATCGCGGTAAAAGAAGCTCAAAAGCTTGGTATCCCCGTTTTCGCTATCGTTGATACGAACTCGAACCCTGAGCTGGTACAGTTCCCGATTCCGGCTAACGACGACGCTTCGAAGTCTATCCAGCTCATCATGAACGTGATTGGCAAGGCTATCGAAGATGGCCTGTCGGAGCGTAAAGTTGATAAGGAAGATGCCGACCGCAAGGAAGCCGATGAGGCTGCCATCGCGGAGAAAACCGAGGCTGACACCGAAAGCTAAGCCGCTTTTCTAAGCTTGATGAAAAAGGGAACGGTCGAGGCAAGTGCTTGGCAGTTCCCTTTTTTCATGTAGCGCGGACTTCCAGTCCGCGACCCAGAACGTAAAAAATCCTTCTTACCCCCAACTCGCGGACTAAAAGTCCGCGCTACAACTATGGCCGCTATCACCGCCGCAGACGTAAACAAGCTCCGCACCATGACCGGCGCGGGCATGATGGATTGCAAAAAAGCCCTGACCGAAGCCGACGGCGACTTTGAAGCCGCCCGCGACATTCTGCGTAAGCAGGGCCAGAAAATCGCCGACAAGCGCGCCGACAATGCTACGTCGGAAGGCCTCGTACTGGTAAACGTGAGCGAAGACGGCACCACCGGCAAACTGGTAGCTTTGGCTTGCGAAACGGAGTCGGTAGCTAAAGTAGCTGACTTCCGCACGCTGGTACAGCAAATCTTGGACACGGCTGTGAAAACCAACGTGGGCACCAAGGAAGACCTCCTGGCTGCTACCGAGGCTGATGGCCGCACCGTACAGGAGCACATCACCGAGCTGACCGGCAAAATCGGCGAGAAACTCGACCTCACCTACGCTACGCTGACCGCTGAAAAAGTGGCTTCGTACATCCACTCGGACAACAAAAAAGGCGTACTCGTAGGCCTGAAAAACGTAGGTGGCGCTGACACCAACGAAGTTGGCCGCGACGTAGCTATGCAAATTGTAGCTATGAAGCCTGTTGCCGTTGACAAAGACGGTGTGGACTCGGCTACGGTAGAGCGCGAAATCGAAATCGGCAAAGAGCAAGCTCGCGCCGAAGGCAAGCCCGAGGCTATGCTGGAGAAAATCGCCCAAGGCAAGCTCAACAAATTCTACAAAGACAACACCCTGCTGAACCAGGAGTTTGTAAAAGATAACTCCCTGACCATCGCCCAACTGCTCGACAAAACGTCGAAAGGCATGACGGTTGAGTCGTTCAAGCGCGTGGCAATCGGTGCTTAGTTTCTAGGCTGAAATTGCTTTAATAAAAAGCCCGCTGGCAATGCGCCAGCGGGCTTTTTATTTGTAATACAAAATTACAAACTACCTGTTCTTATGGCTGCAGTAGACACGAATTGGCCTTGGTATAAGTACTTCGGTTTTTTGGCTCTGGTTCTAGCTTCTTTGTTAGCAAGCAGCTTTGTTCTGTACTCTATTACTGATACTGAAGCGAGTACAAAGGAATATTATATCGGTATTTTTGTTCTCCTCATCATTATACTAATCGGCATACTCCTTTGGCGCAAGGGGAAAACTGATACTTTAGCAGCTTTTGTGATAGGAGTAGCGCCACCATCTTCGGCTGCTCTCTTTATATGGTTTACCGGCTTGTAAATTCTTTTTGCCACGCTCGTACCCGCGTTCGCGCATTCGCGCGCACGTTGAGGTAGAAGAAGTTATAATCGACCAAGTGATAAGAAGCACTCAGCGCTTTCAAGCCAGGGATATGTAGGCGGCGGTAGCCGGAGAGGTGCGGGTCGTCGGCCCAAAGGATGCCTTTATGAATCTGAGCGGCGGTGACGTGCGGGTCGACGCGCTTGTAGTTCAGGGGCACACCTGCCCGATTGAGGGTGGCGGGCGCATTGGCAGTGTCGAGCGTCCAGGTGAGTGGGTTGGTGGCCAACATGCCGTGGTAGGGTGGGTAGTCGGAGCCGCGTAGCGCTGTATTCCAGGCAATAATGCCACCGGTTTGGAGCGAATCGGTGAGGGCAGGCAGGTTGTGATACTCGTTGGGTTTGGCTTGGTAGCCAATGAGGTAGGCAGCCACTAGCTGCTTGCGTAGCTGCGGATTGTCATCAACTAGTTCGTGCAGCAGGCGAATAGCATGGGCTGCACCCTGGCTATGGCCAGCCAGGATGAAAGGCCGACCGTGGTTGTAGTGCGCGAGGTAGTACTGAAAAGCCGCTTTTACATCAGCATAAGCTAGGTCAATAGCTGGCTGGCTAGCGGGGTGCTCTTTGTCGAAAAACGTGTAGAGCGTGGCTTGCCGATAATAGGGCGCATACAGCCGCCCTACCCCAGCGAAAATGCTGGCCTGGTCGCGGATGGTAGTGCGGTCGGTGTAGTGGTGCAGCCGACGCAGGCGCATGGGCGCATTCCAACGGCCCAAACGCCAGAAATACGTGGTAGGATGCAGGAAAAAAACGTCGGCTACCGTGTCGGGGGGCGCGGGAGTGGGTAGGCCGGGCGGACTGTGCTGGGCAGCACTGGGATGCCCCGGCAGCGCCGCCCAACTGGCTGAGTTGGTGTAGTCGGGCGCGGGACCGGCAGCGGCCACCGAGAAGTGCCGCACGGGTCGAATACTACTCAGGCAGCCGCTGAGGCCAGCCACTGCTAGCAGCAGCCCGCCGAGGGTCAGACGCAAAAAACCACAACGCACAGCTGTTCTTAAATAGCCGTATCGGCTGCTACGGAAGTAGTTGGGGCAGGCTTAGCTACTGGCTTGGCAGGAGCCGCAACGGGAGTAGTAGCAGTCGAGTCGACGCTAAACTTGCTGGCGGCGGCCGTAGTGGGGAGCGGCATAGTGGGCGCGACGCGAATGGTTTCGGGGGTAGCGGGCGGCAGGGTGAGTTGCTGCGCCTGCGGGCCGGTTTCGGGCACTACAGCGGTCGAGTCGGCGGCGGTTTGGGTGGTGCTGGTTAGGTGCTCGTCAGCGGTGCGATTGCCCAGCGTCAGGTACAGCACTACGGCCAGGAACACCAGCGCGCCGCCGATGGCAAACACCAAGTTGAGCGGATTGCGCTTCTCCTCTTCAAAGGACTCTTCGTAAGCCGGAGCTGGCGTAGAATGGTCGACCAACGCAGGCGCGGCAGCAGCCAGCCAATCGGGCGTTTCGGGCGGTGGCACGGGCGAAACCTCCGAGGCCACAGGCTCCATAGGTTCTGCGGGCGCGATGTAAGCCGGTGTCGCAGGGACGACCGGGGCCGCAGGCTCAGCTGCTCCGGCAGCCTCGGAGCCAAACACCAGCTTTTGCTTCAGCGCCTCAAACTCTTGGGGCGTAAGGGTGCCAGCATCGAGCATTTCCTTGAGCTGCCGCAGGGTAGCAAGGGGCGAATTGGCGTCGGAAGGGTTCATGCGGAAGTGGTGGGACTAGAAGCGTATCTTACTGGCAGGTTATTTTTTACGCCCAACGGCGGCCGCCCGTTCGCGGCGGCGCTGAAGGCGGGCACGATTAAGCTCTTGCAGCTTGGCATTGGTCGCAATTTGGGTGCTATCCTGGTGCATTTGCAGGGCGTTCGTGCGGTTTTTACTGGTCAGCTCATCAATGCGCTTGAGGTTGCTGATGGTGTTGCTTTGGGCATCCTGGATGCCACGCGTCAGCTTATCCTGCTCTTTATCCAGCGTGGCTACGGCGCGCTCGGCCTCTTTCACTTGCACCTCGTAGGCATTGGCGCGGGCCGCAGTGGCAAACTTGTCCATGATTTTGCGCAGGCTGGCAAACTCGGACGGAGTGGCCTTGGGCTCAAAATACGTCTTGTCGCCAAAGCCACCAAAAAAGGATACCTCTGTCGTCGAATCGTTAATCGCATTCAGGTTGACATACAAGTCCACGGGCTGGCTCGAAATGCCGGCCCCCGTAGCCTGCTGGGCCGAAAGCTCATCCTTTTTACCCTTGATACCCAGTGAAGCCAACGTTTTGGCCTTGAAGCGAATACTGTAGGTATCCTTCATATACTCCTGCCAGAAATCGCGGGTGGTTTCGACCGAGCCATCCACTTGCACTACCACGGCATCGCGGTCGCGGCGGTCGCGGGTAGCTATGCCGTTGGTCACGGTGTAGAGCTGCGCCCAGGCAGGCGCGGCAAGTAGCAGTAAGGCATTCAGCACCAAGGCAAAGCAAAATTTTGACATAATCAACAAGTGAAAAAGTAGAAGAGCGTTGTACGCACAATATTAGCGC
>CAXUKA010000361.1:0-6542 GCA_964251335.1 uncultured Hymenobacter sp.
ATATTGACGCCCATATCGAAGCCCAGCTCATTGGGCAGCAGCTCCTCAATGCGGAGCGCTTCGTCGCCCATGTAGATGGGCGCTTTGCTGTCGTCCTTCTCGCCCCAATACACGCCGGGCACGTCGTAGCCGGCCAGCGACTCATACACCTTATGGAAGGTGAGCACCTGCGTGCCAGCCGTGGGGTTTTTGAAGGTATAGCTTTGGCCGATAGGCACGTACACAAACTTGCCTACCGTCAGGATGCGGCTATCGTCGCCGATGGTGGCCTGCACCTGGCCGTGCACCACGTAGAAGAAAACCTGCGACACCTCGGTGCTGCCCGTTAGCTGCCCGGCTTCGGTGAGGGTCACGAGCGTCTGGCAGAGGCGAGCGCCCATTTGCTCGTTGATGATGACGTTGACCGTGCAGCCGGTCCAGCCGGGTACGTTGCTGTTGATGTAGCCATCGGGCGCGATGATGGCGTGGTTGCGCCGCACGACGGAGCGGGTGGTGGAGCCTAATTCCATAGGGTTGGGGAAGGTAAGAGGACAATTGTCATGCAGAGCGCAGCGAAGCATCTCGCGTGGCGCAGTAATATTCTGCGTTAGCAACGATGCGAGCAAGATGATTCGGCAAGCTCAGCATGACGGCCGATTTAAGTATGCAGTATTTTTAATTCCAATAAAAACCGTTCGGCCACTGCCAGCGCCGCCGCTACGTCGGCCGCCTCCACGTTTTCCAATGGGTTGTGGCTGATGCCTTTGTAGCAGCGAATAAACGCCATCGTGACCGGCGCTACCGCCGATATGGGCACCGCATCGTGGCCCGCGCCGCTCACCAGCCGCACCACTTCGTGGCCGCTGGCGGCGATGGCCTGGGCCAGCAGTGTATTCAGGCCCGCATCGCACTGCACCGGGGCGGTGCCTTGCACGAGCTGCCAATTCAACCCTACGCCGCGTCGGTTGGCAATGGCTTCAGCTTGTTCGCGTAAAGCATCGTAGGCTACGGCCAGCTGCCCGGCGTCGGGGCTGCGGAGGTCGAGGCTATGCACCACTTGGCCGGGAATGACATTGCTGGCCGAATACGGAATGTGCAGCTGGCCCACTGTAGCCACCAGCCCCTGGCTGTGCGCGAGCGCAAAAGCTTCGGCGGCCAGCACAAACTCGGCGGCGGCGGCCAAGGCATCCTGGCGCATGGGCATAGGCACGGTGCCGGCGTGGCCGGCCATGCCCTGCCAGGTCAGCTCCACCCGCTGCTGCCCGGCAATGGCCGTGACCAGCGCGATGGGCACCCGGTTCTCCCACAATACAGGCCCCTGCTCGATGTGCAGCTCGAAGTAGCCCAGCCACTCGGCGGCCGGCAGCACGGCAGCGGCCAGGGCGCTGGCATCGCCGCCCATGTCGGCAATGGCCTGGGCCAGAGTAACGCCTTGGGCATCGGTCTTTTGCAGCGTGGCCGGGTCAAATGCGCCGGTAACGACTTTACTGCCCAGGTACGTGGTGTGGAAACGCACGCCCTCTTCGTCGCTGAAGGCAATCAGCTCCAGATTGAATGGTAGCTTAATGCCTTGATGGATAATGTTTTCCACCAAATTCAACCCCATCAGCACGCCTAGCGGACCATCGTACTTGCCAGCATTCACCACTGTGTCGATGTGCGAGGCCAGCACGAAAGTCTTGGCCCCCGGCTGCTCGCTCGCCAGCCGTCCGCGCAAGTTGCCAATGCCATCGAAGCGAGTTTCAAGGCCGGCGGCGTTAAACCAGCTTTGCACCAAATCGCGGCCCTTTACAAAAGCCGGCGTGCCAAAGCGGCGCGTTACCGTCGCGCCGGTAGCGTCTTCGCTGATGGCGGCCAGCTGCTCGATGCGGGCGAGAATATGGGCGGTACGGGTGTGGTAATCGGGCATTTTTTGAAAAGCTGAATCGCAAACATACGTAGGGCAGGCGGGGCACCTCACCCCCCAGCCCCCTCTCCAAAAAAGAGGGGGAGCCTGACGACTTCTAGCGACAGCCTACGTCCGTTTGCGTATGGCTCCCCTTCTTTTTTGGAGAGGGGGATGGGGGGTGAGGTTCAGCGCGTCAGCAGTTGCCCGCGGTTTAGGTGCATGGCATCGGGGTGGCGAAAAACCTCCTCGCCCGCCAAAAACGTGTGCGTGACTACGCCCGCCAGCTCGCGGCCCAGGTAGGGCGATACCTTGTGACGGTGGTGCAGCAGCGCCTCCGTCACGGTAAAAGTGGCATCGGCCGCTACGACCACCAAATCGGCATCATAGCCCTTCGTAAGCTGGCCTTTGCGGTGCGCCTGGCCGATGAGCTTGGCCGGGTTGGTGCTGAGCCAGCGGGCGATATCGGCCAGCGTAGCGCCGCGCTGGCGGGCGGCTGTCCAGAGCACCGGCAGCGCCAGTTGCAGCGAGGCAATGCCACCCCAGGCCGTGGCAAAATCACCGCTGGCCAGTTGCTTCAAATCGGGTGGGGCGGGCGAGTGGTCGGTGGCCACAAAGTCGACGAGGCCGCTTTGCAGCGCCTGCCAAAGCTGCTCATTATTAGCCCGCTCGCGGATGGGCGGCGCGCACTTGAACTGCGTTTGGCCATCGGCAATGTCTTCGGCATTGAAGAAGAGGTAGTGCTGGCCGGTTTCCACGGTCAGGGGCAGGCCCTGGGCTTTGGCTTCGGCAATGGCTGCCAGCGAATTAGCCGACGATAGATGCACGATATGCACCGGGCAGCGGTATTCGGCGCAAAGCCGAATCATCAGCTTGATAGCCTCGTCTTCCCAGCTTTTGGGGCGCGAGGCGAGGTAGTTGGGGTACGAGCGCGTGTCGTCTTTTTTCCACTCGTCGTTGTCTTCAGATAGCTCGCAATGTACTAGCAGCGGCAGGCCGTGGCGGGCCAGCACAGGCATCGCTCTCCGCAAGTCTTCTTCCGTGGCATTGGGAAAATCGTCGATGCCCGAGTGCGTTAGAAAGGCTTTGAAGCCCAGCACGCCGGCCGCAATCAGCGGCTCGATTTCGGCGGCATTGCCCGGCACGATGCCGCCCCAAAAGCCTACGTTGGTGTGCAGCTGACCCTGGGTGGCGGCTTGTTTAATGCGCAGGTTTGCGACTGAAGTCGTGACCGGGGCCGAATTCAACGGCATGTCTACCAGCGTGGTGAGGCCGCCGGCTAGCGCGGCGCGGGTGCCCGTGTCGAAGCCTTCCCACTCGGTGCGGCCGGGCTCGTTGAGGTGCACGTGCGGGTCGATGACGCCGGGCAAAATAGCCGCGTGGCCGAGGTCGAGCACGGGGCCGGCTACGGGCGCGTCATAGGGCAGCACGTCGGCGATGCGGCCGTTTTCGAGTACCAGCAGGGCCGGGCGTTGGCCGGTGGGCGTTACTACGGCGGTGCTTTTGAGGGCAATATCGGGCATAAGGCAAGGGCGTGGGCAGGAGCAGATTGGCGACTATCTTGCCGCTCTTTTTTGCCCCGCAATCTACGCCCCATGCCCATTAAACTCGGAACCAACGCCTACGGCAAGCAGGCCGTCAACATGTCGCGCATCATCCGCCACGCCGACTACCACGAGTTTCGGCAGGTGTCGGTGGCGGTGAAGCTGACGGGCGACTTCGACACCGCCCACACCAAGGGCGACAACTCGCTCATCTTGCCCACCGATACCCAGAAAAACACCGTATACGCCCTGGCTCGCGAGCATTTTACGAGCACCATCGAGGCGTTTGGGCTGGTGCTGGCGCGGCATTTTGTGTCGCGCAACGCGCAGGTGAGCAAGGCCCGCATCGAAATCGTGGAGCACCTTTGGCAGCGCATGAGCTTCGAGGGCAAAGAGCATCCGCACGCCTTCACGGGCGGCGGCTCCGAGAAGCGCCGCGCCGTGGTGGAGCTAAGCGCCGATGGAACCCTCACCGTGTGGGCCGGCATCAAAGGCCTGCTGCTGGCCAAAACCACCGACTCGGGCTTCGTAGGCTACCCCAAAGACGAGTATACCACCCTGCCCGAAACCACCGACCGCATCCTCTCCACCGAGTGCGAGGCCGAGTGGGAATATACCAGCGCCGGCCTCGATTTTGAGGCGCTTTATCAGCAAGTGCGCACCACGCTGCTCCGCACCTTCGCCGGGCATAAGAGCCTGTCGGTGCAGCACACACTCTACGCTATTGGTGAGAAAATTCTGGAAACCCAGGACGAGGTGAAGGAAATCAGCCTAATCATGCCCAACAAGCACCACATTCCGTTCAACCTCACGCCCTTCGGCCAGGAGAATACCAATGAGATTTTTGTGGCTACGGATGCGCCGTATGGCTACATTACGGGCACGGTAGTGCGGGAGGAGTAAACGGTAGGATATGCTGGGTCTCGCTGATTTCGTATCGAGATTAAAACAGGTAATAGCGTGGAATATGCACCTATCGCAAAAGCCGGTCTATCTCAATAATCGTACTGGCTGGGACCATATTAGCATTTATATAAGGGCGTTGCAAGAGGCTTTGAATGAGCGTGATAAGCAAGTATTGCCCGTAGATTTTACTGTAAATGCTTTTTTAGAGTTAGGACGCGTTCTTTGCCTTGAAATAAACAACGACGCAGGTATCTGGAGTGATGAGTGGCTTAGGGATGAAGCTGGTTTGCCCCCAGTCGATATGTGGTTTGCTTTAGATGAATTTCCTAAAGACTACGAGGCTCTTTTATACTGCTGGATTCCTAAAGCCTTTGAGAAGAAAACAGAACAGGCATTATCAGGTGGTTATTTCTGGCGTGATAAAAGGCCTAACATGTTCTACAATTCTATTTTGCTAGCTATGGCAGAATCAATTAAACAGTAGGTTTTCACAATGCCCACCCCGCCCCGTGACCTCCCCGCCTGGACCCTGGCCGCCGACGCCCTGCGCGCCGGCCAGCCAGCCGCCCTACTCTGCGTGGTGCGCAGCGAAGGCAGCAGCCCCGGCCGCCAGGGCTTCAAAATGGCGGTAACAGCCGAGGCAGTAGCCGGCTCCATCGGCGGCGGCATTATGGAGTACAAGTGGGTAGAGCTGGCCCGCCAGCGCCTGCGCGAGGGCGATACCACGCCACTGCTGCGCCCCCAGATTCACCGCCGCGAGGCCCCGGCCGACCGCTCGGGCATGATGTGCGCCGGCGAGCAGGAGGTGTTGCTATGGCCTTTGCAACCAGCTGATTTTCCTGTGATAGCAGCTATCGAAATTGCTTTAAAACAGCTAAGTAGTGGTGCGTGGGAGGTAAGCGAAGCCGCTGGCCTGCGGCTGGCAGCCGAAGCGCCAGCCGATTTCTACGACTACCAGCCTGGGCCGGACTGGCGCTACCGCGAGCAGTTGGGCTTCCGCGACCAACTCATTATCGTGGGCGGCGGGCACGTCAGCCTAGCGTTGTCGCAGATTGCCAGCACGCTACAATTTGAAATAACCGTGCTCGACGACCGCACCGACCTGCCCACGCTGGATGCTAACCAATTTGCCCACCACCGTCAGCGAATAAACTACGAAACGCTGACCGTGCCACCCGGCCCCCACCGCTACGTGGTAGTAATGACCGTGGGCTACCGCACCGATACCGTGGCTTTGCGCCGGCTGTTGGGCCACGATTACCGCTACCTCGGCGTGATGGGCAGTGCCACCAAAGTAGCCGAGCTGCGCCGGATGCTGGCGGAGGAGGGATTTGATTTGGGAAGGCTGCGCGGGCCAATTGGGGTGGCGATAAATAGCCGCTTACCGGAGGAGATTGCGGTGAGCGTGGCGGCGGAATTGATACGGGTGCGGAATCAGTAACGCGAACTTTCCAGTTCGCGGGCGAGCGCAGCGAGCAGCCACGTTAGCAGACGTTCGCTTACGCCGATGCTCGCTGCGCTCGCCCGCGAACTGGAAAGTTCACGTTACTTTCGGTTATGCGTGGCAATCCTATTTACTATCAGCGCAATCTCCCGCATCGGTTGCCTCCCGACGAAACATTATTCATCACGTTTCGCCTGGCCGATTCGCTACCGCAAGCAGTACTGCAGCACCTCAGGGTCGATTTTGATGCAGCTGAGGAAGATGCGGAGAACGAAGGAAGCTACGCCCGACAGCGCCGCTACTTCGGCCGGTTTGACAGCTGCCTGGATGCCGCCACTACCGGCCCCGTTTGGCTACGGCAGCCTGCGCTAGCGCGGCTAGTTCAGCAAGCCTTGCACTTCTACGATGGTAAGCGGTACAGCTTGGTATGCTACTGCATTATGGCCAATCATGTGCACATAGTGGTCGGCTTGCCGGAAGCGGCCCCACCCCTTGCCCAAACGCTGCAAGCCCTAAAAGGCTATACCGCCAGTCAAGGCAATAAGCTACTCGGCCGCCAAGGGCAGTTTTGGCAGTGTGAAAGCTACGACCATGTAGTGCGCAGCACTGCCGAGTTAGAACGAGTGGTGGCTTATGTGCTGAATAATCCTGTAAAAGCCGGGCTGGTCGAAGATTGGCAGCAGTGGCCCTACACCTACTGGGCACCGTAACGCGAACTTTCCAGTTCGCGGGCGAGCGCAGCGAGCATCGACGTAAGCGAACGTCTGCTAACGTGGCTGCTCGC
>CAXUKA010000362.1:0-6502 GCA_964251335.1 uncultured Hymenobacter sp.
CTGGCTCTACGTGGCTAATATTCGCCGACTTGCTCGCTTAACTTAAACAGCTTCTAAGCACTTCCCAAGCCCCGTATCAACGGGGCTTTTTTACTGCACCACTTGTAGCTTCGCAGCGTCCAGAGTTCCTTTTTCTTGCAGCTATGAGCGCCCAACACGACCTGATTCGGAAGATATACGCCGCCTTCAACGCCCGCGACATACCCACCATCCTGACCACGTTTGACCCCCAGGTACGCTGGGCCCGGGCTTGGGAGGGTGACTACGCCATAGGCCACGAAGAAGTGCGGGCTTACTGGCTGCGGCAATGGCAGGAGGTAAATCCACACGTTGAGCCGACTGCCATTCAAGAAGTCGCCGATGGCCAGCTGGAAGTGTCCGTGCAACAACTGGTCAAAGACATGCAGGGGCAGGTGCTGTTTGATGGTCTGGTGAAGCACCTCTATACTCTCCGGGATGGACTAATCACGCAGATGGATATTGTGCAGGGATAGCATCGCACCGAGCCCCGCGAGGAGGAGAGAAGTCCCGCCTCAGCGGGGATTTTCCTATATTCCCCCTGCTATGAAATACCTGTTCCTGCTGGGCCTGCTGCTAACGGGTCTTACCAGCTGCAAGAAGACCGAAGCCACCGCCGACCCGGTTCTGGGTCACTGGCAGTCCGATACCTCTCATGCGACATGCTACGATGCCAACGGGCAGGTAACCAGTGATATATATGCCAACTTCCGGCAAGACTTAGATGTGGCCGCCACCACGCTGACATTCACCTACTATCAGGGCAGCGCGGCCCCCAGCTCGGGCGGCTACACCCGCATCGGTGAAAACCTGGTATTCGCCGGGTCGAGTCCGGTGCTGGTCATCTACCATGTGCGCCCCCTCACAGCCACCAGCTTCACGCTGGAAAGCGACTTCTACAGCACGCTAAATCCGAGCAGTGCCCGAACCGCCTCCTCGTACACTCCGTTTCATCGGTAATGCAGTTCCTGTATCCGCACACCCCGCCAGTAGGAGAGAAGCTGCAACCTTTTCTTGAGGCTGGGGCTCATCAGGTAGTCACTCTTTCCTTCTTTCCTGATGAAGCACTTTTGCATATTCGTTGCCAGCGGCCTGCTGCTGGCGGGCACCGCTCACGCCCAGGCCACCTTCAGCGTTGGCCCCCGCCTTGGGGGGAGCGTTACCTCCGCTCACTTTCCAGAGAAGTATAACGCTTCCTACGACAGCCGTTTGGGATTTGAGGCCGGGCTGCTGGGTAATCTCCAATTCGGGCACTTCGCCGTCCAGCCCAGCCTGCTCTTCTCGCAGCGGGGCTACCGTAAAGCTAGTGTCCCAATCTACCTCGACCCCTCCATGCTGCCCGACCCCGGCACCATAGACGAGACGTATCGCCTCAACTACCTTACCCTACCGCTCAACCTGGCCTTCACGCTGGGCCGCGACGGGCAGGGCTTACAAGTGTTTGGCGGCCCGTATGTGGGCCTGCTGGTGGGTGGCAACTATACGTACCATATCCATCTCGACAGTTACTCGGGGGGAAACCCTTACGATAGAGAAGAAGCCCGTAAGGTGCAGGCGGGCAGCGTAGTCTCCAATCCCAGTTCCGACTACACGTATTCGCAACGCTTCGATGCGGGCCTACAAGCTGGGCTGGGTTACCGCTTCAACGGGCTGCTGGTGCAAGCCGGCTACAGCCTGGGCTTGCGTAATCTGGCGGTGCAGTATGAATACAATACCATCGCCTACGACACCCCTGCCTATTATAACCGCGCTTGGCAGCTATCGCTCAGCTACCTGGTCGGCCCTAAAAGCTAAGCTCTCGCGAGTAGGAGAGAAGCCCCGCCTCAACGGGGCTTTTCTATGCTGCACGAGCGAAAGGCTACTTCTTCTCCGTTGCTGTCGGGGTAGGCTGGACCACGTTCACCGGCAGCGTGAATTCCACCTGTACGAGCCGGCCATTCTGCTTGCCGGGCGAGAACTGCGGCAGCTTGTCAATGGCGGCCAGCACGGCCGCATCCGTCTTGGGGCTAATTCCTTTAATAACAGACGGGGTCGTAACTGCTCCCTGTTCGTTGACGACGAACCGCACGAAAACCTTTCCTGCTGCGGCATCGCGGGGAACAACCAGGCGCTGGGCAATAGCATCCAGAATAGCGGGGGTTCCTCCACCCCCTGGCAAAGCGGGCATCTGCTCTACGTAGGCATACACTCTGTTGGGCATGACCTCCCCGCCCGACTGGCCGCTGTTTCCAGCCAGGCCCGAAAGGTCAACCGGACCGCTGACAGGAGCTTCCACGACCACCTGCGGCGAATCAGGCTGGCCCGTCAGGGTCACCCTGGCGGTAAACTGGTATTGAACGGGCAGCCCATTGAGCACCGCTGGCGTGAGGAGCGGTAGTGCCCGCGCGGCAGCCTCCGCAGCACCTTGCACACTCGGCTTGATGCGGTCTTTACTGGTGCCGTATACCCAGGTGCTGGCTACCCGCCCTTTGACTGTGACGGTGACTAGCATACTGAAAGTGCCTGCTTGCTGCGCCTGCGGCGCGTCGGCCGGAAAGCGGAAGCGCGCCCGAATAGCTGCCGCCAGGGCCTTGGTGCCCCCACCGCCTGGTAGCTCCGGCACCTTATCGGCGTAGCCATAGGTTCCGTTCCCTAGCTCGTCCTGGGCGTGTACCACCTGTGGGCTACTCAGGTACAGCAGACTGCTGACCCACAGCAGATAGCCCCAAGTACGTGTTTTCATAGCGCAAGCTACGGTCTCAACTACGGCTCCCCACCACTTTCCCTCACGCAAACCCCGCACACCTCGCGAGTAGGAGAGAAGCCCCGTCCACCACAGGGCTTTTTGCTGTCCGGTTGCCACCCACTCAAAAATTGATTGGTGCGTAACGCAATCCACTTTAACCCAAAATTTCGTTGATTGGTCGAATAGTTAACTTAACCATTCAAGCTTGCAATTAACTTTAATTCAGGATACTTACTTGATATATAAAACGCAAAACCAAGTCTATGTTTAGTCCAACGCCAGCCCCGCTACGCACGTACTTCGAAAACCCGGTAGGCCGGCTGCTCGAACATCCTACCGAGCAGTACTTTCAAGTGGAATACCGGACTGGCCCCCGCCGGGTGGGCGAGTTGCAAGCCTTTCTCAACCACGCGGGAGAGCTACTAGCCCAGCGGGGTTGGGACAAGCTCCACCACGACGAGGGAAGCATGTCGGCCCTCACCCCGGAAGAAATCGCGTTGATAACCCGTTACTGGGCCACCCAAAAGCACTCCTCCACCGACCTGTACGCAGCCATGCTGCTACCCCATGAGGTCTTTGCCCAGCTCTCCTACAAAGGCAACGGCTCGACCATGCGGCCGCTGGTCCCTTTCCTTGCAAACGACCACTAGCCCATTAATTCTTGAGGTAGGAGAGAAGCCCCGTCCACCACGGGGCTTTTGCTATGTCCTACCCGCCGTAGCGTCGCCGCCCCTGTAACTCTGAACTCTATGGCCGGTGTACCCGCAAGCCTCGTAATAAGTGGTTTTTTTGCTGCTGTGGCTTAGTTTCGCCCCATGCACCACATCATCTATCTAAGCCGGGCAACTCGGTCTATGAGCGACGAAGAGCTCACTACGCTACTCGCCCAGGCTCGCGAGGCCAACGCCCAGCAAGGCATAACGGGAGCACTCGTTTACGGCGACGGGCAGTTCATGCAAATCATCGAGGGCGAGGAAGCCGCCCTGGCCATGCTCTACGCGAAGCTCTTGCAGGACGAGCGCCACGAGCAGGTCTTCAAGTTCGCCGACAAGCCCATCTTGCAACGCAGCTTTGCCGACTGGTCAATGGCCTTTCGACCAGTGTCCACCGAGCAGTTTCAAGCGCTTCAGGGTTACGTAGCACCAGAAAAGCTAGACTTGAGCGCCCCCGGCCTGAGCGCTACGGATGACATGCTGCTGCAAATGATGAAGTCCTTCGTTTTACAGCCCCGCCAGTAGAGGAGAAGTCTCATTACCAGACCCAAAGCATAGCCGCCAGCGCTTTCTGCTTACTTGTATTCGTATATATTCGTGTACGATTAGGCGGTGAGGCTTCTGACGCTGATTCCTTTGAATAGTAGGCGATGTCTCTTTTCATCTTTGACTTCACCTTAACGCAGCTTTCGTTCACCGGCGAACTACTAGTAGCGGCGGTGGCCGCCTTTATCGGTACGATTGCCTTCGTGTATGTGGGGGTGCGCTCCTTCAATCAGGACGCGAAAGAGAAAGGCGAAACGGAGAAAGGCTACACGCTTGGGTCAGTGATAGCCGGGGCGCTGATAGGGTTTGTAGTACTGTTTTTTATGATTTACTACGAGCTTTTTTGGAGGGGCCACCATTGAGGCAAGACAGGGGCAGCTGACTATCAAGCCCCGCCATTTAAAAAAAAGCCCCGTCTATTACGGGGCTTTTTTCGTATCCTTAGCTTATGCGAGAAATCACCTTCTACGGCTGGCAGGTAGGCATGCAGCAGGGGGCTTTCTCCCAGCTGTTACGGGCCGAAGTCGGACTGGGCCTGACAGAATCCCACGCGGTCCTGCTGCATGTCCTGGACGAGCAGCCCGTCACCCTGAAAGTGCCTGATGAGCTAGCGGAGCGCCTACTGACCCAGGCCAAGGCACTGGGTGTCAGGTGCCGCTTGGAGCTGCCGCTCACGCCGGGTACCCCCACGAGTAGTCGATAATCCGCTGTGCTTTCGTTTGATTTTGGTAGGATAACTCCCCTGATTGTTACGTGATTTGCGCGCCCTGCCTACGGCTGAATACATAATTTTAGGCTGTTGGATGAGCGCTGACTTAGCGAATTTCGTAAGTATCCACCATGTACACGTTGTCCCAGGCTCTGGAATGGGCTATTGCCGTTGCCCGAGCCTCCACGGTTGAACCGCTAGCGCCTACCACCGGTCCCGTCGAGCACGTGCTGTATTGCAGCAAAGCCCAGCGCCCCTTTACCGAAGATGAGCTTGCCGATTTGCTGGAGCAAACCCGTGCTAACAATGAGCGCTCTACCATCACGGGCCTTCTTTGCTACAGCGACGGCCACTTTGTGCAGGTGCTGGAAGGCCCCGGCTTGGAAGTCGAGCGCCTCTATGCCCTCATTGAGCGCGACCCACGCCACTACCAGCTGCAACTGCTCAGCCGAGGCGCAGGGCCGTTGCACCGGTTTCCTGACTGGCGCATGGCGCTGGCCAAAGCTCCCGAAGATTGCTACTGGCTCACGACCTGCTTTGAGGCGCGCCTGCATCAACTGCTGAAGCCCCAAGTTCCTATTGTGGAGTCACCCCTGGCTTCCTTACTCAACACGTTCAGCAAAATGTGTACGCCACCCCGGCAATCAGGCGGGATGCTGGGGGCCGCCCACTGGGCGGCGCGTCCTATCTTGGCCTCTGTTTGACTGCATCTTTTCCAGCCCACCTATTCTGCTCACGTTATGCTGCTCAATCTTAACACTGACCCGCGCGACCATAGCACCTGTGCCCTGACCTATGAAGAAACTGAAGGCTGGCTGTGCGCTACCTGGCAAGGCTACGTTGACCCCCTAGAAGCCCGAGAAGGAGCCGCCGCTTACCTCCACCACGCTGCCCAGCGGCCGTGTGCCCTTCTGCTCAACGACAATTCGCAGCTCCACGGCCCTTGGTTTGATAGCCTCGACTGGCTGGGTGACGTGTGGGTGCCCCAGGCCACTCGCCTGGGGCTGCGCTACGTGGCCCACGTCGTGCAGGCCGACCGGACAACGGATACGATTGCTGACCGCTTTCCTTTATCCTTGCCCTTCGAGCTGCAAATCTTTTATGACCTGACCAGTGCTCAGCAGTGGCTACGTGAGTGCCGCCCCCCAGGCCTCGAGCAGGCGGCCTAGGGGAAGCGCTGATTTTGCTTCCCGAGCCCGCTCCCCACGGGACTTTTGCTGCTAACACTACTGCACCCGGTGCTAATTTGGTGGGCCAAGTGTTTAAGTCTGCCATGCCTGAGGCTAAGATTAGCTTCTACCTGCATAACAAAGTAGCCAGCAACGGCCACTAGCCCCTGTACCTGCGCATTGGAGTAGGGGAGACGCGCCCCGTGCGTCAGGCCACCGGTATAGCCTGCACTCGGCTTACTTCAACCCCACCGCCCCACGCCCTGAAAGGAGCCGATAGCTACCGGACCATCAACGAGAAGCTCGACGAACTGCGCCTAGTCTCCGCTAAGGACTGCCGCCGCCTCGCCGATGAAGGCCAGTTGAGCAATGCTACCCTGGCTCCGTTGCTTAAGGCGGCTGTGGTAAGCCTCGCTGGTAAGCTGGCCCGGCCAGCGCCCCCGGCGGCTGCGCCTGCGCCGTCCACTCCCGGCACGATGCGGGGCCTTTTGTTAGCGATATAGGCGGCGCTTTATGCCGCAGCTACAGTGTACACTACTGCACCACTCCATACGATACATAAGCAAAAGCCATGATTACCACGGGGCTTCGTCCGCATAATCCCGGTTAGGCGGCGGGAGTC
>CAXUKA010000363.1:0-6500 GCA_964251335.1 uncultured Hymenobacter sp.
CGGCGGGCTGCTCGATGGCAAAGACAATGGCGCGGGCAATAGCCTCCGGCGAAATAGCCATCTTATCGCGGGCGGCTTCGATTTGGGCCTTCACCTCGGGGTTAGTCATCGAGTCGGCAAAATCGGTATGCACAAAGCCCGGCGAAATAATAGTCACGCGCAGCTTCGCGCCCGCCTCCTGCCGCAAACCCTCGGAGATGGTGCGCACGGCGTTTTTCGTGCCGGCATACACCGCCTGGAGCGGCACGATTTTCAGGCCCGCCGTCGAAAGCACGTTGACAAACTGCCCAAACTCCTGCTGGCGAAAAACCGGCAGCGCGGCCGCAATTCCGTACAGCGTGCCCTTGAGGTTTATGTCAATCATCGCCTCCCAATCTGCTACGCGCAACTCATCGAGCAGCGAAATCGGCCCGATGCCGGCATTATTAATGAGCACATCGAGCTTGCCGTATCGCTCCTGGGCCAACTGCACGAGACCAGCTACGTCTTCGCGCCGACTTACGTCGGTTTGGATATAAGCGGCTTCGCCACCGCTCGCCACAATCTGACTCGCGAGCGCCGCCAGGCGGTCGGCGCGGCGTGCGCCGAGTATCACTTTTGCCCCGCGCCCGGCCAGCAAAAGCGCCGTAGCCTGTCCGATACCACTGCTTGCCCCCGTGATGGCGATAACCTTACCTGCAATTCCATCTTCCATAATGCTGCGTTTTGTACGTTCGTTTTACCTTAAAGCGAGTAGCACAAAGGTCGCGGGAGCCGGACAAGCATAATTATGCCAATCAATCCAAAGCTTATGAATACACCCTCAACTCCCGGCGGTAATGACTTGGGGCCTGTCCGGTATGCTTTTTAAAAAACAGGTTGAAATTGGAGGCGTGCTCAAAACCCAGGCAGTAGCCAATTTCGGCTAGACTCCAGTCGGTGTGTTGCAGCAGCGCCTGAGCTTCGGCCACCACTTTAGCAGCAATGTGCGCGGTTGTAGTTTGGCCCGTCGCTTCCCGTAGTGCCTTGTTCAAATGATTAGTGTGTATGCCCAGCTGCCGGGCAAATTCATTCGCATTGCGGAGCAGCAGCGTGTGCTGTGGCGAGGCTATTGGAAACTGCCGGTCCAGCAGTTCCAGAAACAAGGCGCTAAGCCGGGCTGCTGAGGTGCCCGGCTGGTAGGCCAGTGGTGCCGGTGCAAGCTTAAGCGACTCGTGGATAATCGTTTGGATATACGTGCGAACTAAGTCGTATTTATGAATATACGACGACTGCATTTCTGCCAACAGCAGCTCAAAAAGGCTGTTAAGCCGGCCCACAACTTCCGGCGGTGGAAACAGTACTGGCGCGCCGCCAACCCGAAACAACGGCGAGCCGGCCACGCTGGCCGTCTTCAACTGCTGGGTCATAAACTCTTCCGTAAACAAGCAGGCGTAGCCGGTGGGCTGGCCGCCCAGCCGCTCCCAGGAGTGCGGAATAAGCGGGTTGGCAAAAATCAGGGCTGGCTGCTGCACTGCCACCGTCTTATCAGCGTAGGAAATAACACTTTGCGCATTGCACAACAGCTTTATCTTATAAAAATCCCGCCGCAGGTGCGGAAACGAGTCGGCGGGCGCAAAGTCCTCAATTCGGTAGGCGCTGACCTGCCCGGCATCGGGCGTGCCCTGCCCGTAGCGCTGGTAATATTCGGCAATGTTTTCGGTTGACGGCATTCGGCAAATTTATGCTATTCAAATATATCCTGAATAGCATAAGCATAAAAAAGCCCTTGCTGGATAATCCGGCAAGGGCTTTTCGCTTCCTTAAAGCAAGGAGTTACGCGTGGCTACTTAGCCGGCGTCGGCAGCAGCACGCCGTCGATAACGTGTGTGACGCCGTTTTTGGAAATCACGTCGGCAATTTGCACCGTGGCAGGGGCATCGGTGCCGTTGCTTACCATCACTTTACCATCTTTCACGGTGAAGTGCAGCTTCTCGCCGTTGACGGTGGTCAGCTCCTGGCCATCCTGGATATCAACCGCCAGGATGCGGCCGGGAATAACGTGGTAGGTCAGCACGCCTTTCAGCTTGGCCTTGCTGGCCTCGTCGGTGAGGGCCGCCAGGGCAGCTTTGGGCAGCTTGTCGAAGGCCGCGTTGGTGGGCGCGAAAACGGTGAAAGGACCAGTGCCTTTCAGGGTTTCAACCAAGCCAGCGTCTTTCACCAGCGACACGAGCGTGCTCACGCTTTTGGCCTGCATGGCGTTGTCGACGATGTCTTTGTCGGCGGTCATGGCTACGCCATCGACCATCACGCCGCCGGGCTTAGCCATGCGGACCGAGTCGGTAGGCATGTTGGCCGAGTCAGCAACGGCCTTGTTAGCGGCAGCTTCTTCGGCAGTGGGAGTTTCTTTTTGGTCGGAGCCGCCGCACGAAGTCAGCAGCAGGGCGGCCAGCGCCGTGGCGGGCAAGTGGCGGAATAAGTTGGTCATAAAAAGGGTTTTGGAGGTAAAATGAAGTGTGGTCCTTAAATAAGGTCAGCCGCAATTTGTTTGCCTTACGCAAGGGTGGCCCCGCAAGGTTGTTTGAACCCTGCCGCCAGTGCGCTGTTTTCTACCTTTGCCGGGCCAGCGCAGTAGCTGGCTCTTTTCAGAAACATCCCCCACCCGCATGAAAACTGCCGAAATCCACACGCCCAAGGGCGTGATGAAAGTTGAGTTCTACGAGCAAGACGCTCCCAACACTGTTAAAAACTTCATCGACCTGGCCAGCAAAGGCTTCTACGACGGCACCAAGTTTCACCGCGTCATCCCGAATTTTATGATTCAGGGCGGCGACCCCAACACCAAGCCCGGTGCCAAAGGCCAGCCCGGCACCGGCGGCCCCGGCTACAAAATCAAGTGCGAAACTAGCGGCAATAACCAGTACCACGAGCGCGGCGTGCTCAGCATGGCCCACGCCGGCAAAGACACCGGTGGCTCGCAGTTTTTCATCGTGCACGACCGTCAGAACACTGCTCACCTCGACCGTGTGCACACGGTATTCGGCAAAGTAGTTGAAGGCGTGGACGTGATTGACCAGATTCGCGGCAACGACGAGATTACCAAGATTGTGGTGAAGGACGAGGAATAAGCCTTGTCGATAACTACCTAAAAAAGCCGCTTCAGAGTATCTGAAGCGGCTTTTTTTATGTATTAGGTCAGTTGGTCTATGCGCTGACAGAATTTATCAAAACCGGGGCACTTTACTCTAATTATGTCTATTCCTATTGCTCCGGCGATTGCTACCCCATCAGTAGTCTTGCCATAATAACGCGGATGTAACGCCGCCATCAATCGCTTCGATGGCGCAGTATCGGGGTGGTTATTAATTGCTTCGGGCTGGTTGTCGAAATCCGTCACAACCTGCGTCAAAATGGGAGCCAATGACTCATCGGCAAAATGCTGAGCTATTGTAGCGGGGCTGCTGAAAAGATAGGCTTCGAACTCGTGCATCTGAAGAAAAAACAGAAACCGAGGGTCGTTAATCTCTGCTTCTAGCCGATGGCGGATAGTATCAGCACGCAACGAGGCCGTAATTACCTGCCTAGTTGGCAACGAAATACCCTCCGCAAAAGAATCGTGTAAGCCGTAGTAATCATATACCAGCGCCACGAGTTGGCAGTGCCCAGCTTGCCGCAAAAAGCGCCGGATATTGTTAACACACTCGCCATAACTGATATTACCACCCTTATGTGTGCGACTGGTAATGCCGCGTTTGCTTGGCATTACTGTTACATCAAAATAAATACCATGCGGAGCATACACATTGGCAAAATGCGTTTTATAGAATCGCTCTTCTGACTGTCCTTCTACGATAAGGAAAACGTGCGCCATATATTCAGCAACTATGGGCGACCACCGAGCAAATTAGTTTCCCACAATTGCCCCAAAGTATAATCTTGCAGCCAATCCTGTAGCTCATTCGATGTTTTACGGGCGAAAGTGGTTTCGCCTTCTGAATTACGCTCTACAATCAATAAATCTTCCGGGATAAAGTAGTTGAGTAACCCTACGCTCTGCGTAGCTACTACTACCTGCCGATGTACAGCCGCCTTATGCAGCAACTCGGCCAGTACGTGCAGCGCAAAAGGATGCAAACCCAATTCAGGCTCATCAAGCACTAACGTGCGGGGAGCATCAGGCAACTCTGATGGCTGTAACAGCAAAGTAGCCAAACAGATAAAGCGAAGTGTGCCATCGGAAAGCTGACGAGCATGAAGTACGGCCTCATTGCCGCGTTCACGCCAAAGCAATTCCATTTTGCCCTTTGCAAAGGGCGACTCGCGCAAAAAGAAATCGGCAAATAACGGATATACTAGTTTCACCGCTGCCACGATGTCGGTATAAGCAAGGGGATAGTTTTGCTGTAAATTATAGAGAAAGGGAGCTAGATTTTCTGCTTCGCTTTGCAAATAATGAGCGTTAAAAATATCCTGCGGCAGCTTGACGCGAGCGTTATCGCTTGTATCGTGGAAGTGGTAGACGCGTAGGGTACGGAGATAGGCAGTGAGGTCTTTTAGTAGTGGTAAATTAGGATAATCCTTTTCCCAGTTGAGCAATCGCGTCTCCTGCCCTTTGCCAACTGTATCTATATAATTTTTTGAATCAGATAAAAATCTCTCCTCACTAAATCGGTAGCTACTACCTTCAGCATGTAATTCACAATAATATTCTCCAGTTGGACGAAGTTCTTCATCGTCAGAAAGCCTAATAGATAATCCGAATCTATAATTATTTTCCAAGCCATTATTAATAAACTCTCCAAAGCCGCCTTTATTAGAGATATAATCTCCTAACTCCTCTGTTACAAGTTTTTCAAAAAAAGTAAATACACTAATAAAATTACTTTTACCTGCTCCATTCTGCCCAATAAGCAAATTGATATTTCGTAAAGTCACCGTCTGGTCACGGATGCTTTTGAAAAGACTTATTCTAAGTTGTTCGACCATTTTTGACGACTGGATAGAGAAGCAAGTTACGGCATGCGCTTGCAGATTGAGATAAAACAGAATATTAGAGGCTCTGCCGGCCGCGCTGTAGCTTGCCGCCTCATGATACTCGCCCTCGACGTAGCCTACACAGGCGATGCGCAAGGCTACGCCGTAGCCATCGCCTTTGCCGAGTGGACGGCCGCCGCGCCCATTTCCACCTACACGGCCACCGTGGCGCCGGTGCCGCCCTACGAGCCGGGCGCTTTCTACAAACGCGAACTGCCGTGCCTACTGGCCGTACTGGCGCAGGTAGATTTGGCGGAGGTGAGCTGCGTGGTGGTCGATGGCTACGTCACGCTCGGGGCCGAGGGGCGGCCCGGCCTGGGGCAGCATTTGTATGAGGCCCTGGGCGGCCGGGTGCCGGTGGTAGGCGTGGCCAAAACAAAATTTGCGGGCGTGGCTCCGCAGGTGGTGGCCGTGCTGCGCGGGCAGAGTCAGAATCCGCTGTATGTCACGAGTATTGGGATGCCTGTTGGCGAGGCGGCTGGGCGGGTGTCGGCAATGCATGGGGAGTATCGCTTTCCGACGCTGCTTAAGCACCTGGATGACTTGACGCGCCAGACAATTGCAACTTAATGGCAGACAATACAAAAGCCCCGCGTATCAAATTGGTACGCGGGGCTTTTCGTTTATTCGCGGACTAAAAGTTCGCGCTACTGCTTACCGACGGCGGCGGGGCTTCTCTTCTTCCTCGTCATCGTCATCATCGCCGAAGCTCGGCATGGTGAACATCGACGAGAGCAAGTCTTTGAACTGCGCGCCGGCCGTGAGGCGGTTGCGCGAGATGAGTGAGTGCTCGGCGAGGCCGTGCAGCAGGAACTCCATGAGGAAATACGTGGTGTCCGCATCGTCTTTGGGGTGCAGCTCCTTCACGATGTCACGCAGGCCGGGCACTTTGTCGAGGGCAGCGCGGTAGTCATTTACGTGGGCATCATGTAGGATATCCAGCGTGTTGCCGTTGCCAAACCACTCCTGCACCGTTTTGTAAGGCGAGGGGCGATTTTTGAGCTTTTTCGACTTGTCGGGGTCGGGGAAGTAGTTGAGGAACAGCGTGCGGATGGCTTTGCCCATCAGCTTTTCGGCCACTATGCCCGCGCCTTCTTGCTCGCCTTCGTACACCAGCTCGACCTTGCCTGTGATGGCGGGCACGGCCGAAATAAAGTCGGCCACGCGCACGTAAGTATTCTTTTCGCCATTGATGAGGGCGCGGCGCTCAGCACCGGCAATCACCTGCTCGTAGGCCGAGATGGTGAGGCGGGCCGATACGCCCGACTTAGCATCCACAAACTCGGAGCCGCGGGCCTCAATGGCCACTTGCTCCACTAGGTCGCTGATGATTTCGTTGGTCGTTACCATGCCCTTCTGCACCTCTTTAATGCGGGCTTCCTGCTTGGTAATGCGCTTGCCGATTTCAATCGAGTTGGGATAGTGCGTGATAATCTGCGCGTCAATACGGTCTTTTAGGGGCGTCACGATGCTGCCGCGGTTGGTGTAATCCTCGGGGTTGGCCGTGA
>CAXUKA010000364.1:0-6476 GCA_964251335.1 uncultured Hymenobacter sp.
GTATCTGCTTCGCATTGCTACGGCTGCCGGTACTACTACCCAGCGCGTTAGCCATAACTAATAAATTGTTAGCTAACAAGTAACAAGCAAAAGCCTCGGCTTTTCCACGTAGGAAAAGCCGAGGCTTTTGCTTGTTTAATAAATAAGCGTAGCTACCAAGCTATAGTGTCAGCACGCGCGTGCTTTCCTCCCCGAACTGGCTGATAACGCGCACCGCCACTTGCTTGCCCTTCTGAAGTAGAATAGGGTGTGATTGGAAGCCATAGAGCCGCTCCCAGGCATCTTCATCCAACTCGATGCGCAAGGTTTGCTCGGCTTTTTTCTTTGCCGTGGCGCTGGCTTGGCCGTCAAGCTTAGTGCGCCATTTTTTGAATTCTCCCTTCTCGCCGCCGCAGAAGAATACCTGCCGCACCAGAAAATTAGAGCCGTCGTAATTATCGTCGAGCATCCAGTAGGCAATGTCATCGACCGAGCGGGCAGCCAGGCGGTTGTTGATGGGGTCCCAGATGTCGAGGCCGCGCACTTCGACGATGGCAGTGCCCGCTTGCTCATCGCGCAGCAGCCCAATTTCGGGCTCACCGATGGTAACGAATGACGCCGCTTTCTTGTCCTTTTTCAGCAAGCCTTCCTGCAATAAGTCCTCGCCGATGCGCGCCCGCGTCACCTGAAAAGTGCCCGCATTCATGGTCTGCTCGCGGTTTTCGATAGCGTCGTCGAAGGAAAAGCCCAGTATCACGAGCCAATCGGCGTCACCGAGTTGGCGGCACTCTTTCACGGCGTCATTCACCTGGCTTTTGCTCACGGTGCCGAAGCGTGGTCCGAGCAGAAAATACGCCTTGCGCTCGCGGCCGTCGGCGTCGCGCCAGTAGCCCTCGGCGGGCAGGGCGGGCGAGGCGCGCCGCTCCACGCGCAGAAATATGGCCTGCTCGTTCTTGGCCCCGTTGCGCACGCCTGAGGCGGTGAGGCCGGCGAAAACCCGCGCCTCAAACTGGGCTTGGCTTTCCAGTTCGGCAGCGGGCGTTTCCAGTTCTTCGGGGGCTACGGGGTTCAGGCTTTGCAGGGTTTCGACGGTGAAAGGGCCGGCTACGCGCAGGCGCTTTTTGTCTTCCTCGGGCTGGTCGTAGAGCTTTTCGGTGGCGGGTGGCTCGTCGTTGGCGAGGCTCTTGAGCGTGATGTGCGGTACCTCCTTATAACGGAAGCCCTGACGGATATCCTGCCCCGCCTCGTCGTAGAGGCGGTAGTAGGGGAAGCTAGCCGTCATCAGCCGCGTCTTGGCGATGTTGAGGGCGATGCGCGAGGTGTCAATCGTAATCCAGCGGCGGCCCCACTGCTCGGCTACGTAAGCGCTTGTGCCGCTGCCGCAAGTGGGGTCCAGGACTAGGTCGCCGGGGTCGGTGCACATGAGCATGCACCGATTAATAACCTTTGCTGATGTTTCGACTATATATTTTTTGTCTGAAGCGAAGCCTGCAATGCTAGTGTCGTTCCAAACATTGGAAATGGGGAACACCGGAAAATCCTCAAAAAATCGGCGATAATATAGATTGTCTCCAACTGCCTCCAGGCGATTCTTCGAGGCAAGATTGCGCAATCCCTTCTCATCAGTTTTAAAAGTGCCTTTTCCTGGTTTAAAGGCCTTACCCCATAATTTGAATTCGCGCAAGTCAGTGCCAGACGCACCCCTCTGACTCGTTAGATTATCAATCCTGTAGATTCTTGCTCCTGTAGGTAAGCGACTTGTATCTTGCTTTTCCTCAAATGACAAGCTGCGTTTGGCACCGTCTGCAAGCTCAACCTTACCGTAAGCTGTTCCCCCTTCTCCACCTACCGTTTTAAATAGGTACAACTGTCGGTACTTTATTTGGTCTTTATTCTTGGCGTACCAAATTATATAATCTGAAATGCTTTCAAGTAGTTGTTCGCCAGTTCCAGAGGTCGTCTTGTAAACAATTTGACTTATAAAATTTCCGCTTCCAAAAATCTCATCCATTAACCCTCTTACCAAGTGCACGTTCTCATCCGAAATCTGCACGAAGCAAGAACCCGATTCCGTCAATAACTCTCTCGCCACCAGCAGCCGGTCGCGCAGGTAGCTGAGGTAGGAATGGATGCCCAACTCCCAGGTATCGCGGAATGCTTTGATTTGCTCAGGCTCGGAGGAGAGGTGCTCGTCCTTGCCATCGGTGACGGTGCGGTTGTTGAGCTTGATTTGCCAGTTCGAGCCGTATTTGATACCATAGGGCGGGTCGAGGTATACCATCTGCACCTTTTGGTTGAGGCCTTCGCGCTCGAGCAGCGAGGTCATCACGGCCAGCGAATCACCGAGGATGAGGCGATTTTCCCAGGCGGCGTGGTGTTGGTAGTAGCTCAGGGGCTTATCGAGCTCATCCACCGTTTGGTAGTCTTGGCCGAAGAGGCCAAGCTGAGCGTTGGCCTCGGCGAGGCGTTCGCGGTAGAGGCGCGACATCAACTCCTGCGGCCGGATGTGCTCGTGGCGGTAGAGCGAGCGAATGTCGAGTTTGAGGTAGTCAGGCTGGTTGTCGTCCTCGTGGTCGTACTTGCCCAGCCACTTCAGCTCGGGGTCCTGGCCCCGGTGGATAATGGGATTTTTGTCTAGTTCGCGCAGGATATGGTTTTGCACCTTCGGGTTGAATTGCTCGGCCCCGGCCTCAGTTTCGGACGGGATGAGCGTGCGTTTGTCCTGGTGAACGTAGGCGGTAGGGTCGGCAGCGGGCGGGGTTTGTTTTTTAGCCATTAGAAATAAGCGGACTGCTGTATTTCGTCATGCAGAACGTAGCGCAACGGAGTGAAGCATCTCGCTCGTATCGGTTGCTAGCGTCAGGGATTACTGCACCACGCGAGATGCTTCACTCCGCTGCGCTGCGTTCTGCATGACGGGTTAGAGTTGATTTATAGATTCTTAATCTTCTCGACTAACTGGTTGCGGAAATACTTCTCGCTTTCGCTGATTTCAATGAAAGCCCACGGCTCGTCGGCGGGCAGGCCTAGGGCGACGAGGTCGCCGTTCACGGCGGGCAGCCAGTATTTTTCGGTGTAGAGCTTCTTGGCCTGCTTGTCTTTGTTCATGCCCGTGACCTCGATAATGAGGTTGACGACCGAGCCGGCGGGCGTGCGCACGCGGGCCAGAAAATCGGGCAGGTAGTCGTGCTTGTGGCCTTCGCGCAGGTAAGGGATTTTGAAGTCGAGGAAGGCATTTTTGACGTAGCAGAGCACTTCGGGCAGGTCTTCGAGCACCTTGGCGCAGATTTGCTCCCAGGTTTCGGTGTCGGCCACCACGTAGTCGACGTGGCTTTTGGTGGTGGCGAATACCGGTCGTGTAGTCTGGCCGTGCACAAAGCGGGTGCTGCCGTGCGGGTTGTAGTAGTTAGGCACCGGCCGGATGCGGCGCTCTTCGTCGGGCTGGCCCACGGTGATGGCCTCGGCAATGTGGCTGGCCACGGCCTGGGCGTCCCAGTACTTCACCAGCCGCTTGAGGGTGGGGTCGGTCTGGTGCACCAGCGTCAGGCACTCGTCGTACCACTGCGCCACGATGCGCTGCACGGGGCCAAAGTATTCGATTTTGGGCGTGCCCTCCACGTCCGAATAATGGTAGCGCAGCACCTCGCGCGTCAGGTAGTACACTACTTCGCTGTCGCGCAGCTGCTCGTGGGCTTGCATGCGCATGTTTTCGGTGTTGCCCGAGAAAGCCGAAGCCAACTCCGTATTAGTCGGGATTTTAGAGAAATCCAGCTCAAACTTGCCCACCGCCGCGAAGTCGGGCACCAGTGGCCCGGCGCTAAGCTCTTCGCGGTAGCCCAGCAGGTTGGGGAAGCTGATTTCCAGTGCGCTTCGCTCGGGCAGCACCCGGATGGCCGTTACCTCGTCGCCGCTCGGGCTCGCGCCGCCACTGCCCTTGCCGCGCTGGAAGGCTTTGAAAGGAATGCCGATAATGCGGGCGTACTCGGGCGGAAACTTGTAAGCCGCGATGCGGGCCTTGTCAGCCTTAGTGGTGCCCGTGACGGGCTCGCCATGTCGGTCGTAAGCCACCAGCTCGTAGTGGCGGCGGCGCAGGGCGCGGCCGGCCACCTGCTCGCATAGCAGCTGCGAGCCGAAGGCCCGCAAACCCATAATGTGGGTCACGGTGTTGGCGTCCCAGCCTTCGGTGAGCATGCTCACGCTTACCACGCAGCGAATGTGCGCACCCAGCTTGCCGGGACGGCCCACGGTATTTACTACCTCGCGCAGCAGGGCGGCATCGGTGAGGTCTTCGGCGGCGCGCTCGGGGTAAAGGCGGCGATATTCCTGCCGGAACTGCTCAATTTCTTCCTTAAAAACCCGCTTGAATTCCTCATTTACCTGCCCGCTGTTTTCGAGGGCGTCGGAGTCGATGAGCAGGGTGGGCGGGCGGCGCTTGGGCGAGTTGTCGGGGGAGTAGTTGGAGAAAATTTCGTGGTGCCCCTGCGCCACTACGTGGCCGTGCTTGGGGTCGTCGAACTCGTAGCCGGCAATGTGCTTGTACACCTCCTTCGATACGCCGGTGTTGTTGCACACCACTATCAGCACGGGCGGGGTACTTAGTAGCTCGGGGCGGCGCTCGCCGCGCTCGCGCACGCCCTGGTCGTACTCCTCGTAATGCGTTACTAGCTGGTCGAGGGCGGCGGTGAGCAGCTGCGGCAGGTCGGGCTTTTTCTCAACGTAGGCCGCGCCTTTTTCCTTACGCTCGGTGGCCTTGCCCATCTTGGGCAGATGCTCCTTTACGTGCTCGTAGAGGTTGCGCAGCACCGGCATGTCAAGCTGCTGGGTGTCGTCTTTTTCGGGCAGGTAGGGGATTTTTACCAGCCCGCTCTCAATAGCTTCGACCAGCCCAAAGTCCGTTACTATCCACGGAAACAGCGTGTACGCTTTGTAGCCCGAGCCTTGCAAATAATAAGGTGTAGCCGACAAGTCGTACACCGTCGTGAGCTGGTAGCGCTGCGCCAGTTCGCGCAGGCCGCTAAACCACACGGCGGCGCGGGCGTTTTCGTCGGCCCCGCCTTCGTCGCCGTCGGCCAGCTTTTGCTTCTTGCCGGGCGTGGGCTGGGGTAGGTAGCAGTGGTGAGCTTCGTCATTCAGCACCAGCAGCCGGCCGCCGGGCCGGAAGCCGCTTAGCAAGCGCTTGAAAACCTGCGCGTAGTCTTCGTATTCTTCCTGTTTTTTGCCATCGGCCCCGATTTTGCCATCGAAGGCCCCGCGCTTGTTGCCTTGTAACGTGCGAGGCTCAAACTGGTGGTAGTTGGCAATGGCGAGGCGGGCATTGAGGCCCTTTAGAGCGTCTTCGTAGGCCAGCGGCACCAGCTTGCGTTGGTGGTAGTAGTCCTGGGCGTAGTTGCGGTCGGCGGTGGTATCGGCGCGCAGCACGCCCAGTCGGTCGCGGATGGTAACGCCGGGCGCCACGAGTAGGAAGTAGTCAGCAAAGCGCACATCCTGCCGGTATTGCTGCCGATTGAGGTAGTGGTAAAGAATGAGCGCTGCCATCACCACCGTTTTGCCGGAGCCGGTAGCCATTTTGAAGGCAATGCGCGGCAGGTGGTCGGCCGCCTTGTCCGATACCGACTGCTGGCCTTCGCGCAACTGATTGAGGATGTGCGTACCCGCATTGGAGCGGCCAGCCACCTCATTCAGCCAGATGGCTGTTTCAACGGCTTCGCGCTGGGCAAAAAACAGCTTTTTCACCGGCGAGTCGTCGTAGTCGGGAAACCAGTAGGTCAGCAGCTCGCGCGTAACGCGGGTAGCCTCGGGGTAGTCGACGGCGCGCCACTGACTTACCTCGCGCCGTACCAAGTTGATGAGGTGCGTGCCGTAGCTGGCGGCCGCCTCGTTGAAGGCAAATACTTCTTTTTGCCCCTGGTGCTTGCCAGGCATCACCTGCACTTCGGGCACAAACAGCCGCCGGCCCGGCTCCACGGTGCCGTAGTCTAGGTTGCCCTGCTGGTCGGTGGCGTAGTGGCGGGCGGGCTCCTGATAAGGGTTGTTCAGGATGGGGTTGTCAGGCAGCTGGGTGGGAACGCTGTCTTCGGCGGAGCCAGGCATAGAAAAGAGCTTTTGAGACAAATGTGATACATAATTGTCTCAAAAGCTCGCTCAATGTAAAGAATATGCCCAATTAGTGGCAAATAAGTCGAGGCAAAAACTGCTCAATTTTGTCTCACTCCCTTTTGCTCTCCATTATGGCCAAGCAGCACCGCGGCGAAGTCGTGAAAGAGGCCGTGCTTAAGAGCGGCGTCAAAATCACCAAACTCTATCAAGAGTTGGGCATCAGCCGGCCCACCCTTTATCGTCGCTTCGAGGAGCCAAACCTGCCTTTCGAATTCATTGAGCAGGTAGGTACCCTTATTCGGCACGATTTCGCCGAGGACTTCCGCGAATTGGCTCCGCCAGTCAGTTCGGTGGCTGCCGAGCCTGCCGCCAGCTATCAGCTCGACTCGCTCGACGACGAG
>CAXUKA010000365.1:0-6452 GCA_964251335.1 uncultured Hymenobacter sp.
TCTTCTTCGGCAAAAATGTCCTCGCCGATGCGCTCGCGCAGGGCGGGCAGTCGGGCCAGCATGCGGCCGCGCAGGTCGGGCTGGCCGTCGTCGCTGCCGGTGAGGCGCAGGCGCACGCTGCCCAGGCTGGGCAGGTAGGCCAGCTTGATGTTGGTGGGCAAGGCACTTTCCCAGTCCTTAATTTTTTCAGCCAGAAACGACTCGCCCAGGCCGGCCGTCATCACTACGACGTGCTCGATAGGGGCGAGGTTGAATTTCTGCTGGAGCTTGGGCAGCACCTCATCAGTCATCAGGCGCTTCATCTCGAAGGGCACGCCGGGCATGCTGATAAATACGGTGCCCTGGTCCTCAATCCACATGCCGGGGGCGGTGCCGACGGCGTTGTGCAGCACTTCGGTGCCAGCCGGCACCATGGCCTGTTGGCGGTTCACGTCGAGCATGGGGCGGTTGAAGCGCTTGAAAATCTCCTCGACGTGGTGTAGCGTGGGCTCGTGCAGCACCAGCTCACGGCCGAAGTAGCGGGCCAGTACGTGCTTGGTTAGGTCGTCTTTGGTGGGGCCGAGGCCGCCGGTGGTGAGGATAACTTTGGCGCGCTGGCGGGCCTGGTCGAGGGCAGCCACTATCTCGTCGGCGCGGTCGCTCACGCTGGTTATCTGGCGCACGCGCAGGCCTAGGCGGCCGAGCTGCTGGCCCATAAAGGCCGAGTTAGTATCCACGACCTGCCCGTAGAGCAGCTCGTCGCCGATTGTCATGATTTCAACGTCCATTGAGCGGAGTGGGAGGGTTTTGGCAAGGTTTTATAGGCAACTTTGCAACGCGGTGCTTGCAGGACAGCTATACGAGCCGTCTGGTTTTTGAGCCCGCTTCTTTTCTTCTTACTTGATATGAAAAACCTCCTACTAGCACTGGCCCTCCTCGCCGCCGTGCCAGCCGTGGCTCAAACCAAAAAGACCACCACGACCAAAAAAACAACGACTACCACCAAAAAAGCCGTAGCCAAACCCGCTGCTAAAGCAACTACCACGACTAAGGCTACGACTACCAAAACCACCGTCGCCGCCACCCCGGCTCCCGCGCCCGTAGCGCCCCTCACCGAGGCCGAAGCCAGCACCGGTTTGCGTGAGGCACTGACCACCGGCATCACCAAAGCCGTGGCTTTCGCTTCCGAAAAAGACGGGTTCAACCTCAACGACGATATCCGTATTCCCTTCCCGCCCGATGCCCAGCTGGTAGCAACCACTCTCAGCGCCTTCCCCGGCCCGTTGGGCAAGGCCGCCGTAGAGCAAGCCACCAACCTCCTCAACCGCGCTGCCGAAACCGCCGCCCCCGCTGCTAAGGATATATTTATCAATGCCTTGCAGCAGCTCACTATCACCGATGCCCTTTCTCTGGTGACCAGCAGCCAGAAAGACGCCGCCACTCAGCTGCTCCGCAAAAACTCGGAAGCCGCCCTCAACGCGGCCCTGCGCCCCAGCATCGTGCAGAGCCTCGACCAGGTAGGGGCCAATGCTACGTACGCCAAGCTCATCGACCGCTACAACAAATTGCCGCTCGTGACGCCCGCCAAAGCCGACCTCACCGACTACGTGACGGCCCAAACTGTAGACGGCTTGTTTGTGCTACTGGCGCAGCAGGAAGCTAAGATTCGCCAGAACCCGGCTGCGCAGAGTACTGCTATTTTGCAGCGGGTGTTTGGGAAGAAGTAGGACTCGCCAGCTGGTGAACCTCACCCCCCAGCCCCCTCTCCAAAAAAGAGGGGGAGCCGACCGCAAATAGGTGTGCATTGAAAATAAAAAAGGCTTTCAGCGATGCTGAAAGCCTTTTTTATTTTTTACCGAAAGTCGTCAGGCTCCCCCTCTCTTTTGGAGAGGGGGCCGGGGGGTGAGGTTCACGCGCCTACTAGCCTACTAATAGTCGCTGTCATAATCATCGCCCCGGCCGCGGCTGCGCGAGCTGCTGCCGAAGTCGTCCTCGTCGTCCTCATCGGCGTCGAGGTCGTCATCGTCGTCGAGGCGGCCCATGCCGCTGCTGCCGTCGGGGTCTTCGGCAGCTTCGGCAGTGGTGAATTCTTCTTCGGTCATGGAGGCCAGGTCGAGCGCCTCGTCGTGCGAGGAGCCGGTATCGCGCCACATCAGGTAGTCGGCGTATTTGGCGGAGAGCTGGTCCTCGCCCGAGCCGCGGGTTTTGGCTCCGCCCGTGCGGGCGAAAGAATCGAGCTTATCGTCGTCGTCGAGGTCGTCGTCGTCCAGGTTATCGTACTGTCGCATGGCCAAAAAGGGCAGTAGAGAGTGAAAAAATAGGGTTTCTAACGGGGCTGCGAAGATACGGGCGGGGCCGAAATAGGGTTTGGCCTACGCCCTTTTTTCCGGGCAATCACCAGGAGCTATACCATTTTATTTTCCCGCAACGGCGACTTGCCGTCTACAGTTCCGTAGCTGCGCAGCACTCCAAAGCGGGCAAAGAGTTCCTCCGTATACCATCCCTCGCGGCGTGTCAGCTGAATTACTTCGCGGTGCCGTGCATCGCGGTACGCGTACTGCTGCATAGCCTCGGCCGAATCCCAAACGCTGAACGTGGCCTGCCGCACCAGCGGCAATTCGCCCAGCCCGATGGCCAGTTGCACCCCTGGTACATCGGCCAACGTCCGGCTCGTAGGCTCCACGTAGCCCCAAAAGCGCCACGCCCGCCGCAGCCGGATGCTGGCGCGGGTAAGCACCGCTACCGGTCCGGTTTCTGGCATAGCTGGAGTCTGATAATCAAAAGGATTTACGCCATCCCAAAGCCCGTGCGAGCGCAGCGGAGCCAGCTCAGCGGTCCAGGTTTCGAGGCTGCGATGCTGGTAGTCGGCCCACAAGGCATGCGCTTCAAAAAAGGTTGTGGCCGCCTCTTCCGTGTCCCACACGGCCATTAGGCCGTAGCGGTCGAAGTTGGGCAGTGCCCCAAAGCCGTTGGCTGCGCCGCTGCCCAGCAGCTGGAAAAACCGCAGGCCCGGCACCCGCTTTAGCACGCGGGGCGAGGTGCCCATCTGGGCCAGGCCCCAGCGCCGCTGGCCGGGTTGCAGCGTAAAAATGGTGAGGGTAGTGAGCATGGATAAAAGCGTGCGGCAACCTACGGCTGCCACATAAAAAAGGCCGGAAGCAATTCCGGCCTTTTTATTCTGTCATGCTTCGACAAGCTCAGCACGACGGATGTTATTTATAGTGAGCAGAAAATTAGCGCACTACTTGGGCATGCTCGTTCACATCGTTGTCTTTGCTGCCTTCACCCGTTACCACGGCACGCACGTAGCCGTAGGCCCGCGAAAGTACGCCGCTGGGCGAGTCCCAGTATTCAGCCTTTTCAATCTCAACCTTGAGAACCATGATGCTCGGGTCTTCTTTGCCTTTGGGAAACCAGGCGCGCATTTCCTCGCTCCAAAGCTCCGCAATTTTGGCCTCGTCGCGGAAGGCGCTGGCGCGGCCGGTTACGGAAACGTACACGTTGTCGCTGGGGTTGGCGTAGCTCAGGTTTACCTGGCTGTCTTTCTGCACTTCGTAGACCTTGGCCGAGTCTTTATCGGTAAGAAACAACAGCGAGCCATCGGCATCGGGCTTGATGGTGCCCATCGGGCGGCTGTGCAGCTGGTGGTTTTCATCAGTAGAGGTGAGCATGGCGATACGCACATCCTTGATTTTTTCGAACAGTTTATTCAGGTCGTGGGTGACCGGCGATTTGGTATCAGACATGGGAGAGAATTATTAAAAGAAACGGAAAAGCGCCGCCTCCGCCAGGCTGGCGGCTCTGGGCGGCTTTTGCTTACGGGCGAACCGGTTTCTAGTTTCCCGGTTACTAGCACGGCACCGGCCCAACTACCAGCGCCCCGCGAATGAATTTTTTGGCTCATCTCCTGCTTGCCGGCCCCGACGCTACCGCGCCCACCTACGCCGACCGCCTGCTGGGCCAGTTCATCGCCGACTCCGTGCCCGGTCGCCAGCTCGATAAGTATGCTATTGATATTCAAGAAGGTATTCGCCAGCACCGGGCCATCGACACATTCACCGACCAGCACCCCGTGGTGCGCCGCACCACCGCCCGCCTGCGCGAGGCTGGCTACGGCAAGTATGCCGGCGTGATAGCCGATATGTTTTACGACCACTTTCTGGCGCGAAATTTCCAAGAGTTTTCTACCGAAACGCTCGACGCGTTTACCCAACGTGTATATGGGCTGCTGGCCAGCCGCGAAACCGAGTTTCCGGCCCCGGTGCAGCGGTTTTTTCCCTATCTGGTGCAGCACAACTGGCTGCTGGGCTACGCCGAAATTGCGGGTATCTCGCGGGCATTGCGGGGCCTGAGTCAGCGCGCCTCGCCCGGCTCGGGCATGGAAACGGGCGGAGAGGAGTTGCGCCGTAACTATGCGGCGTATGAGGCAGATTTTCGGGCGTTTTTTCCGCAATTGCAAGCCTTTGTGCTGGCGGGCGCTTCACCGTAAATGGAAATTTATATTGTCATGCAGAGCGCAGCGAAGCATCTCGCGTGCTTACACCTGCGAACGTTTGAGTTTACTGCACCACGCGAGATGCTTCGCTACGCGCTGCATGACGGTTATAACATAACAACGACAAAAAGAACAAACGGCCATTCTTACGTATAGCCACTCATTTGCCTGGTGCCGACCTTCGGCGCTGGTTTCCAAAACACTGCTTTTTCTTTCACAACTCCACTTTCTCCGATGAGCGACACTCCCACGGAATACGCCTTTGGCATGATTGGCCTGGGCACAATGGGCCGCAACCTGCTGCTGAATATGGCCGACCACGGCTTCGCGGTGGCTGGCTACGATAAAAGCCAAAAACAAGTAGACCTGCTGGGCCAGGAAGGTAAAGACAAGCCCGTCAAGGGCTTCACCGACCCGGCAGCCTTCGTGCAAAGCATCAAAACGCCCCGCGCCATCATGATGCTGGTGCCCGCCGGGGCCATTGTCGATAGCGTAATCGCCGACATGCGCCCGCTGCTGAGCCCCGGCGATATCCTCATCGACGGCGGCAACTCGTACTACACCGACACCGACCGCCGCGATAAAGAGCTGAAAGAAGCTGGGTTACACTTCTTCGGTATGGGCGTATCGGGTGGTGAGGAAGGTGCCCGCTTCGGCCCCAGCATGATGCCCGGCGGCGACAAAGACGCCTACGCCGTGATGCAGCCCGTATTCGAGGCCATCGCAGCTAAAGTGGACGGTGCGCCTTGCGTGGCCTACATGGGCCCCGGCTCGGCCGGCCACTTCGTGAAGATGGTGCACAACGGCATCGAGTACGGTTTGATGGAGCTGATTGCCGAAACCTACGGCGTGCTTAAAACCGGCCTGGGCCTGGATGATAACGCAGTCTGCGAGGTATTTACGAAGTGGAACGAAGGCCGCCTGCAATCCTTCCTGCTCGACATTACCAAGGACATTTTCTCCTTCCGCAACCCCGACAGCGACCACTTGCTGCTCAACGACATAAAGGACGAGGCTCGCGCCAAAGGCACCGGCAAATGGACCTCGCAAGTGGCCATGGACCTGCAAGCGCCCATCCCGACCGTGGACACGGCCGTGTCGATGCGCGACTTGTCGAAGTACAAGGCCCTGCGCGAGCAGCTGGCCAAGCAGTACGGCCCCGCCGCTGGCCAGCTGGCCGGCGATAAAGACGAGCTGCTGAAGCAGTTGGAGGAGGCGTTTTACTTTAGCATGGTCATCACCTACGCCCAGGGCATGCACATGCTGAGCCGGGCGTCGGAGGAGTTTAAATACGACTTGCACCTCTCGTCGATTGCCAAAATCTGGCGCGGCGGCTGCATTATCCGCTCCACGTTCCTGAACGATATTTATAACGCCTTTGAGGGCAATAATAAGCTGGAGCACTTGCTATTAGATGGCACGGTGCAGCAGTTGGTGCAAGGCTCGGCCGGTGGGGCGCGGGCGCTGTCGGTAGCCGCCATCACGGCTGGCCTGCCGGTGCCGGCTTACACGAGTGCCATCGGGTACTTCGACGCTTTCCGCACGGGCCGGCTGCCTTCGAACCTCATTCAGGCGCAGCGCGACTACTTCGGCGCGCACACCTACGAGCTGGTGGGCAAGGAAGGCACTTTCCACACCCAGTGGACGGGCCTGCGCAATGCCCCCGAGTCGCCGGCCGGCGAGCAGGCCAACCAACAGCCGCCCGTACCGAAAGAGTAACCTGCTGGCTGACAATAAATGACCCTTCGTATGAACACCAAGATAAAATCGCAGCCGACCATCTTCGTCATTTTCGGCGGCACCGGCGACCTAAATGCCCGCAAGCTCGCGCCGGCGCTGTACAACCTCTATTTGGAGGGATGGCTGCCCGAGCAGTTTGCCCTCATCGGCACGGGCCGCAGCAAGCTTTCTGATGATGATTTCCGAGAGCGTATGCTTAAGGATATCAACGAGTTTTCGCGCAGTGGCAAAGCCAAGG
>CAXUKA010000366.1:0-5126 GCA_964251335.1 uncultured Hymenobacter sp.
GCCGCCCCGCCCCGGCCCGGCTGCCGCCCAGCGGGATGTAGAGGTAATCGCGCAGCCAGCTCGACAGCGAAATGTGCCAGCGCCGCCAAAACTCAGTGATGCTCGTGCTTTGGTAAGGCGACAGAAAGTTGGGCGGCAGGCGGTAGCCCAGCAGCAGCGCAATGCCGATGGCTATGTCGGAATAGCCTGAGAAGTCGCAATAAATCTGCATGGCGTAGCCGTACACGCCGAGCAGGTTTTCGATGCCGCTGTAGAGGCCGGGGTTGTCGAAAATGCGGTCAACGTAGTTGAGGCTGATGTAGTCGGAAATAATAGCTTTCTTGAACAAGCCCGCCGCGATGAGCACCACCGCCCGGCCCATATCCTCGCGGGAGAGGAAGGGCTTTTTGGGAATTTGAGGGATAAAATCCGAAGCCCGCACGATGGGGCCGGCCACTAGCTGCGGGAAAAACGACACGAAAAACGCGAAGTCCCAGATGTTGCGCAGCGGCTTTATCTGGTTGCGGTATACATCCAGCGTGTAGCTCAGCGTCTGGAAGGTGTAGAAGGAAATTCCGACCGGTAGTAGCACGTGCAGCACCGGCACCGCCTGGCCGGTGAGTGCCTGGTAGCCGCTGAGGAAGAAGTTGGTGTACTTGAAGTAGAACAGCATCCCCAGGTTCACAATCAAGCTCAGGGTGAGCAGTAATTTGCGCTTGGCCTGGTTGGGTGAGTCGGCTATCCAGCGGGCAAAGTTGTATTCGACAATGGTCGAAAACACCAGTAGCAGAAAGTACAGCCCGCTCGACTTGTAGTAGAAAAACAGCGAAAACGCCGTGACGTACAGCAGCCGCGCCCGATGGTAGTTGCGCAGCAGCTGGTAGATGCCCAGGAAGCCGAGAAACAGCAGCAGAAAGAAGCCCGTGTTGAAAATCATCGGGCTCTTGGGGCTGTAGGCAAACTGGCCGAGCAGCCGGTCGAAGTCGATATCAGCGAAGAGGGAACGCAGAAAGTCCATCCTGAAGTGCGAGGTAGAGAAGTAGGCCCTGGAGGTCGTAGCCGGTAGAAGAAAAATGCACAAAGTCGTTGAGGGCCAGCCCGGCGGCGCGCCAGTGGCCCATGCTGCCGTAGCCACCCTGCACGGCCGCGAAGTCCCAGTAAGCCAGGTCGTGGGCCTGGGCGTAGGCGCGCAGCACGGCCGAAAGGCGGGCCAGGTCGGGGTTGCGGTAGCGGCGGGCGCGGTATGAGTCGGCGGGGGCGCAGAGCAATACCTCGGCCTCGGGGCTACCGCGCCGCAGGCGGCTCACCAAGGTATCGAGCTGGGCGGTGAATCGCGCCGTCTCGAACTCGCCTGCGTGAAATGCATCGTTGGTGCCGAGCGAAATGATAAATAAATCGGGCCGTAGCAGCGGCATTTGCGCGAAGAAAAGTGGGGCGCGGTTGTAGTGGCGCACGGCCGCGCCATTGACCCCGATGCTATGGTAGAGCACGCCGGGCCGGCCGTTTTCGAGCAGCATGCCGTAGAAAATGGCGTGGTTTTGGCCGGGCGCGTGGCGGGTGGTGCGTAGCGTAATGGCGCTGCGGAGCGAGTCGAGCGGCAGCGAATCGGCCACGCTACGGCCCGCGCCGGATATTGTGCTTAGTAGGCGGCCGTGCGGCTCCAGTACCTGCCAGTCGAAGGCGGTCGGGCCGGCTTGGTGCAGGAATTTTAGGTAGTTGAATTGATAATCAGCCCAATACCGGAAGGGAATCCGCAGCGTGAAAGCCGCGCCCGAGTCGGCCGTTGCCAGACTGATGCCACTCAGGCCAACGGGTAAAGCGGTGTCGGGCTGGGCCGAAATCACCCGTTTCGAGCGCCATTTGCCGCTGGCGACGGCGGTGCGAAACGTGGGCGAGCCATTGGTATTGGCCACGCGAAAGGGGAATACCAGCCCGCGCCCGGCGCTGCCGTAGGCGCGTTGCAACTCTTGCCGCACGCGGCCCGAAAACTCATCGGCCTGAATGTGCGAGTCGCCGATATGCACCACGCTCACCCGGCTGCTAGGCAGGAAGGCTGGCTGCTGCCCCGGCTGCCGCAGCCGCTGGTAGAAGCGCTGGAGGCCAATGGTGGCGTTTTCGATGTGGTTGGCCGAGGTGTGGAGGAAGGGATAAAGGGTTTGTAGACTGTCGAGCTGGCGTTGGGCCTGCGCGTGCGCCGGGCCAGCGTTTGCCAGTAGCAAACCTGGCAAAAGCAGGAGGAAAAGCGCACGCATCATGTTTAGAGGGAAGTAGTTGACCGGGGAGCTAAAGAATCGAAAGAACCCAAGTCGTCATGCGGAGCGCAGCGCAGCGGAGTTGAAGCATATTGGCCGCTTCGTTGCTCACGTTGGGGTTTAGTTCACCAGCCAAGATGCTTCGACTCCGCTGCGCTGCGCTCAGCATGACGGGATAATTTAACTACCGAGTAGCTGTAGCTGAGTCGCGGGCCGGGCGGGCGCTGCTGTCGGAGCGGGTGGAGGTGGCAGGGGCGTCCGTGGGCGTGGGGTGGGCATACTCCTGCATGAGGTAGTCGAAGAGCAGGCCCGCGATTTTGTGCGCGCCCCGGCTGTTGACATGGGTGTAGTCTTTGTTGGCCATCGGTGGCGAGTTTTCGACCCAGCTCACCATCGAGTTTTCGCCGCCCATCGCCTCAAATAAATTCCAGAAAGCCGCGTGGTTGTGTTTGGCTAGTTGTTGCTGGGCTGTGAGCAGGCGCGGCACGCTGGGGTCGGTTTGAAACTCGCCGTCGATGCGCGAGCTTTTGTCGCTCATACCGATGATGAGGATGCTGGCATTGGGGAAGGCACGCTGCATGCGGTCGACCACGCGGGTCATGGCGCGCTCGTACCAGCCGTAGCTTTTGTTGCGGGCGTCGGCCACGTTCACGCCGTAGTGCAGGATAACGAGGCGGTAGTCGAGCATCGTGCCGAAGGCCTGTAGCTGCTGAAACGGAATGCGCGTGAGCGACATGCCGCTATTGCCGCGAAACGAAAAATTGTCCAGCACCACGCCCTGCGGGCTCTCAAAGCTGACGCCGTACACCGGGCGCGGGCCGTGAGTGGCAAAGGCCAGGCGCATCCGGCGGGCCGGGGTGCCGGGGTGTAATACTAGTTCGTTGAGCCGCCCCTGACCCGCCAGGACATGGGGCACACGGTGGCCGTCGGTGGTCACGAGCACTTGGTCGCGGCCCGAGCCGGGGCCGTAAAACAAGCGCGCTTCCACAAAGCGCCGGTTGGTGGCGAAGAACTGCCCGGCCTGAAACTGCACCCAGCTGGTATCGGCCACGATGCCGGTGCTGTCGCGGTTGGCCACCTCGCGGGGCAGAAAAGCGTGCCCCGAAATACCCAGCGGGTATTTCGCCGGCAGCTTGTCCGACACCAGGTTATACTCGTACCAATCGGGCGAAAACGTCTGGTGAATGGTGGCCCGAAAGTCGGCCGTGATAGAAGTCATCGGCACGTAGCCCACGCCCGAGCCGCCAAACGCCGTCTGGAGGCTGTTGCGCAGGTCGCCGGTGATGAGGTCGCCCTCAATCATGGAATCGCCAAAGTAGGCAATGCGGACCTGGCTACCGTCGGCTTTGGTTTGGTGCAGCGCGGCCAAAAAGCTGCTAAGGCCGCCGAGATTGGGTACGACAGGGCCTTTCGCAGCATTAGTTTCGGTGGTGTCGCGGGCATCGCGGGCGGCGGCCGAGTCGGCGCGGGCCAACTCCAATTGGTTTGCGGCCACCGGGGCGCGGCTGGCGGCCGGGCCGTTGGGCGGGGGCGCATCGAGGCGGGCCAGGGCCGTGGGGTCTTTGCGGAGCACGTCGGCCAGCAGGCGCACCGGGCGCAGCTCTACGCCGCCCACTGTCAAGCCCGGTTTGAGAAGGGAAAGCAGGCCCAGCAAGCCTACAATGAGCAAAACCAACAAGAATGGGTTTTGCGAGCGCGATGAATTCATACCTAGCAGTAGCAGCTGCAAAGGTACTCGGCAGGTGAACCTCACCCCCCAGCCCCCTCTCCAAAAAAGAGGGGGAGCCGGACGTATTTTAAGGTGATAGAAAATAAAAAGAGCTTCCAGCATTCGCTGGAAGCTCTTTTGTCTTTAAGTCGCTTCGTGAAAAGTCGGCTGGCTCCCCCTCTTTTTTGGAGAGGGGGCTGGGGGGTGAGGTTTCCCCGTTGGATAATTAAAACCCGCCTTTGTCCAAGTTCAAATCTTCTTTCGGAGCCGCGCCCATGAAGGGGTAAGGGTACTCCGTGGGCGGGTTAAACGTCTCTTTAATAGCGCGGGGCGACACCCAGCGCTGCAAGTTGAGCAGCGAGCCAGCCTTGTCATTAGTGCCCGAGGCGCGGGCTCCGCCGAAGGGCTGCTGACCCACCACGGCCCCGGTGGGCTTGTCGTTGATGTAGAAGTTGCCGGCCGCGTTCACCAGGCGCTTGCTAGCCAGGTCGATGGCGTAGCGGTCCTGCGAGAAAACAGCGCCGGTGAGGGCGTAGGGCGAGGTCGAGTCCACGAGGTCGAGGGTAGCCTCAAACTCCTTTTCGTCATACACATACACCGTCACGACGGGGCCGAATAGCTCGTCGCACATGGTTACGTACTTGGGCGTTTTGGCCAGAATAACGGTGGGCTCTACGAAGTAGCCTTTCGACTTGTCGTAGTTGCCGCCCGCGATGATTTCAGCGTCCGCATCCTGCTTAGCCCCTTCGATGTAGCGGGCTAGTTTAGCAAAGCTGGCTTCGGTAATTACGGCATTGACGAAGTTGGTAAAGTCTTCGACATCACCCATTTTCACGGTTGCCAAATCCTGTTTCACATAGCCGAGAATCTCATCGGCCAGGTTGCTGGGCAAATACACCCGCGAAGCCGCCGAGCACTTCTGTCCCTGGTACTCAAACGCGCCCCGCGTGATGCCCGTAGCCACCGCCTTGGCCTTGGCCGAAGGGTGCGCCAGAATGAAATCCTTGCCGCCCGTTTCACCCACGATGCGCGGGTAGCTCTTGTATTTGTGGATGTTCTTCCCGATTTCCTGCCAGATGGTTTGGAACACCTTGGTCGAGCCCGTGAAGTGAATGCCCGCAAAGTCAGGGTGATTAAAAATCACGTCGCCGGCCACCGGGCCATCCACGTAAATCAGGTTAATGACG
>CAXUKA010000366.1:5136-6446 GCA_964251335.1 uncultured Hymenobacter sp.
TCCATCAGCACCTGGGCCGAGTAGATTTGCGGGTAAGCTGGCTTCCAAACGATTACGTTGCCCATCATGGCCGCCGAGGCGGGCAGGTTGGCCGCGATGGAGGTGAAGTTGAACGGCGTGAGCGCGAACACGAAGCCTTCGAGCGCACGGTGCTCCAGGCGGTTCCACATGCCCGGCGACGACTCGGGCTGCTGCCGGTAGACTTCCTGCATGAAATGCACGTTGAAGCGGAAAAAGTCAATCAGCTCGCAGGCCGCATCAATCTCCGCCTGAAAGGCGTTCTTGCTCTGGCCCAGCATGGTAGCTGCGTTGAGCTTGGCGCGGTAAGGGCCGGCCAGCAAGTCGGCCGCTTTCAGGAAAACGGCGGCGCGCTCCTCCCAGGGCAAATTGGCCCAGGCCGAGCGGGCGGCCAACGCCGCGTCGATGGCCTGGGTTACGTGGCTGGCATCGCCCTCGTGGAAGTGGCCCAGCTTATGCTGGTGGTCGTGCGGCGGCGCAAGGTCGATGGTGCGCCCGGTGCGCACTTCCTGGCCGCCAATGTGCATCGGAATATCGCGCTCAATCTGCTTAATGCGCTTCAGCTCCTGCACTAGCTCGGCACGCTCGGGCGAGCCGGGCGCGTAGCCTTTTACGGGTTCGTTCAGGGGCTTGGGGACTTGAAAGAAGGCGTTGGACATGGGTAGGGGAGAGGGAGGTTAAAACAACGTCTGTCATGCAGAGCGCAGCGAAGCATCTCGCATGGTGAAGTAATCAATGCGTCAGCAACGAGGTAGGCGAGATGCTTCGCTACGCTCTGCATGACAGCCGATTAGGAATGTATTATAGAAAATCGCGCAGCTCATCTAAACTGACAATTTCGTAGGTCGTTTGGGCAAAATGCCGCCGCTTGTCGGGGTTGAAATACACCTGGTCGATGCCCGCGTTGTATGCCCCCAACACGTCGCATTCGAGGTTGTCGCCTATCATCAGGCTCTCGGCGGCGGTGGCACCGGCGCGCTCCAACGAGTGGGCAAACATGCGCGGGTCGGGCTTGAGGCAGCCGCTGGCTTCGGAGGTGATAATCTCCGTAAAATAATCCGTTAGCTTCGACGAAGCCAGCTTGATATGTTGCACATCCTCAAAGCCATGGGTGATGAGGTGCAGCACGGCGGCCCAGAAGACCCCCATGCCCACGCCCATGAACATGATGCCCAGCTGCGAGACCGTGGAGTAGGCCAGGACCTTCTTGATGTCGTCCTGCGCGAAGGCAATCAACGCGGCCAGGAGTGAGGTGTCCGCGCCCACCAGCGCGATGGCGACCATGGCGGTGG
>CAXUKA010000367.1:0-6414 GCA_964251335.1 uncultured Hymenobacter sp.
ACGCCCACGGCGGTCGAGCCCACCACAAATAGCGAGTAGGCGGTGCTCAGCACCGGGTTCACGCCCAGCAGGTACACCAGCACGGGCACGGTGAGGATGGAGCCCCCACCCCCCATAATGCCGAGGGCAAGGCCAATAAAAATCGCCGCAAAGTAGCCGGCTGCGTGCAGTAACATGGGTAGGAAAACGCACAAAATTAGGAAAATATCTTTAGGTGTTACTGAAAGCTATTCTGCTTGTGAGAAAGCGCAGCCAGTTAAGCGCAGAATCACACCCCATCGTAGTCCCCAAGCGCTGCCAGGCTTAGGTTTGCGGGGAGCAATATGCCCGCGCCGCGCATCTTGCCCCTATCTATGTCAGCAGAAAAGCTTCTTATCCTGGACCTTGATGAAACGCTGATTCACGCCTCGGCTACTGAGGTCAGGGCGGGGGCCGATTTTCGGGTTTTTCACTACTTCGTGTATCAGCGGCCGGGGCTGGCGGCTTTTCTGACCGCTTGCGCCCAGCATTTCAAGCTGGCCATCTGGTCGTCGGCCAGCGACGACTACGTGCAGGCAGTAGTCCGGCAGATTTTACCGCCCGGCATTACCCTAGAATTTGTGTGGGGCCGCAGTCGCTGCACGCCTTTCACCACGCCCCAGATTGACGAATATGGCTACTACAACCTAGATGCGACCAGCTCTTACGAGTATGCTAAACGGCTGAAAAAGGTGCGACGGCGCGGATATTCGCTGTCTAAAACGCTCATCGTAGACGACACGCCGGCCAAGGTGCAGCAGAATTACGGCAATGCCATTTATATCAAGCCTTATCTGGGTGAGGGGGCCGATGAGGAGCTACACCATCTCGCCGCCTACCTGCTGTTGCTCAAGCAAGAAGAGAATTTTCGAGCGATTGAGAAGCGCCACTGGCGGCAGCCCCCAGGCCACTAGTAGCAGCTTGGTATCGACGTAAAACCAGTTGGTCGGCCGGGCGGTTGCACTGGGCTTTTTGCGCCAGAATGTGCTCGGCAGCCAGCAGCGGCAGCCCGTTGTGCCAGCGGCAACGGGCCACAAAATCGGGCCAGCTCAGGTAGTCGTTTTCGTAGGCGCAGTCGAGTACGGCCCCGGCCTGGCGGGCGCGCAGGTAGTATTTACCAGCCAGCAGTTCGGCGGTGAGGGGCAGCGGCACGGGCTGCTCCCAGAGCGACACCACCCAGCCAATGGCTTGCAGGTGGCGCACCAGTGCAGTAAGGTCGGCCGGGTCGGCGGGCAGCATGAGGTCGCAATCGGCTACGAGGCGGCGTGGCAATTCGGGGCACTGCTGGCGCAGCCCGAAGGTGCCGAGCACGCAAAATGCCACATCGGCCGCCACCAATGCGTGCAGGGTCCGCAGGTAAAGCTGCTCGTGGGCGCGGGTCATGGCAAGTAGCGCGGACTTTTAGTCCGCGAGTAGCAAGTGTAAAAACTCGCGGACTAAAAGTCCGCGCTACAATCAGCTACGGGAACGGCGGCTACCCGACTAAGCACCTGACTATCTGGGTCCCAGTCGCCGGAGAGCGTACCATCGGAGTGCAAAATTAGTTTCTGCAATACACCGGTGGCATTGGCCGCTTGCAGTGCCGGGTAGCTGGAGGTTTCAAATATTACTTCCAAGTCTTGGTAGCGATAATGCTCATTATAATAATAGTAGCCAAACGTGCTACCTGCATATGCCCAGCCGGGGCGGGGCGCTTCAAGGGTGGGCACCACGGCCGCCAGCAGCGGCTCGATGGGCACGCGGTTGGCTTCTATCCAATCAGTGAATACGTTGGGTAAGTAGCTACCTTCCAAGCGGCTCAACTCCCGAAATACCACTTGGCGCACGCCCAGGCTGGCGGCCCAGGCGAGGTAGCGCTCTACGTCGGGCAGCGTGGCAATACCGCCTCTGGTCAGAATACACGAGTTTTTGACCGCCAAATGATTGTGCAGCCAGCGCGCGGTGGCCTCGTACACGGCATTGTGACGCACGGCCTGGTTGCGGTTGAAGCGCATAATTTCCTGGTTGATACGCTCGTCGTCGTGGCAGCGCGACAGCTCCAGGCGGGTCAAACCAAAGTCTTGCAGAGCCAGCCCCAAATCGGGGCTGGTGACCAAGCCACTGCCGTTGGTGTACAGCACCTTCTCGTCAAAAACTTGCCCCTCCCCTTCCAATCCGGTGAGGCAGGCCAGCAGTTCGCGCAGCCATTGCGGCTCGGCGGTGGCTTCGAGGCCCGAGAGGCTCAGGCCCAGCGGCAAGCCGCGAAAGGGCCGCAGTACTTCCCGCAGTCGGGCGAAATATGCCGGGTAGTCGTCAATCAATCGCTTGGCCGTGAGCTGATGGCCCTCGTAGCGTTGCAGCTCTTCGGAGCAAAACGCGCAGTGTGCCGTGCAGCGCACTGCATTCGCAAAGGGCGTGAAGGTGAGCCCCGGCCGCAGCTGCCGCACCTGCCCAAAGGCTTCGACTGGTACCGATGCAGCCGGCTGATACCGCCGCCACGCCTGCTGCCGGAAGTGCGTCAGTTCGGCCGTGTTGGTGGCCGTTTGATATTGGTTACGAAGAAAAGTCAACATACAACACCTGCCTTAGCGTAAATATTACACGAAGATAAGTGTTTTCTGGTAATCTCTCTTGGGTAAGCATATCGCTTATTCTGTAAAGTGACCGCTTTATTTATGCCTTGAGTTATACAGAGGCTGTTTTAAGCTCAGTGTGCAAGGTAGCCTACTAAGCGGATGGCATGGCACCAGTTGTATCGGTAGCGGCGGGGTCGCTGTCCGCGTTGGTGCTGGCATTGTCTGCTTCGCTGCTGGCAGCTTCATTGCTAGCTGCGGTGGGTATCACAGCTGCCACCACTACTGCTGGAGGTGGGGTGGCCGTAGCGGGCGCACTCGGCGCTGGACTGGGGTAAAACGACGCCCCATCGCTAGCTGGGGCAGTAGGCGCGGCGTCGCTCGTGCGGTTGCCCTGCCACTCCAGACCCAGGTAGGTGGCGCTGCTCACGGCCAGCAAGAGCACTTGGTTATCAGTCCACACGGGCATAGCTACGCTGTTGTATACCGTTCGCACGAAGAAGTAGCCCATCAGCACCGAGATAACGACCTGTTGTAAACGGTTCATACTCAATCCGTGGGCATCGGAGAGAATATCGGTGAGCCAACCTCGGCTGGCTAGCCATGGGCCGGTGGTGGCATCGGCGGGTGGCGGGTCGCGTCGGATAAGCCCATTCACCGCCGCCGTGCCCCCACTGATACCGAGGAGCGCCAGCGAGGTGGTCGAAATATCGGGCATCTCTCCCGACACGCAGTAAATGACCAAAAAGCTACCCAGAATGATAAATGTCCACCATGCCATTTGCACTTTGGCCAGGCTATAAGGTGGGTGGGCCTCCCCTAGCGTGGGCAGCGGAGCCGTGCTGCTCGCCCTCGGTAGGGTAATGCGCATCAGCCACGAGCGAGCACCTAATGTCAGCAAACCAATGCCCAGGGCCAAGGTGCCCAGAATGGCAACCCAGAGCGTAACAGGCTCAATTAATTTGATACGAATAGTACTGCCCGTGTGGTTGGGATGCAGCTTGGTAAACACCCGGTCTTCGTAGCCCAACCCGATTTTACCTGTGTATGAGTAGTTCCAAGGCGATTGGTACACCACGTCCCAGTAGCGATAATTGCCAACGTTGCGCTCCAGCTTAAATATTATTTTATCGGGAATACCTATCGGGTATTCATCGAGTAGGGCCGTTAATTTGGGAGTAAGCGCCGCATTGGCCACCGAGTCGGGGTTGGCAGCCAGCTCTTGGGCCGTGCGGCGGGCAGCGGCCGTTAGCACCTTGTCGGCCGCCGACTCGTCGACGTACAGCGCCAGCGGCGGCATGTTCAGGATGGGGGCATCGTCGATATAAAGCACCAGGTCGCGGGCCTTAGTATGGGCCTTCTGCGGGTCGAAGCCCTGCGATACCAGCAGTGCTTCCTGCAATTTGAGCCAACGATTGAGGCCCATTACTTCGAGCGCAATAGTATTACCAAGCTGAAAAACCGAATCCTGCGTGGGCGTATCCGTCACGTAAATACGCTTGATAACAGGTTGTTGTGCCGAGGCAGCACTACAAAATAGCAACAGCCCCGCTAGCCCCAACCAGCATCGGCTATGAGCCTTTAGGCGAAAGAACATAAATAGGCACTACTAAAAAAGCAAGCGAGTACCGGCCCCCAGCTACGCCACATACGGAATGGCAGCCACTCGACCGAGCCACGCCGGCAGGTAGCGCTGCATGGCAGCATCGGGCACTAGGTGTACACTTTGCAGCATGCTCACCAGCTCGGGCGGCGCTACGGAATGACCCGCCCGGTACTGGTAAAATGACCGCCGAGCGGCTACCAGCGCATCGTAGTAGGCTTGGGCCGGGGCTGCATTGATGGCAGCCAGGGTAGCTGGCCCAATTTGCCCATCAATGGCCCCGTGCCAGCCAAACGACGACGCCAGCACGTACTGCGCCAAGTGGCCTACCCGGCCGGTACCGCTGTTCACGCCGATGTCGCAGAGCTGGCTGGCAATGCATTGATTGGTAATGCCGCCGAGGTGCAGCGGGTCCCAGTACTGATTCTGGTAAAACGACTGCACCAGCTGGGCCAGGTGCGCATCTTTCTCTAAAATGGCGGTGGCCAGCTTGTTGCGGGGGTAAACCCGGCAGTCGGCGGGCCAGTCGGCTTTGGCTTTATAGGCGTCGATGAGGGGCCAGCCTGCCCAGTGCGGATTGAAAACTCGGGCAATACCTCGCCACGTTTCGCCACCGGGGTCGTGCGGGTCAAACACGTACCCGCCTTCGTTGGCAACTAGCAAGGGGAAATAAGCAGCGAAGTCAGCCATAACAGAGGTATTTAAAGAGTCTTGACTTGATGCGTACACCACCTGCCAGCTAAGCGAATCAACCCAACCGAGAGCAGGCAAGACGTGCTGGCAGTGCGCCAAAAATGCTACGGCAGCCAGAGAAATATCCAAAAAAATAGCGAACAACCAATATTGGTAAGTGGGCAGCAGCTATTGGCATGTCAATTCCCTGAGTCCGTGCCTAACCGTCGATGGTATTCACCTACCGTGAGGGATGCTTTACTAGCTCGGCGTAGCACTATAAAAATAAAAACTTTTCATTACCGGTGACCACACTAGCATGCGGCGAAGGCTGGCTTGACTTACAAAAACAAGTTGTTCACTTCCCTCCCGCTGCTGTTGGCACACATTGTCAACCAGCGCTTTGTAGGGCGGACTACCTTGCTCAGCATAGCAATTGGCCCGGCTTAGGAAGCCGCTGTTAGTCTGCTTGGTACTTATCCTTCCTTTTTGCGGGTGCCCTATGAATCTTTCTGCGCTGCTAAAGCAACCGATTTTCTGGATAGCCACAGTGGTATTACTGCTGGTGTTCGTGCTGGCGCTCTGGTATGTGAAGCGCCCAACCGATGCTGATGGCAACAGCCTGATTTTGACTTCCAAAGAAGAAAAAAGCATCCGGCGCGATATGAGCCAGCAAGTAACCCGGCGGGCGCAGGACTCCTTGCTGGCCGCCCGCGCCAACTCGGCCGCCACTACTCTCTACCGCCAAGGCCAGCAAAATGCCGACGCGGCCCGCAGCCTTCACCAACGCGCCCATGAAAACACCCCTATTTCTGATACTGCTGCTAGCCAGCTTCAGCGCAAACTCTCAGACTACTAAGCCAGTACCAAAAACCATAATCTTGTCGGTGGCCCAAGCGGCTAAAATCGAAGACAGCCTGCGCGTGCTGCCCCTAGTGCGGCAGGAAGCCCAGCAGTGGCAGCAGGCAGCCACTACTTTTCAGCACGCGGCCGACAGCCTGCGCCGCGCCGGCGGCCTCCAGCAAGATGCGGCCCTGTCGTACCAGAAAAGCCTGAGCGACCAGCAACGCTTGCTCACTTCCGAAACAGCCGCCACCACCGAATGGCGCAGCAAAGCCCGCAAGCGGGGTGTTGTCAACGTGCTGCTCATTACCCTGAGCGGGGTGCTGGCTGTGCTAGCCCTCACGCATTAGTGGCGCGTGCGGCGCAGGCACGCAAACTATATAATACATCATAAATTCATTATATTTTATATATAAATTATATACCTTGGCGGCGCATTGCCAAACCCCAAGTCTCTTCGATTGAAAACGTCCTTTTATTCAGTTCATCATGCAAAAAATAGCCAGTTCTCTGGATGCGATTAAGGCCCACTACGATGTCGTCGTGATTGGGTCGGGGTATGGTGGCGGCGTAGCCGCGTCGCGCCTGGCGCGGGCGGGCCGCTCGGTGTGCTTGCTGGAGCGAGGCCGCGAGTTTATGCCCGGCGAGTTTCCGCAGACGCTGCCCGAGGCCACGGCGCAGATGCAACTTGACACGCCGAGCGCAAAGCTGGGCTCGGCCATGGGG
>CAXUKA010000368.1:0-6385 GCA_964251335.1 uncultured Hymenobacter sp.
GGCTAAGGCCAAAAAGTAGAGGTTTACGAATCATATAACCAAGTGCGTAGTGACGACAAAAAAAGAAAGGGCACAACCCATTGGATTGCGCCCTTAAAAGTAAGACTGCCAGTTCGATTAGTAGGTATTTTTGCTTAAACACCAGCCATCTCGGGCACGGCTTCATCACCGCCTGGCACCACTAGGCGGCCCGCCGTAGCCGCCCGAATCTGGGCCACCGATACGCCGGGTGCTCGCTCGCGCAGCACAAAGCCATCGGGCGTGACATCGAGCACAGCCAACTCGGTCACGATTTTTTTGACGCACCGCAGGCCCGTAATCGGCAAGGTGCAGTCGGTCAAGAGCTTAGACGAGCCGTCGCGGGCCACGTGCTGCATGGCCACGATGATATTTTTGGCCGAGGCCACGAGGTCCATCGCGCCGCCCATGCCCTTCACCATCTTGCCAGGAATCTTCCAGTTGGCAATGTCGCCGCGCTCACTCACCTCCATCGCCCCCAGGATGGTCAGGTCGACATGCTCGCCGCGAATCATCCCAAACGAGTCGGCCGACGAGAACAGGCTGGAACCGGGCAAAGTCGTCACGGTCTGCTTGCCGGCGTTGATGAGGTCGGGGTCAACTTCGGCGTCGGTTGGGAAGGGCCCCATGCCGAGCAAGCCGTTTTCGCTTTGCAGCTCTACGCTGATGCCAGTAGGTATATAGTTGGCTACTAGCGTCGGAATACCAATGCCGAGGTTGACGTAGGAGCCATCTTGCACTTCCTGCGCGATGCGCCGGGCAATGCCGTGTTTATCTAACATAAGAGTGGGGTGGGATTAAAGAAAAGTTCGCGCTATTTGGTCAGCGCCGCGTACACCAGCTTCCGAAAGCGAGGCACCAAATCGGGCGTGTTGGTGTGCGGGAATTTCTGGGTGTATAGCAAGACTACGAGCTTTTTGGTAGGGTCAACCCAATAGTCGGTGCCAAAAATGCCGCCCCATTCGTAGCTGCCAGCAGTTTGGCCGGTTTGGGCCGCGCCCTGGGCCGTGACAATGCTGAAGCCCAGGCCAAACTTGTTCAGGCCCTGGTTCACGTCGCCCATCTGGTTTTGGGTTATCAACTGCACGGTTTCGGGCTTTAGCAGGCGGTGGCCGTTGTAGGTGCCGCCATTGAGCATCATCTGCAAAAACGCGGCGTAGTCGTCGATGGTCGACGACAGGCCGGCCCCACCCGAGAAGTACGTGCCCGGCAGCTTAGGGTAGTCGGGCCGCAGGCCTAGCATACCGGTAGCCGGCATGGCCACTGTTGTTCCTTGATATTCAGTATAAAGCGGCACCAAGCGCGCCTGCTTGGCGATTGGCAGGTAAAAGTAAGTATCGCGCATGCCCAGCGGCTCAAACAAGCGCGTGCGTAGGAACTGGTCGAGCGGTTGCTTACTGAGCACCTCAATCAGCCGGCCCAGCACGTCGATACTCACGCCGTAGGTAAAGCGCTCGCCGGGCTGGTGCATCAAGGGCAGCGGCCCCAGCTTGTCGATGGCCGGGGCCAGCGTGCCAGCCGGCGAGCCTATACCGCTCGGAATGTGGGCCTTGGCATAAATAGCCCGCGCTTCCTTCGAGCCGATAACCGGATAGCCAATGCCCGAAGTATGCGTAAACAACTGCCGGATAGTGACTTCGCTGCGCGCCGGCACAGTGGTATAAGTCGAGTCTTGGTCGTTGAAAGTCGCCAGCACCTTGGGGTTGCGAAACGCTGGTAAGTACTTCGAAATAGGGTCGTCGAGTTGAAACTTGCCCTCGTCGTACAGCAGCATCAGGCCGATGCTGGTAATGGCCTTGGTCTGCGATGCAATGCGCTCGATGGCATCGGGTTGCAAAGGTGTCTTGTAGGCTACATCACTGTAGCCGAATGCTTTGCGATACACGATTTTGCCATCGCGGGCCACCAGCGCAATGGCCCCCGGCACGCGCCCGTCGGCCGTCACTTCCTGTAAGAGTTTGTCAATTTGCTGCAAGCCTTCGGGGCTGACATCGGCCGTGGCCGGCGCGGCCTCGCGCAGTGTCGCTGGCTTGGCTAGCTGGGCAAAAGCATCGGGGCTGCTGAGCAGCAGGCAGGAAAGGAGAAACTTTTTCATATTGGTATAAATGAGTGCGGACGAACGTATAGATGTAAGCTACGCCCGCACCGTGCGCTGCTCGATACGTTTCTCGTAGTCCTTCCCCTGAAAAATCCGCTGCACAAATATCCCCGGCGTGTGTATCTGGTTGGGGTCCAGCTCGCCGGCGGGCACCAGCTCCTCCACCTCGGCCACGGTGATAACGCCGGCCGTGGCCATCATGGGGTTAAAGTTGCGGGCCGTGCCTTTGTAAATGAGGTTGCCGGCCGTGTCGCCGCGCCAGGCTTTTACCAGGGCAAAATCGGCGCGCAGTGCGGTTTCGAGCAAATACATTTTGCCGTTGAACTCGCGGCTTTCCTTGCCTTCGCCCACCTCGGTGCCGTAGCCGGCCGGCGTGTAAAAGGCCGGAATGCCCGCGCCACCCGCCCGGCAGCGCTCGGCCAGCGTGCCCTGCGGAATCAATTCTACTTCCAACTCGCCGGCCAGTAGCTGCCGCTCAAACTCGGCGTTTTCGCCCACGTAGCTGGAAATCATTTTCTTAACCTGCCGCTGCTGCAACAGTAGCCCGATGCCGAAGTCATCGACGCCCGCGTTGTTGGAGATGCACGTGAGGTCGCGCACGCCGAGGCGCAGCAGCTCCATAATAGCGTTTTCGGGGATGCCGCAGAGGCCGAAGCCGCCCAGCATCAGGGTCATACCATCGGCGATGCCAGCCAGGGCGGCTTGCGCGTTGGCAACTACTTTATTTATCATGGGTGGGAGATGGGGCAGGAGGTTGGTAATTCAGGGGCAAAAATTCACCGATTTTCTCAAACCCCCAGTAATCTTGGGTAAATACCGCCAACGGGTTCACAAGTTGGCCGTTGGGCTGTAGCTCGGCCTCGCGCACTATCAGCCGCAGCCGCGATACTTGCTGGCGACCAGCTGGAACGACCGCCGGGCTGAAAAGCGAAGTAGGAACCGCATACATCGGGTCGGGTGCCTCGCGCAAGTAGCTGACTTGCAAATAGTCACTAAAGCGCAGAAACATCCGGGTGCCATCGGCTGCCATCCGCCGCAGGCTATCAATGGGCCGGGGCGCGGTGTATAGCATGGCAAAGCTAGGTGGCAATTTGGCCCAGCTTGCCAGCGAATCGCGCTCGGCCAGCGTTAGTATGGCCTTGCGCCGAGTGCGCAGCAGCTGGCGGCGGGCGCTATCGGCCCGCACAAAAGCGGGATTGGACACTATGCGCAGCTTCTGGGCCACGAAGCCCTCATCTGTCACGCGGTTGGTGTACACGCTCCGCAAAAAGTGCGTGAGCGAGCCGTGGTAGGCCGCGCTCCGGTTTGCCAGCCAGCGGCGCTGCTGGTGCGCGTTGCGCGGAGTCATTTCTTCGAATACCGGCTGGCCATAAAACGTGACTATCTGCTCAGTGAAATTGCAGGTAAAATGTAGCCCATAATACTTGAGGCGATAGCCCAGCGCCTGGTTGTCTACCTGCACAAAGTTGCGAGCGGTAGCCGTCAATTCCTTAGTTGTGGGGTCGTAGTCCACTAGCACATCATCGGGGTTGCGGATGCGGCACTGCTGCGAAAACGAGGTGCGCCCCAGAAACAACTCGGTGAATTTCAGATAATCAGCCAGGCGGTTGGGGTGAGGCCGCACCACTACTTCGCCCAGCTGGTTGGCGGTAGGAGCCAGCTTAAAGTCAAGTTGTTGTGGGGTCTGGCCCATCGTAATTGCCCGCTTAGCCAAGCGGTAGCCTACGTAAGAAGCCACCACATCGTAGCTGCCCGCTGGCACGTGCTCAAACACAAATGTGCCCTGCTCCGTGGTAGTGGCCCCCAGTGTAGTATTAGCCAGAAATACGCTGGCAAACGGTAGCGGCTGTTGCGTTAGGGAGTCGCGCACGGTGCCACTGATGCTGCTTTGGGCAACTGCCAACCCTGGCAGCAGCCAGCATAAAATAAATATCGCAACGCGCATACAGCGAAAGTAGCGCGGTTTTGGGGTGAAGCACTGAAAACGGCAGGTGCCAGGCTACCCTTCACTCGGGCGGGAGCGGCCAGCAAATCAGACGATGATTAGCCGGCCACTAAAAAAACACCAGATTTTCAAAAATACGGGTAATCAAATGTCGCCAGCAACCTGCGCTCAGCTTAATCTATGCAATATAATCTATCTGCCTGTAGTCCAGCTAATAATTGCCAGTATCTAGTGCACTAGGGAAGCGATGCGCGCGGCAAAATGCGGATTTTGCCCCTATGCTTGCCGAAAATAACAGGCTAGGCGCGTCATCTGGTAGTACTGCTAACGGTTATATATTTAGTGCCTATTGCTTGTAAGCTGCATATAATGCCAACTACCAAAAGCAGGGAATCATCGATGATGCGTGACGTGCCGCTCCCATGCAGTGGTGCTGGTTAACTCAGTTGCCACCAAAGAATTGGAACCCTGGACTATTTATTCGGGCAATCCGGCTGTGCCGGTGCGGCCCCGTTATATGAAAGCTTAGCAGCAAATACAACGCACTACAGAGGGCCGGGAAAGACAAGTAAAACTGTCTTTTTCGGCCCTCTGTAGTGTAGGAGATACTAGCTCCAGGCTATTTCAATGCCGATGATTTGGGCACGGCAGCCGTAACCGGCGGGGCATAATCGAGCGGCAAAAACTCGCCGATTCGCTGGAAACCCCAGTACTCGCCGGGCACTACATCGAAGGGATTTACCAGCGTGCCATTGGAGTTAATCTCAGTTTCGGGTACCACCAGCGTCAGGCGCGACACTTGGCGCTTGCTAGACATGGTCTTATCAACCGGCCCGATGGGCGACATGGGCGCGGTATAGGCCGGGTCGGGCGCTTCGCCAAAATAAACTACTTGCAGCTCGTCGGTAAAGCGCAGGTACACGTGCCCGTCGGCCGCTACGTGGCGCAGGCTGTCGATGGGCCGCGCTGCGGGGTCGAGTTGCGCAATGGGGTCCAGGGCGGCCCAGGCCCGGAGCGAGTCTACCTCAGCCGCAGTGAAGGGCGTTTTTTTCTTGCGCAGGTTAGCTTCGGCGCGGGCGGCGCGGAGTGGCTGCACCAGGCGTACCTTTTGCGCCAGGAAGTTATTCTCTTTCAGCTGGTTGTCGTACACACTTTTCAGGAAGTGTGTCTGCGAGCCATTGTAGGCCGCCAGGCGGTTGGCTTCCCACTGGCGCCGCTGCTTTTCGTCTTTGGGCGTCATTTCCTCAAACACAGTCTGGCCTTCATAGCTCACGGCTTCGCTCGCCTCATTGTACTGAAAATGCATGCCGAAATATTTGAGGCGATAACCCAGCGCCTTGTTTTCTACCTGCACATAATTATCAGTCGAGGCCATCAGGGTCTTGGTTGTGTCATTGAACGCCACGTCTACATCCTCCGGGTTAGTGATGCGGCACTGCTTGGAAAATGCCGTACGCCCAACAAATAAGTCGGTGAATTTGCGATAGTTGTCTTCCTGGTGCGCGTCGGCTTTTACTACGACTTCGCCCAACTGTGGCCCCGAGGAGGCTAGCCGCAGCGTAATTGGCGGCGTAGTAGCCCCCACGGCCACGGTGATGCTTTGCTTCGACAAGCGATAGCCTACATACGAGCCTACAATGTCATAATTGCCTTTCGGCACGCGCTCCAGGGTAAAAACCCCGTTCTCGTTGGTGGTAGCTCCGAGCGTAGTATTGGCTAAAAACACGCTGGAAAAGGGCAGTGGCTCATGGGTCACAGAGTCTTGCACCACGCCAGTGATGCGGCCTTGTGCCTGGGCGGCCAAGTTGATACCCAGCCAGATACTTACCAGAATAAATAATCGCAAAAATCTCATAAGCAGTAGTTTAGTTGTGCTGTTCAGCTATGGCCCGACCTCATCGGGCCTAGCACTCCGCTAAGGTGGCAGGCTGCGTGTGCAAACACTACGCCAACGCAGCCCGCGTAGCCTCCGCATCTAACGCCAGTTGGGCCGTTAGCGCATCCAGCCCTGCAAATTTTTCTTCGCCCCGCAGCCAGGCCACAAATTCCAGCGTCAGCAATTGGTCGTACAAGTCACCGCTGAAATCCAATAAGTTGACTTCAATGGTCTGTGCCAAATCGGCTCCAATAGTGGGCCGCACGCCAATGCTGAGCATAGCCGCGTGCCGCGTGCCCGCCGCCGTAATGGCCCATACCGCATAGATGCCCTGCGCGGGCACCAGCTTCAGCGGCTCGGTGGGCTGTAGGTTGGCCGTGGGGTAGCCTATGGTTCGGCCCAGCTTTTGGCCGTGCACCACCGTACCGGTGAGGGGGTAGTCGTAGCC
>CAXUKA010000369.1:0-6340 GCA_964251335.1 uncultured Hymenobacter sp.
TCGCAGAGTCCAAGCTACACCCTCTCAACCATGCAACACATAACCATCGGCATCATCGGCAGCGGCGCGATGGGCGCGGGCATTGCGCAGGTGGTAGCCACCGCCGGCCACCCGGTGCGCCTGCTCGACCAGAATGCGGACGCCTTGGAAAAGGCGACGAACAGCATCGCTGCCAGCCTGCGTAAGCTGGCAGAAAAAGGCAAGCTCACCCCCGAAATCGCCGATGCGGCCGTGGCTCGCCTGCATCCCACGGCGGCCATGGCCGACTTTGCCGACTGCGGCCTAGTTATCGAAGCCATCGTGGAGGACCTAGCGGTGAAACAGCAGGTTTTCAGGGAAGTAGAAAACGTGGTGTCGGCCGACTGCATCCTGGCAAGTAATACGTCATCGCTCTCCATTACATCCATCGCGGCAGCTTGCCAGCGGCCCGAGCGGTTCGTGGGCATTCACTTTTTCAACCCCGCTCCGCTGATGCAGTTGGTCGAGGTGATTCCGGCCGTGCAAACCCGTGCCGGGCTGGCAGCCGAAGTAAAAGCGCTGGTGCAAAGCTGGAATAAGCGCCCGGTACTGGCCCAGGATACGCCCGGCTTCATCGTGAATCGCGTGGCGCGGCCGTTCTACGGCGAGGCTATTCGGATTCTGGAGGAAGGCATTGCCGACATGGCCACCATCGACTGGGCGCTGACCGAGCTGGGCGGCTTTCGCATGGGGCCGTTTGCGCTGATGGATTTTATCGGCCACGACGTGAATTATCGGGTCACAGAGTCGGTGTTTACCGCCTTTTTCTACGACCCGCGCTACCGGCCCTCCTTCACCCAAAAGCGGCTTTTCGAAGCCGGTTATTACGGCCGCAAGGCGGGGCGCGGCTTCTACGACTACGCGCCCGGCGCGCCGCAGCCGCAACCAACTAAAGACGAAAGCCTCGGCTACACCATCCTCAACCGGGTGCTGGCTATGCTCATTAACGAGGCCGCCGATGCGCTATATCTGCGCGTAGCCACGGCCCCCGACTTGGAGCTGGCCATGACCACCGGCGTCAACTACCCCAAAGGCCTGCTGGCCTGGGCCGATGAGCTCGGTCCGCTGCAAGTGATGGCCACCCTCGACGGCCTCTACGCCGAGTACCACGACGACCGCTACCGCGCCAGCCCATTGCTGCGGCGGCTGGGGCGCAACCACCAATATTTTCTCTCGCATGAGCCCGCTGCCACCCGCCAGTAATCACCCGGCCGAAGCCGTGAAGGAGTTGATGCTCCGGCAGGACACCTTCAGCCAACTCCTTGGCCTGGAAGTCGATGAAGTGGGCGCGGGCTACTGCCGCCTGCACTTCACGGTGCGGCCCGACATGCTCAACGGCTTCGGCTCGCTGCACGGCGGGGCCACGTTTTCGGCGGCCGATACGGCGTTCGCCTTCGCCTGCAACAGCCACGGCCGCCAAAGTGTGGGCCTCACCGTGACCATCGACTACCTCGAAGCCGGCCAGCCCGGCGACATCATCACGGTGGAAGCCCGTGAGGAAAGCCTCAAGCACAAAGTGGGCGTGTATCAGGTGCGGGCAGTCAATCAAAAAGGCGTATTGCTAGCTTTGTTCAAGGGCACGGCTTACCGCACGAGTAACGAGATTTTGTAAGAAGTTGATAATTACGAACTGTCATGCTGAGCGCAGCGGAGCGAAGTCGAAGCATCTTGGCTGGTGAACTAACTCCCTGACGCCAGCAACGAAGCGGCCAAGATGCTTCGACTCCGCTCCGCTGCGCTCAGCATGACAACGATTTATAACGAAACACCATGAACCAAGCCTATATCATCGACGGCGTGCGCACGCCCATCGGCAACTTTGGCGGCACCTTGTCCGCCGTGCGCCCCGACGACCTGGCCGCCCACACCATCCGCGAGCTGCTGCGCCGCAACCCCAACGCCGACCCTGCCGCCGTGGCCGACGTTATTCTGGGCTGCGCCAATCAGGCCGGCGAAGACAACCGCAACGTGGCCCGCATGGCCGCCCTGCTGGCTGGCCTGCCCTACACCGTGCCCGGCGAAACTGTGAACCGGCTCTGTGCCAGCGGTCTATCGGCGGGCATCGCGGCGGCCCGCGCTATCCAGAGCGGCGATGGCGACCTGTTCGTAGCCGGCGGCGTAGAGAATATGACCCGCGCGCCCTTCGTGGTGTCGAAGCCCTCCAAAGCTTTCGGCACCGACTCGCATATGTACGATTCCAGCTTCGGATGGCGCTTCATCAACCCTAAAATGGCGGAGCTCTACGGCACCGACTCAATGGGCGAAACCGCCGAAAATCTCGTCGACCAGTATCACATCAGCCGCGACGACCAGGATAAGTTTGCGCTGGCTTCGCAGCAGAAAGCGGCCGCCGCCCAGCAGCGCGGGCGCTTCGCGCAAGAGATGGTGGGCGTGCCCATTCCGCAGCGCAAGGGCGAGCCAGTGCTCTTCGCCGAAGACGAGTTTATGAAGTCTGCTACCACGCTCGACGGCTTGGCCAAGCTTCGCCCCGCCTTCCGCAAAACCGGCACTGTAACGGCCGGCAACGCCTCAGGCCTCAATGATGGCGCGGCCGCCTTGCTACTGGCTTCGGAAGAAGGTATCAAGCAGCACAACCTCACGCCTAAGGCTCGCATTGTGAGCATGGGCGTGGCCGGCGTGGAGCCGCGCATCATGGGCATAGGGCCGGTGCCCGCCACGGAGTCGGCCCTTAGAAAGGCCGGCTTGACGCTGAAAGATATCGACCTCATCGAGCTGAACGAAGCCTTTGCGGCGCAGTCGCTAGCCTGCATCCGCGCCTTCGGTCTAGCCGACGACGACCCGCGCATTAACCCCAACGGTGGTGCTATTGCTCTGGGTCACCCGCTTGGTATGAGTGGTGCCCGTCTGCTCAATACCGCTGCGTTGGAGCTGCACGCACAACAAAAGCGCTACGCGCTAGTGACGATGTGCATCGGCGTGGGGCAGGGTTATGCGGTGATTATTGAGCGGGTATAATCGCTCATTTATGCGTTTGTCATGCTGAGCGTAGCGGAGTCGAAGCATCTTGGCTGGTGGACTAACCCCCAACGTGAGTAACGAGCGGCTAAGATGCTTCGACTCCGCTCCGCTGCGCTCAGCATGACAACCGTGATTTTTTGTACTTCTATCTAACCCTAACTATGACTCCCACCCTCGAAAACTACACCCTCGGTCGCTGGCTGCCCGGCTCCACCGATACGCACGAACTCCTTGATGCCAGCACTGGCGAAGTCATTGCCTTAGCTAATACCGAAGGCTTCGACTTTGCCGAAATTCTCGCTTATGGCCGCCGCGTGGGCAATCCCGCGCTGCGCCGCCTGACCTTCCACGAACGCGGGCGCATGCTCAAGGCGCTGGCCTTTCACTTGCAGGAAAAGAAGGAGATTTTCTACGAGCTGAGCTACCGCTCGGGTGCCACGCGGGCCGACTCGTGGATTGATATTGAGGGTGGTATCGGCAACCTGTTTGCCAATGCCTCGCTACGGCGCAAGTTTCCCGATAAGCCGTTTTATGTGGAGGGCGAGCCGGTGGGCTTATCGAAGGGCGGCACCTTCATGGCGCAGCACCTGCTGGTGCCCCGCGAGGGCGTGGCGGTGCACATCAATGCCTACAACTTCCCCATCTGGGGCATGCTCGAAAAAATTGCGGTGAACCTGCTGGCCGGCATGCCCGCCGTGGTGAAGCCCGCCGTGCCATCGGCCTACCTCACCGAGGCGGTGGTGCGCGAGATTATTGCCTCCGGTATCCTGCCCGAAGGTGCGTTGCAGCTGGTAGTAGGCTCAGGCCAGGGCATTTTGGACCACGTAACATATCAGGATGTGGTAACCTTCACCGGTTCGGCGGCCACCGGCGCGAAGCTGCGGGCGCACCCGCGCATCATTAGTGAGGCCGTGTCGTTTACGCTGGAGGCCGACTCGCTCAACGCGGCGGTGCTTGGGCCGGATGCCGTGCCCGGCACGCCGGAGTTTGACTTGTTTATCAAGGAAGTGCGCAAGGAAATGACGGCCAAATGCGGGCAGAAATGCACCGCCATTCGCCGCGCCATCGTGCCCAATAATCTGCTCGAAGATGTGCAGATTGCCCTCGGCAAAGCCCTGGCCCAGACCACCATCGGCCACCCGCAGGCCGAGGGCGTGCGCATGGGCGCGCTGGCTGGCCGCGAACAGGCCGAACGCCTGCGCAAGCAGGTACGCCAGTTGGCGAAAACCACGCCCATCGTGTACGGCGACCTTGATAAAGTCGAGATACTAGGTAAAGAGCTCGGAGCCGACGTGGCAAAAGGCGCGTTTATCTCGCCTATCGTGCTGCGCAACGACCATCCCTTCCGCCACCTCGATAGCCACGAACTTGAAGCCTTCGGCCCGGTAGTGACGCTGATGCCCTACCACGACCTAGGCGAAGCGGTAGCACTGGCCAACCTCGGCAAAGGTTCGCTGGTGTGCTCGCTGGCAACCAACGACCCGCGCACTGCCCAAGACTTTGTGCTGGGCGCGGCTACACACCACGGCCGCATCTTGGTGCTCAATGGCGAGATGGCCAAGGAAAGCACTGGCCACGGCTCGCCGCTGCCGCAGCTCGTGCATGGCGGCCCCGGTAGGGCCGGCGGCGGCCAGGAAATGGGCGGTATTCGTGGCGTCGAGCACTTTATGCAGCGCGTGGCCCTGCAAGGCTCGCCGAGCATGATTTCGACCATTACGGAGGTGTACCAGACGGGCGCGAAGCAGATTGAGAAGGACAAGCATCCCTTTCAGCACTACTTTGAGGAGTTGGAAATCGGCCAGACGTACACCACGCACAAGCACACCGTGACGGAAGCCGACATCACGAATTTTGCTCAGGTGTCAGGCGATAATTTCTACGCCCACGTCGATGCTACCTCGCTGGAAGGCACGCTCTTCACGGGGCGCGTGGCCCACGGCTACTATGTCCTGAGCAAGGCGGCAGGCATGTTCGTGGACCCGCGCAAGGGACCGGTTTTGCTAAACTATGGCCTTGATGAATGCCGCTTTACTAAGCCAGTGTACCCCGGCACGACCATCGGCGTGACGCTGACCGTGAAAGAGAAAATCGGTCAGGAAAAGCGCGATGAAACCGACGTGGCCAAGGGCATCGTGCGTTGGCTCGTGACGGTGACGGATGAGACAGGCGACACCGTGGCCGTGGCGACGATTCTGACGATGGTTAAGAAGAAAAATCAGGAGTAGCCACTCGCGTTTGTCATGCTGAACACAGTGAAGCATCTTGCTCGCTTCTTTGCTTACGTATTGATTACTGCACCACGCGAGATGCTTCACTGCGTTCAGCATGACAACCATTTTTTAAACAGGTTTTTTTATTAAATGAGCACCCTCACTGCCGGCCACGTTTCGGCCAACACCGATGCCCACGGCATTGCCACCATCTCGTTTTTCCACCCCTCGCACAACTCGTTGCCCGGCCAGCTGCTGCAGCAGCTAGCTGCCACCATCACCGCCGTAGGCCAGGCCGATACCACGAAGGTTATCATCCTTAAAAGCGAAGGCGAGCGCACATTTTGCGCCGGCGCGAGCTTCGACGAGCTTATCGCTATCGAGGATGAGGCGCAGGGTCAGCAGTTTTTCTCTGGCTTTGCGCAAGTAATTAATGCCTGCCGCACTTGCCCGAAAATTATCATTGGCCGGGTGCAGGGCAAGGCCATTGGCGGCGGCGTGGGTGTGGCGGCGGCCACTGATTATTGTTTGGCAACTACGCAGGCGGCTGTGAAGCTTAGCGAGTTGGTAGTAGGCATTGGCCCCTTCGTGGTGGGGCCGGTGGTGGAACTGAAAATCGGCCGGGCCGCCTACGCGCAGTTGGCGCTCGATGCGGCTGAGTTTCGCTCCGCCGCTTGGGCCGAGGCGCGTGGGCTGTATGCCGGGTACTTCGATACCATTGCCGAGCTGGATGCGGCGGTGCAGGCGTTTGCGGAAAAGCTGGCTGGCTACAACCCCGAGGCCTTAGCCGCTATGAAGCAGGTGATTTGGGAAGGCACTGAGCATTGGGACAGCCTGTTAAGCCAGCGTGCCGCCATCAGCGGGCGGCTGGTGCTGTCCGATTTCACCCGACAGGCCATCGCGCAGTTTAAGGCGGCCGCTGCTGCGAAGGCGTAGCCGGCGTAAGGTTTTTACCGAAGAGTACAGGACAGTTTCCCTGACAGAACGCACCTTCTTGCGGCCATACTGCCTCCCCAGCAGTAGGGCCGCGCTATGTCTATCCCCACCCATTTACTGCTGTTGCTGAGCCTGCTCGCCGGGGTAGGGGAGGCGTGGGCAAAGCCTCGGCCCGTGCCCGACCGTCTGGTGGTGCT
>CAXUKA010000370.1:0-6330 GCA_964251335.1 uncultured Hymenobacter sp.
CGTCACGACTTCTTACAACGACTACCACCGGCAGGCGGGGCTGGGCGTGGGCATCTACCGGGCACCTAGCGCGCAGTCGCAGTGGTACATGGCTGCTGTGGGAGGCGTAGGATTTGCCAAAGTAAACCTGCACAGCGTCGACGTCGATATCCTGTCGGTGTACGTGCCTTTGCCTGTGCCTTATGTATCAGGGTATTATGAGGCATCGTACCGGCGCTATTACGGGCAGGTATATGCCGCGCATCCGTTGAGCAGGCTGCTGGTGGGTGGGTTTTCGGTGCGGGGCACCTATGTCGATTATACCCAGTTTACCTTTGAAAGCCAGAATATTAAGCCGACCAATCACTTTTTCGTTGAGCCTACGCTATTTCTGCGTTTGGGGCAGGGGGCGGTGCGCGGCCAGGCTACTGTGGGGCTGTCGCTGCCGCTGGCCAACGAGGCTACCAACACGCTCAGCAAGCGCACCGCGCCGGTTTCGGGTCTTATCAGCCTCGGGGTAATAGTGCGGCCCGACCTGATTCGGTGGCTGCACCGAAAATAAGTGACTTGCAGTCAAGAAATTATTGCAAAATTTTAGTCCGCGAGTGCCAGGCGCAATTACTCGCGGACTAAAAGCCCGCGCTACGGTGCAACGGCTACCGCAGGCGCTTTTTGGCGGCGTTTATTTGGGTATTAAGCAGCTGTACTATCAGGTCAGCTTCCTCGTCGAGCGAGCGTTGGTAGGCAATGGCCGCCTCAGTCGTGGGCGCTTCTTCCCAGGCCAGTAGTTCACGCAGCGTGTCGATGCGCAGCAGCGACGACTCGATACTGCGGTAGATGAGTAGCCACATCGCCATGGCGGTGTCGGGGTGCTGCTGCAAGTTGTGGCGCAAGTCAATCAGGTCCATTGCCACGGCGGCCAGGGCCGTGAGGTGGCGGCTTTCGGCTTCCGAGAGCAGGCGGGCTTTGTGGTCGATAATGCACAGCGAGCCAATGTTATGGCCTTCGTCCGTTTTGAGGGCATGGCCGGCATAGAAGCCCAGGTTGAGCTGCTGGGCCGCGTAGGGGTTGGTAAGCAAGCACGGGTTGGCGTGCAGGTCCTCAAACACCGTGGTACCATCGTTGAGTACCGCCACCGAGCAAATGCTGTCGGCACGCGCTACCGTGCGCGGGGCTTCGAGGCCAAAGTTGGCCAGAAACTCCACGTTGTCCTCATCGACCAGCGAAACCAGCGCCACGGGCACTTTAAAGAGCTTGGCCGTCAGGCGCACTATCTCATCAAATACCGCGTCGGGGGCCGTGCCCAGCAGGCTGTACGTGCGCAGGGCAATCACGCGCAGCGGGTCGTTTTCGGGGATAAGGCTGGTAGGAGTGGGCATGGCTGGACGAGGTAAGCTGAACCGCTCACGAAATGTTTGCCGTATAGGTTCAATTACTTGAAAAAATAGTAAGATACCATTCTAACTTAAGCTGTGGAATAGGGGCGGTGCGCTGTTATATCTAATAATTTCCCGCATAGCGGCATTCTTACGCCATTCGTGCCGCCGCGATACTGTTATGAATACGAATTGTTTTTTGCTAAAGTCCCCAAATTTCGCTCCTGAAAGTAGTTGAATGATGAATATAAAGCTATTTAAAAGATTTACACTCAATGAAAAACAACAATTCTAAAGTCGGATAAATCGCACTTATAGGTTGCCAGCCAGTTGGGGTAGTAGCGTGATTTGATTTTTGCCACTCACTTCCACGCTGTTGTCATGCTACTTAAAAAAATGCTGCCTACGAGTCTTTGGGCTTTGTTGCTGCTGGCCACTAGCTGCACCGTGTACGTCCCCATGCAGCCCTTGATGCCCCTGGTGAGCCAGCGCGGCCAGGCCGAATATGGCGCCAGCCTCCAGCCCACGGGCCGCCTAGAGGCCACGGCGGCCTACTCGCCAGTGCCGCACGTAGTCGTGACTGGCGGCGGCACGTTTGCTCCCCGGCTCGGCGACCAAACCTTCCTGGTTACGCGCCAATACGAAGTGGGGGCTGGCCTCTACCAGCCGCTGGGCCAGCACCTTCTACTGAGCGGGCTGGGTGGCTTTGGGCAGGCCTACTGCCATCGGGGCTATGTCGATTTGGGTATTTTTGGGCCGGGCGTCCCCAGCGAATACAAAGCCAGCTACGCCAAATATTTTGGACAGGTGGGCCTGGCCCGCACCGGCAGCCGCGTAGTCAGCGGCTTTACGTACCGCCTCACGCGGGTCAATTTCGACTACCTGCTCGACACCGAGCTAGGCCCGCTACCCCTGTCCGCCATGACGCGCCACGAGCTGACCGGCTTTTTGCGCATCAATCTTGGCCACCAGGTAGCTACCTCCCGGTGGCAGCTGGCCGGCGCCATCGGCATTTCCCAGTCCAGCACCCCTCGCCTCGACGACAACCTGGGCTACCCCACCTACGGCCGGACCGAGTACCAGGCCAACCGCAACCTACTGCCTGCCTTTTACGGAAGCCTGGGCGTGGTATACCGGGTAGGGCTGCGGCAGTAGCAGGCAGCGTATAAAAATAAAAAGCCGCTGCCAGGATAGGCAGCGGCTTTTTTAGCACAGCTAAAAAGCAAAAACTACTTGCTGCCCAGTGCCTTCAGCATGGTGTCGCCAATCTCGGCGGGCGAATCCACAACGAAGATGCCGCACTCGCGCATGATGGCCATTTTGGCGGCAGCCGTGTCGTCGGCACCGCCTACGATGGCCCCGGCGTGGCCCATGCGGCGGCCGGGAGGCGCAGTTTGGCCAGCGATGAAGCCTACTACGGGCTTCTTGTTGCCGGTTTCTTTAATCCAGCGAGCAGCTTCGGCTTCCATGCCGCCGCCGATTTCGCCAATCATCACGATGCCTTCGGTTTCGGGGTCGTTCATCAACAACTCTACCGCCTGCTTGGTGGTGGTGCCGATGATGGGGTCGCCGCCGATGCCGATGGCCGTGGTCTGACCCAGGCCGGCTTTGGTGAGCTGGTCAACGGCTTCGTAGGTCAGGGTGCCCGATTTTGACACGATGCCTACGCGGCCTTTGGTGAAGATAAAGCCGGGCATAATGCCCACTTTGCACTCGCCAGCGGTGATAACGCCGGGACAGTTTGGCCCAATCATCGTGATGCCGGGGCGGTCCTTGAGGTAGTGCTTCACGGCAATCATGTCCTTGGTCGGAATGCCTTCCGTGATGGTCACGATAACTTTAATACCAGCCTGGGCAGCTTCCAGAATCGCGTCGGCGGCGAAAGCCGGGGGCACGAAAATGATGCTGGTATCGGCCTGCGTAGCAGCCACAGCGTCGGCTACGGTATTGAATACCGGGCGGCCGAGGTGCTCGGTGCCGCCCTTGCCGGGCGTCACGCCACCCACTACCTGGGTGCCGTAATCCATCATTTGCTGCGCGTGGAACGAGCCTTCGGAGCCGGTGAAGCCCTGCACGATGACCTTGGAATCTTTATTGACGAGAACGCTCATGGGCGGCTGACTTGTTGGGAGGAATGAATTGGGGCAAAAGTAGGGCCGGGCCGGGCATTCTGTGCACGTTAGTTTGCCGCCGCCCGCACCTAAGGCCCCTGCCTACCTTTGCGGCGCAATAGCCGCTTCATTTCCCCTCCCACCTTCCCCGCATGTATTTCAACCATATCATCGAAACCCTCGGCAACACGCCGCTTGTCAAGCTGCAAAAAGTGACCGAAGGTATCAAAGGCACTATACTCGCTAAAGTAGAATACTTTAACCCCGGCAACTCGGTAAAGGACCGCATGGCCCTGCGTATGATAGAAGACGCCGAAGCAGCCGGCCTGCTCAAGCCTGGTGGCACCATCATCGAGGGCACCAGCGGCAACACCGGCATGGGCCTGGCCCTCACCGCCATCGCGAAAGGCTACAAAACCATCTTCGTAATGAGCGACAAGCAGAGCAAGGAAAAGCAGGACATCCTGCGCGCCGTGGGGGCCGAAGTAGTAGTGTGCCCCGTCGACGTGGCCCCCGACGACCCGCGCAGCTACTACTCCGTAGCCCGCCGCCTCAACCAAGAAACGCCCAACTCGTTTTACCCCAACCAGTACGACAACACTTCTAACGCGGCGGCCCACTACACCACCACCGGCCCCGAAATCTGGACCGGCACCGAGGGCAAAATCACGCACCTGGCGGCTGGCGTGGGCACGGGCGGCACCATCTGCGGCATCAGCAAGTATGTGAAGGAGCAAAAGCCGGAAGTATTCACGCTGGGCATCGACACTTACGGCTCGGTATTTAAGAAATACAAGGAAACCGGTATTTTCGACGTCAACGAAATTTACCCTTACAAGACTGAAGGCATCGGCGAAGACATTCTGCCCAAAAACGTGGACTTCGACGTTATTGACCAGTTTATCAAAGTGACTGACAAGGACGGCGCGCTGATGACCCGCCGCCTGGCCCGCGAAGAAGGTCTGTTTGTGGGTTGGAGCTGCGGCTCGGCTGTGTTCGGCGCGCTCGAATACGCCCGCGAGCACTTGAAAGAGGAAGACACGATGGTAATCGTGCTACCCGACCACGGCACCCGCTACCTCGGCAAAATCTACAACGACGACTGGATGCGCGCTCAAGGCTGGCTCTAAAATAAAGTGGATACCAGCGATTAGAGAGTGGGCTGGCAGTGGTAACTTCGTAGGAAAGTTAGAAAATTTCAAAGAACTAAGAATATTACTATGGAGGTGCTTAACCATATTGTGCTGGTGGATGATAACGAAACGACGAGTTTCCTAAACAACCGTCTGCTGGGCCGCCTGGCTCTGGCCAGTAAGGTGAGCACCTTCTCGCGCGCCGAAGAAGCCTGCCGCTTTCTCTGGAACGATGCCCAAACCACCGCCGCGCCCGCTGCCGACCTGGTATTTGTAGACTTGAAAATGCCCGGCATGAGCGGCTTCGAGTTTCTGGAGCAATACAACCAGCTGCCTACGCCCGTGCAAGAGCGCACCGTAGTGGCCGTGCTCACTACCTCGATGCACGCCGCCGACACCGCCCGCGTGGCCCAGTATCCCAACGTAGAATATCTCACTAAGCCCCTGACGGAAGAGAAGCTGCAACGCCTGCTGGCCAAGCGGTTTGACACAAATTTGAACGCTGTGCCGACCAAGTAAGGGATGCGCTAAAAATTACAGCCCGGTTGTCTGAGTTATTCAGATAACCGGGCTTTTTTTGTTGCTCGCCGGGCGCGTGACCTCACCCCCTAGCCCCCTCTCCTTGGGGAGAGGGGGAACTAGCTCTAATTCTAGGTTTTAGAAATTAAAATTAGAAATTAGTCACCCCCTCTCCACGGGAGAGGGGGCTAGGGGGTGAGGTCACGCGCCCGACGAGCAGCTACCCCACAAACTCAAACTTCTCCCCATCGAACAACCCCTTATCACTCAGCTTCAAGCTCGGGATAACCAGAAGCGCCATAAACGACAGCGTCATAAACGGCGCTTGCAGCCCCGAGCCCAGCTGCGTCTTGGCAAAGTCATCAAGCTTGGAATAAGACGCCGCCACCTCCGGCCCCGGCTGGTCTGACATGAGGCCAGCCACGGGCAGCGGCAGCACTAGCTCGGCCCCGTCGGGGCCTGCGGCGGCCAGACCACCTTTGGCCGCCACTACCAGGTTGATGGCACGGGCCAGACTCTCATCATCCACGCCCACGGCGGTGATGTTGTGCGAGTCGTGGCCCACGCTGCTGGCTAGCGCGCCCGTCTTTAGACCAAAGCCTTTGATGAACGCCACGGCGGGCGGCGCGCTGGGCGCGTAGCGATTGAGTACGGCCAGCTTGAGAATGTCTTGCTCCAGGTTGGGTTGAAGCTGTCTGCTGGCCGTAGGCAGCGTTAAATCTCGCCGGCTGGTAATGAGCTGGCCATCAAAGCACTCTATAACGGGCGTAAGCGGTTCGTCAACCGGCGCAGCCAGCGCAAACTGGGTGGCATGTACTGGCTGGGCATGGAAATTATTAACCACCGCTACCGGCGCGGCGGGTACCAGGCATTGGCCGTTTTCGGCCACCAGCTCACCGTTGAGATAGGTTTGCTGCACCGTGAAATTAGTCAGGTTATCGACCACTATAAAGTCGGCTGCATCGCCGGGGCGCAGCTGGCCCACGGGTAGCTTATAGTGCGCTACGGGGTTCACGCAGGCCACTTGCAGCACCTCAAACACGCTGTAACCCAGCGCCACGGCCCGCTGCACCAGCTGGTTGATGTGGCCCAGCAGCAAGGTGTCGGGGTGCTTGTCGTCGGAGCAGAACATGAGGCAGTGGTAGTAGTGCGGCGGCAGCTCCGCGTTGCGGCCCTGGCCCGGCTCTTGGCCCCCGGCTGGCGGGTTGCCCT
>CAXUKA010000371.1:0-6285 GCA_964251335.1 uncultured Hymenobacter sp.
GTGCTGGCCGATGGTAGCGGCGCCCAGGTAGCGGCGCTTGCCGCCTATGCCAACCTGAACACCAGCTGCGCCAACGCCACGGCCGTACTAAACCAGCAGGCGCTGGGGCCTTATGGTGCCAATGGGTCGTGTCACCACGATTGCTCCTACGAGCAAACCTGGTGGTGGAAGGCCGACTACCGGTACGTTAATGCAAATCTGGGGGTGGTAGTCAGCACGCTGAATGCCGGGAACGGGTATAATTCGGCCTTTCAGCCAATGAAGCAGTGGGTAGGCAACGACCTGCCGGCTTACAACACCCAGCTCACCGGAGACATCCAGGCTGTTACGCAGGTCGATGCCGCAATCGGGCAGGCGGGCGGGCAGGAAACACCCGTGCAGGCCGCCGAGCTGGCCGCCGCTTTCAGCGCGGCCAGCCAGGTAGTCCAAAACAGCCTCACTCAAATGGACCAGGGGCTGCAACGGATTGCCAATTTTGTAATTCAGCAAAACCCGGAAAACGGGTATCTGCTGAGCTACGCGACAAGTTGCCAGGCCTCTATCAAGGCAGATGGTACCAAGCTGGAAAACAACCTAATCGGCAAAATCTCGTGTGGTGCGGGTGACGTGCAAAACAGCTTTAATAGTATGTTCGGTGACGTTGCCACGAAGTTTGCGAATATGCACGGCCCTTTCAACACTGTTAATGCCAGTTTTTATACGGCCTTGCAGGCGGTGCAAGGAGTAGCGGGTATTTTTCTGCCGCTGCAAGCGGATAATAGCCTGGTTGGCCAGTACCTGACGCAGGCACAGACGCTCGCCCCGACGAGTCCGTTGCGTACCCTGCGGCTTGCTATGGCCGCTAATGTCTGGGGCGAGCTGCTGGCGGAGGCAACTACGCAGCTTGACGCGTGATACTACCGGGGTCGCCCGCCTCGGCAGGTGAGCCAACACAGTTATCAGGGTTTTTCTTCGCTCGCGGCTAAACGCCGCATTCAGCAATCAAGTAGTGCGTTATGACTCAGAATGAACTACAAAACAGCGCCAGGGGCAGCTATGGCCCGCTGCCCCCGGCGGAGCTGGGGCTGCCGCCCGAAATGAACATTGCTGATATCTGCCGCGGCATGCTGACCGGCTGGCCCCAGCTTACGGCAGCCATGCGCACGCTTGCCGAAGCGCCGCAGTTTCGGCAAGCGTTTGGGCATAGCTATGCTTCGGAGCAAGAGCTGGCTATCGGTTCACCCCAGCAACTACTGGCCGCCCTGGCAGTAAATCCGGCGCTGCTGACCAACCCAACACCGCCAACCGACGTGTATGCCTGGACAGTGTGGCTTACCCTGCGGACTTACGAAGCGGCGCGAACTGTCAGCGTTACCCTTGCTCAATTGCCCGGCCTTTTCGGGGCTGCAGAAACTTCACCAGCCGAAGTCGGTACTATGGTGCAAACGGTGCTGGCTGGCCCGCTTGGGCTGGCGGAAACGGCCGGTAACATCGCTGCTCTGACGACAAACCTGGGCCAGCACCTCCAGTTGATGGAGGGAAATCTGGAGGAGGCTCAGGCAGCGTACCGGCAGCGCGGGGCAGCTATCAGCAGCCCGATGCTGGCGAGCGGTGCCAAAGGGCTATTTAACTTGGTCACAGCGCACGCCGACGCGCAGACTGCCACGCAGGAGGTGCCTGACCAACTCAGCGACTTCAAAACGGCCGCAGCGCAGGTGAGCGTGCTTGCGGTTATCGCCAATATGTCACTGGCCATTCAAGCGTCATCCACCGCTTGGCAAGCAACCAAAAGGCAGTTTCAAGGCGCAGCAAACGAAGGCCTTGATAAGCTGGGCAGTCTAGCTTACTTACAAGGCCCACTGCAGCTAGCCGCAGCAGCCCAGGAATGGACGGGGTTTATGGGTCTCATGCGAGACTATAGTCAGCGCACTGTGCTGCTGCGCTGACATCAGGAAGAGGTCACGAAAAAACGCAACCCCTAAAGGACCGCAATTATGAGCCTCGACTTTAAGCTGCACTATGACCGGTTGCGCGAAGGTGACCCGACGAAACCCGAAACGGCAGCAGTAAATGAGCAAGGCACTTTCTACGAGGGTCCGAGCCATACGCGCAATCTGTGCCTTATCTGGACCGATGGCAAGCGGCAGTTCTTAAATTATGCTTATCTCATAGGGGAAGAATTTGACCCTATTGACGAACTAAGTATTGTAAAATTAAATTTTTATATATTATTACAATCAAAGGATATTGCCTGCAAGAACTTTTTATGTCTCTACTTAACCAATTATCTAGGGAAATTATACAAGTAGATGAGCGTTATCTTAAACATGATAACATCGAAAAATCAGTAATAAGTATTCATTGTCATTTTAATTGCTGATAATAATGTGTTAATAATAATGTATTTTACAGTTAGCGATTTTAATTATTTGGATTCAATTTACTTTTCAAGCACTCTAATTAAAGCTATTCTCTTTGGCGTAAGATTTTAGTTGCCACTCATCTTTAGGTGTTTTGCTAACCGTAACAGCAATTCTTAGTGCGTTATTGCTCCGTTAATTCCAAAACCGACTAAACAAAAAATAGAATTTTATCTTAAATATGATACTTGGGTGTCGGTTTTTTCGTCGGTTTTGGCCCAAATTGCTGAATTCTGTTCGCCCCCAAGTTAAAGGCTTATAGGATGTATTCGTTCAGTTTGTTAAAAAGTAGGTTTAGCGTAGTTAGAATTAGTCTTAGAATTAGATAATTGCTCTCTTTTATCTCTCTGATGACCACACAGGCTTGATTGTTTAGAATTGAGCTTTTCTGCTGCACATATAGCAAATGTGGCAGCGCTAGCAAGTGTCAAAATCGTTACAACTTCGCCAATATAGTGAATTATATCGCTTTCATAAGTTGTTTTTTGATTCATAAATTTTCTCCACACAATAAAATTTATGACAGCATATCTTATGTATTTTGTCAAATTATTTTTTTTGCGGTGTTAATTATGATTTTTAGTATTTTGTAATAAAAAATAATTTTTCTAATCAAAAATACATTTTTATGAAGATAAATCCAATACTCCGGAATGTTGGTTTTTTAGTTATACTCCTTGTGTTTTTTGGGATAATACAAAGTATATCTTCTGGTGTAGTTGCCGCTGTATATGCCGTAATCATATCATCATTTGTAGGTATTACTGCAACTTCTGATACAATAAAGGGAAAAAATTTCATGTTGCTAAATACCTTTTCTGAGGATATAAAAAATTTATTTATATACTTTGAATTATCTGTATTTTTCTTTATTACTATTGTGTCTACCGCAGTAAATGTATACTCTTTTAAGAACGAATTAAAAGATATGCAGGCAAAGCATATGATAGAATTTTGTGAATCTGAAAATGGATTTGAGCATCTTGTTATTTACTTAAATGGCCATGTAGGTGATGTTCTTCTTTTAGGGATATTATTTATATATCCTCTCTATTTGGCGTTGAGTGGAAAAAAGATTATATGGAAAACCATCTTCTTTCACATCTTCTTTGCTATTTTATTGGCAAAAATACTTGTTGATATAAGTGGCTTATCTGATTCTGATAAGTTGGAACGAATTATCATTAATTTATACGAACGTGTATCAAAACAAAAAATAAATTTACCTATAGGCTTATTAGGTGCACTTGAATTTGTTTTTAGATTAATGTACCTTGGTGGAAGTGCATTTGTATTTTCATCTATTATATGGGCAATAACTAGCGCACTTATTGGTGTTAATAATTTTCTTAACAATCACTTTGACAATAATAAAGCTGATTTACCGGTGTTATAATTGTAATTTGTAATCAAGCACCATTGTCTATTTTTTATATTATGAAATTGTAATTATTCCAATTCGGCTTTGGCTGATTTCGGCTTTTTCATTGGATTTTCCGTAAATATTCGATCGCTTTCTGCGCATGTGACGCTGCCGAGAGTATAAACCGCTTGTCGTTCTGCAACACTTCCAGCCAATTCTGAATATAAGCGGCGTGCCTCTCCTCCGGCACCGGCTCAAACCCCAGGTCAGCCGCGAGAAAGCACGCGCCTAACTCAGCAACCAATTCTTCTTTCGCGTAGCCTTCATCACCAAACCGCTTGCGGCCAAAGTCGCGGGCGAGACGCTTCGGGTGCTTCGTCCAGTGGGTCAACTCGTGCGCCAGCGTCGCATAGTAGCCGGTAGATGTCTCAAAGCTTTCGAACGGTGGCATCTGAATGCGGTCGGTGCCAACCGAGTAAGAGGCTTCATAGCCAGTGTAGATATCCGCCTTGGTCTGGGCAAAGAACTGTTCCAGCTCGGCATTGCGCGTTTCAGGATTGGTCATTTTCGGCTCAGGTAGTTTGTAGAACGCTTCCGGCGAACCCTCTATCTGCGAGACGTTGAAGACCGTGTAGCATTTGAGGAAGGGGATATTTTTGGTTTTGGTCTCTCCGTCTTAGCCTTCTTCTTCCTTAGAGGGAATAGGGAAATAAAAGCGCTATGTACTTTTGTTGCATGTCACGCGTAGCCTATTCCACTGATTTAACGAATGATGAATGGACTCTTATCGAGCCTTACGTGCGCAGCAGCGGTCTAGGTCGGCCGCCACTGCACAGTAAGCGCGAGTTGCTCAACGCCATCTTCTACCAATTGCGCGCCGGCGGAGCCTGGCCGCTGCTGCCGCACGATTTGCCGCCCTGGCGCACGGTCTACAAGCAGTTTGAGGCGTGGCGCGAGGACGGTACCTGGGACCGCCTGCTCACCGGGCTGCGTCAGCAACTGCGCCAACTCAGCCGCGCGGCCGAACCCACGGCCGGGGCTATCGACTCGCAGTCGGTGCGCACGGGCGGTAAAAGGGGGGCTGTCACGGCTACGACGCGGGCAAACAAATAGCTGGGCGTAAGCGCCATATCGTAGTCGATACGCAGGGTTTGCCCCTGGCGGTGCTCGTGCAGGCGGCCAGCGTCCAAGACCCCGTCGGGGCCGCCCCGGTGCTGGCCGAGGCCAAGACCAACGCGCCGCAGTTGCAGCTGCTCTGGGCCGATGCCCGCTACCAGGGGCTACTGGTGGCCACGGCCGCCGCGGCGCTGGGTCTGCGCGTGGAGGTGGTGCGCGCCCCGCCCGGCACCAAGGGCTTCGTGGTGTTGCCCCGGCGCTGGGTCGTCGAGCGCTCCTTTGGCTGGCTCAGTAAGTACCGCCGCGTGGCGGGTCGCGACTACGAAACGAATCCTCGTGTCAGTGAAGCCGTTATCAAGGCCTGTTTTTGTCATCTAATGCTCCGCCGACTGGCTAAAGCATCCGTATTAGAACATAGCGATTGATTTCCCCTACTCCCTCTTAGAGCAGATTCGGAGTCAGTGTACATGATAGCCACAATGGCCAAACCAGTTTTGCGCATCGTCGGCCGTTATCCAAGTCAATGCCGCATCCAGGGCGGTCTTCAGTGCCTCGCGCGTACGAGCGGCCGCCGTGCGCAAGTGCGTCTTGAGCTTACTAAACGCCAACTCACTAGGTGTAAAATCAGGCGAGTACGGCGGCAAATACAGCAGGCAGGCGCCGCGCGCTTCGACCAGCTCGGCTAGGCCCTCGGCCTTGTGTACGGGCAAGTTATCGAGTACCACCACGTCCCCCGGCTGCAAGCCGGGCCCGAGAACCTGCTCCAGGTACACCGCAAAGTTCGCCGTGTTCAGCGCCCCGTCCAGCTCCATAACCGCTTCCACGCCTTGCGTCGAGCGGGCGGCCACTACCGTCACATTCGGGCCCGTGCGCAACGGCACAGCTGCGTCCACGCGTTGTCCCCCCGGCGCACGGCCGTAATGGCGGGTATACGTCAGGTTAACGCTGGTTTCGTCCACGAACTTAAAGCGGGTAACATCTTCGTGTTGAATAGCTTCAAGGAACTCTTGGCGCAGGCGCTTTACCCGGTCGGTGTCGCGTTCGGCGGCGTGCAAACTCTTTTTTTACGCCGTAAATCGAGCGCTTGCAGCGTCTGCCAGCGCACGGTCTGCCCCACGGCGGGGCTGTCGGCGGCCACAAGCTGTTGGCCTAATTCAGCCAGGGTCGCGTCGGGCTGGGCGGCGACACAGGCGGCCAGACGCTGGCGGTCAACCGCTTGCAGGCGAGGCGCTGGGCCACCGCGCGCGGGCAGGGCTGCCACTGAGCCACTGGTGCGCTGGCGCTTGAGCAGCTTATCGACAAACGAAACGGACACGGCAAACCGGTCGACAAACGAAACGGACACAACAAACCGGCTGGCTACCTGACTAATTGTGAGCTGACCAGTCGCATAGGCAGCCACTACGC
>CAXUKA010000372.1:0-6282 GCA_964251335.1 uncultured Hymenobacter sp.
GTTGATGGTAGCGCGATTAGTAGTGCCCGTTTGGGCCAGCGAGGTCGAGAAATTAATGCGCTGCTGGTCCCACACGCCTTCCACCACAAATTTCTCGGTGTTGCCAAGTCCAGGCAGTATTTGGCGCGCCGAAGTCACGCTGGCTTGGGCCAGCACCTCGGGCTTGTAAGGCAGCTTCGAAGTTGAGAAGTCAAACTCCGTGGCTACTGTGCGCACCGGCCCGTACCAGATGCTATCAAACTTGCCCCCGAGCTGAATAATCGACGTTTCGCCCTGTCGGAACGACCCGTCGATGCGGCTGTTATCGGCTACTTGCAAATCAGGCATCAACAAGTCTAAAACCGGATTGATATGCTTGAAATTCAAGTTGAAATCAATCTGGTAGGTCGGCAGCACATGCTGGCGCTTGCGCTGGTAGTAGGCAGCTGTGGCAGCGGCGTTGCTCTCAAAGTTGAGCCGATATTCATGCCACAGCGTTTGGATATCGCGCTGCACCGCAGCGGTTTCGAAGCGGCCCGAGGCCGATAGCGAAAGCAGCTCCGAGCGTAGGGCCACAGCTCGTTCGCCTCGGCTATTGCGGGTGCTGGTCACATCCAAGGTGTCGAGGTCCAGCGTTTTGTCGCGCAGTATAAAGCGCGAGTTGCGCAGTCGGGCGTAGCCGAGCAGCGAGTCGAGCTGGGTGCCGCGCAGGTGCACTTGGGCGCTGGTGCGCACCAGTAGCGGCATATCGAGCAAGCCCAGCGTGCCAAGGTTAGCGCGGGCGATGTTGGCCGTCAGGTCCACCTTTTGGTGGCGGGGGCTAAAGTCGATTTCACCATTGGCGGTGAGTTGGGCGGCCGGGTCGTTGGCCGTGATTTTTCCTTTGAAGCCCTGCCCGGCAAAGTCGCCATCAAGCGCCAAATTGTGATAGCGGTAGCCATTGAGCCAGATGGCCGGCACCGTTACCACAGCGTGCCCCTTGGCCAGCGGCGGCACAAAGCCGGTGCCCGCCACGCGGCCATTCAGCGTCACATCCCGAATTACCGACTCGTCACCCAAAAACTTGCCCAGCTGAAACGCCGTGCTCTGCACATGGCCCTCATATACGGCGTGGTCAAAGTCGCTCTTAGTCTTGAGGTTGAGGTCGGTCGAAACCTTTCCCAAGGCCGTATCAAACGACGCATTGGCCACAAAGTCGGTCACGAAGCCCACAAACTGCCCGTCTAGCTTCACCAGGCCCAGGCGCTGTACCAGCGTGTTGGCAGTGCGCGGCAAAAAGCGGCGCAGGTCGGCGGCATCTATTTGTGAGGGCCGCAGGCGCAAGTCCATCAAGCTTTCGCGCCAGCGGGGTAGGTTGTCGGCGTGGGCACGGGTGGCCACAATGTGCGTGCGGCGGCCGTAGCGTACATCGAGGTTTTTAATCTGAAAATCACGCACGTAGCCCTTGGCATCGCCCGAGATGATAATGGAATCCTTGAACGAAGCCAGCTGCGGGGCAAACTTGGCAATGTCGTCGGTATAAATTTTGGTGCCGCGCAGCTGGGTAATCACCCGCATCGAGTCGTTGAAGTCGGAGAAATTACCGAAGCGCTTGTACTCAAAGCGCACGTATTTCTGCAATTCGCTGCGGCCCACGCGCAGCTTCAGGCCCTGAAATTCCCAGAAGTGCTGCTGGTACTGAATATCGGCCGTGAGCTCGCGCAAATGCGTTTGGGAAGGCACCTCCACCGCCCGTAGCCCAGCAATGCGCGCCTGTAATGTGTCCGATTTAAAGTTCAGCTTGGAAATATTCGCGTACACGCTATCGACCTGCATATGAGCATAGTCGATGCTGCGGCCATAGGCCGGGTCGCGGCCCCGGTCGGGGCGCTCCAGCTCAAAATGGCCGTTACGAATGGCAATGTCGTGCAGCTGAAAATCGAAAGGCGTCGATGCCTTTTTGGTAGTATCAGGCGGCCCGGCAAGGCGGCGAATGGCGCTCAGAAACTGGTCGAGCGTGGTAGAATCGGGCTGCCCGGCCACGTCGCGCAGGGCAAAGCGCGGCTCATCGAGCGTGAGCGTACCAATGTGCAAGTGGCTGGGATTGAAGACCGAAAACAGCTGAATATCGGCATCGGCCCGCTCGATACTGAACAGCTCGCCGCCGCGCCGGTCGCGCACCAGCACCCCATTGAGCAGCACGTGCGAAAACGGCTGAATGTCGAGCCCCGCTATTTCGACCTGCTGCCCCAGCTTTTGCGTGAGCACCGCCGTCACCTTCTGAGCCAAGCGCGTTTGCACGCTGGGCACGCGTAGCGCCAGCAGTGCGCCGCCTACCAGCAGCAGCAGCACTACCAGCAGGCCGAGCAAGGTTTTGAACAGGATGCGAAAAGCGCGGCGCACGAAAAGGCTCAGAATTTGGTTAGTAACCCCTTGGGCTACCTACTAAAACGTAAAGGTGCGGCTTTTCGCGCACAATGCTTCCGCAAACGCGCAAGTCAGTCGGCAGGTTCGCCCGACCTTTGCAGAAGCTTCGCTAATTAAAAATTAAAAATGATGAATTGAAAACGGCTTGGCGGTGGGCCGCCGCATAGCTCTGGCTGGCCGGCACAACGAGCAAGCCAAAATTCATAATTTCTAATTCATAATTTTTACTCCCAAAATGACCCTTCTCGCCATCGAATCGAGCTGCGACGACACCGGGGCCGCCGTGTTTCGCAACGGGCAGCTGCTCAGTAATGTAGTGGCCGGCCAAGCCGTGCATGAGCAGTACGGCGGCGTAGTGCCCGAGCTAGCTTCGCGGGCGCACCAGCAGCATTTGCTGCCCGTAGTTACGGCCGCCCTGCGCCAAGCGGGCATCGAAAAAACTGACCTCGACGCCGTGGCCGTGACCCAAGGCCCTGGCCTGCTGGGTTCCTTATTAGTAGGCAATCTGTTTGCGAAAAGCTTGGCGCTGGCGCTGGATAAGCCTTTACTGGCCGTTAATCACATGCGGGCGCACATTCTGGCGCACTTCATTCGCGACCCCAAGCCGGCTTTTCCGTTCCTCTGCCTCACCGTGAGCGGCGGCCACACGCAGTTGGTAGTGGTGCATAGCGCGCTGGATATGGAAATCCTGGGCCAGACTATCGACGACGCGGCCGGCGAAGCCTTCGACAAAACCGCCAAGCTGCTGGGCCTGCCATACCCCGGCGGCCCCCGCCTCGACAAGCTGGCTCAGACCGGCAACCCGCGTCGCTTTACTTTTCCCGAGGGTGCTCTGGAGGGGTATAACTTCTCGTTCAGCGGCCTGAAAACGTCAGTGCTGTATTTCCTGAAAAAGGAAACGACCGCCAACCCGAAGTTTATCGAAGAAAATCTGGCTGACCTTTGCGCCAGCATTCAGCATACCATCGTGCAGACGCTGCTCAAGCAGCTGAAGAAAGCCGCCCAAGCTACCGGGCTGCGCCAAGTAGCCTTGGCCGGCGGCGTGGCCGCCAACTCGGGGCTGCGCCAGGGCTTGCAGGCGCTAGCCGCGGTGGAAGGCTGGGAGGTGTTTATTCCCGACTTCGAGTTTTGCACCGATAATGCGGCGATGGTGGGGCAGGCGGCTATTTTTCAGTATGAGGCTGGCGATTTCGCCAACCAGCTCACTAGCCCCGACCCAAGATTGAAATTGTAGGTATGTAGGGTAAGCTTTAGCTTTCCATTGAAAGAAAATATACAGTAAGGCAAGCTAAAGCTTACCCTGCATTTTTACGCCTAAGTCTGCGGAATCTGCGTAACTCTGCACAATCTGCGATTTTATGAAAGACAAAACACCAGCCAATATCAACATCAAAAACCGCCGCGCCAGCCACGAATACACATTCCTGGCCAAGTATGATGCGGGTATGATGCTGCAAGGCACCGAAATAAAAAGCGTCCGCGCCGCCGAGGTCAACCTCCAGGATGGCTACTGCACCTTCGACCACAAGGGCGACCTCTGGGTGCATAGCGTCCGCATTGCGCCTTATACACTAGGTACTTACAACAACCACGACGCCATGCGCGCCCGCAAGCTGCTGCTCAACAAGCGCGAGCTTAAGCAGCTGGCGGGCAAAATGGACACTGGCCTCACCATCATCCCGCTCCGCCTCTTCGTGACCGACCGGGGCTTTGCCAAGCTCGAAATAGCCTTGGCTCAAGGCAAAAAGCTATTCGACAAGCGCGAAGACCTAAAAGCCAAAGACCAGAAACGCGAAATGGAGCGGTTCCGGTAAGTGGTGAAGGAGCAAATGAGTGATTGAGTGAATTATCAATTAGTCATTCGCCCTTTCACTCACTCATTCACTCATTTACCCATTCACCAATTTTGAATTACGGTATTTGCGCGCTCAGCGCCGTTCCCGTCCGCGCCGAGGCCAGCGACAAGGCTGAGCTAATTACCGAGCTGCTTTTTGGCGACTGCTACACCGTGCTGCTGCGGCAAGGCAACTGGCTGCGAATAGAAAGCGCCGCTGACAAGTACGTGGGATGGATTGATTACAAGCAAAATATGCCCGTCAGCGCCGAGTATTTTGAGGCCTGGCAGGCGCAGGACCACCCCCGCGCGCTCGACCTAGTGCAGGTGGTGTCGGATGCCGATACGCGGCAGCCTATTACCATTGGGTGCCGCTTGCCATTTTTCGATGGCATGACGTTGAAAATAGGTGATAAGTGCTTGTTTTACAACGGAACGGCTACTAACCCTGTGCAAAATGCCACGCCCGAGCGCCGGCTGCTGCTATTGCGCAAGTTGGGCCAGCTTTATCTGCGGGCGCCTTACGTGTGGGGCGGCAAAAGCGTATTTGGCCTCGACTGCTCGGGGCTCACGCAGCAGCTGTTTGGGATGCTGGGCACGCAGCTGCCGCGCGATGCCTATCAGCAAATAGCGCTGGGCGAAGTGGTCGATTTTGTGACGCAGGCCCAGCCGGGCGACCTAGCTTTCTTTGAAAACGCTGAAGGCCGCATCGTCCACGTTGGCGTGGTGCTTGAGGAAGGTCAGATACTGCATGCCCACGGCGAGGTTCGCATCGACCCGCTCGACCACAATGGTATTTTCAACCGCGACCGGCAGCAGTACAGCCACAAGCTGCGCTTGATAAAGCGGGTGTTATAACGCGAACTAGAAAGTTCGCTTTACTGCCGAGCTACCACTGAATAGGCGTTTCGCCGTGCTGCTCCAGCCAAGCATTCGTCTTGCTGAACGGCTTGGAGCCAAAAAAGCCTCGGTCGGCCGAATAGGGCGAAGGGTGTGCGGCCTTCAAAACCAAATGCTTATTAGTATCAATCAACTCCTCCTTTTTCTGCGCATACGCGCCCCAGAGGATGAATACTACGTGCGGCCGCCCCGCCGATACCTGCTTGATAACGGCGTCGGTAAATTCTTCCCAACCCTTTTTTTGGTGCGAGCCAGGCGTAGCCGCCCGCACCGTAAGGGTGGCATTGAGCAGCAGCACGCCCTGCTGGGCCCAGCGGTCGAGGTTGCCGTTGGCGGGGGCCGGCGTGCCAGGAATATCGTCTTGCAGCTCCTTGAAAATATTTTGCAGTGAAGGCGGTGTGCGCACGCCTTCGTTTACCGAAAAAGCTAGGCCGTGCGCCTGGTTTTTGCCGTGGTAGGGGTCCTGGCCCAAAATAACGACCTTCACCTCGTCGAAGGGGCAGGCATCGAAGGCGTGGAAAATCTGCGAGCCGAGCGGGTAAACCGTAGTGGTAGCGTACTCGCCGCGCACCCAGGCGGTTAGCTTCTGGAAGTAGGGCTTTTCAAACTCGGTGGCTAGGACGGGGCGCCAGCTTTCAGCGATTTTGACCATGAGGGTAGAATGTAGAAGACGAAAAACACAAAATAATGTGGTAAGCAAGCCGTTGGGGCCGTTACTTCGTAACTAAACCAAAGCTTCTGGGTTGCTGTTGGCCCGTAGCGTACCTTCGCACTGCTGCTGTTTATGCCTACTACCACTACGCAGGGCGTGACCGTTACGGTTACGACCAACTACTTGCCCGATTATTCGAGCCCGTCGCAGGAGCATTTCGTGTTTGCCTATCGCATTGATATTCGCAATGATAGTGGCTACACCGTGAAGCTGTTGCGTCGCCATTGGTTTATTTCCGATGCCAATGGCACCGTGCGCGAAGTGGAAGGCGAGGGCGTGGTAGGCCGCCAGCCCGTGCTAGAGCCCGGCGAATCGCACCAATATATGAGCGGCTGCAATTTAAAATCGGGCGTGGGCAAAATGCGCGGCACCTACCTCATGGAGCGCTTGGGCAACGGCGATAATTTTCAGGTCAACATCCCGGAATTTACCCTTATGGTGCCTTACCGGA
>CAXUKA010000373.1:0-2678 GCA_964251335.1 uncultured Hymenobacter sp.
CGCTTTTGCTGCATTCAGCAAACTTACTAACTTAAACAGCTTCTAATACTATGGAAGTGGTTTTAACCACTTCCCATGGACCCCTTGGTCGCTTTCGATGCTAAAGCTAGCAGTAAAAATATAAAAATGCCTGGTTATCAGGCATTAGTGCTAGCACGTATTTCACTTTTAATGATTTTCCACTGGCCACTCGGAGTAAACCTTAAAGGGCCGGGGCTTCAGTACGTGCACCAATCCATCAGGCACGGTAAAGCGCAATAGGCCCAGGTTAAGCACGGTACGGGCGGCGGGGCGGGGGTCGAAAGCCATCCATTGATAGAGCACTACGCGGTGCGGCTCACGCCGCAGGCGAAACGGGTTGAGCGCGTAGGAAAGGCGCCAGTCTTGCGACTGGTGCAGGGTCACGACGCGGGTCTGGCCTACGCGTAGGGTTACCAGCGCGTCGCGCACCACGGGCGAGCGGCGTAGGTAATCGGGCGGAAGCTGTAAGGGGCGGCCGCTGCCTCCAATGTAGTGGGCCAGGATGGCGGCCGCTTCGGGGTAGCGCAGGCGGCCCGCGGCCACTATACAGACATAGAGCAGGTGGCACTGCCAGCGGTCGAGCCGCGTCGTGCGATGAGCCAGCCAGCGACGGTGCATCCCCATCAGGTGCCGGTCAGTAGCCCGCTCAACCAACCGGCCGGCGGGGCTCACTACTACTAATACCAGGCAGGCAAACCCCAACAGCGCCTGCCGCCTGCCGCCTAAATTAGTGCGTGCCATACTAGTAGGTGGCAGCTACCAGGGAGCCGTCCTTAATGATGTGGATGAGAAAGCGGTTGACCGCCGGGGCAGTCATGAAACAGCCTGCGGAGTAGGTATAGCCGGGATGGAATACCACAGCCCGGTCCCGAGCGTTGGTGTTGAGGCCAGGACTTAGGCCTCGCAGTCGCATAGCGTACCCAAATTTTCCGCTTACATAAGTTTCCTGAGTCAGGAATACGCCCAGCGAGGAGCACTCGCTGCCGTTCGCGTTAGAGAAGCGCGTGGCGTAGAGCAGGCCCGAGTTCCAAGCGTGTGACACCCGGGCGCGTAATACTACCCGCCCGGGACCGCGTGTATCCACCACGGCCAGCCGCTGGGCCAGGATGCTGCGGCGGTAGTTGATGAGCGTCACGTAGCGGGCGTGCCGAGCCTGGGAACGGTAGGCCTGGACCAGTGTGCGGGCCTGACGGATGAGTTCAGCATCGGCGCGACGGCCGGCCAGGGCAAGATAAGCCCCACCAATGACTAGGACTAGTAGGCTCACTAATAAAGCAAAGCGTTGCCTCATAAGGAAAAGGTAGAGAAAGCAGCTGATGACGCGGGGAGGGATGCAGAAGTACACCCAGGCGACCACTCAGCGGGTCGAGCTAGGGTGATGGGTGGCAGTATAGGCTTGAATGGGCAGCAGCACGCCCTGGAAGCGGCGATACAATGCCTTGTCGTGGCCCCAAGGGGTGGAACTGAGACGTACCACGAAGAAGTCGTTGAGACAGCAGACGCTCACGTAAACCAGCTCCGGATTGCGCTGAATGGCATCGTGGGGTGGGGACTCGTGGAATCGCGTCCAGATGTAGCGGGCTAGCTGCCGAGGCTGGTCGTGGTACTTATCCGCGTGGAGGATAACGCCACATAACTCGGGGCAACGGGGCGGCAGCTCGTGGTAAAGGCTATCGTAGCGCTCCTGCTGGTAGGCTTGCAGAAAGGCCCCCGCCAGCTGCTGCCCATCGAAGTGCACCAGCGGGGCCCCTGGTGTAAGCTGCTGACGCTTGAAATTAAGCGCTGCCACGTACTCCTCGTTGAGAGCCCGCAGGTCGCAGGGTAGCTCCAGCTGGCTCAGGGGCTGGGTGCGGTAGCGTGGCTCGCGGGGAGGAGCCAGCTGACTGGCTGCCAGCACGAGCGTAGTCAGGCAGCTGGCTGCTGCTAGCAGCCTACGGCCGGCCCGGCCAACGGGTGATACGTTTAGTTGCACATTTATACACGCGCTACGACCCATAATGTTCAGATTACTCATCCATAACGGCAACTGGCGACTGGCAGTATATCACAGCGTAGCAGTTACTAGCGGCCCGCGCTCCCTGCCATCTTCGCGTGTTACGATGACCGCTTCCCTCTTGGCCTTGCAACCCGCTCGGTCAGCCCATTTACAGTTATGACTTGGGTGGGGGCCAGCACTCTACATTCGGCGATTCCTCGTCCGACCAGCTCAGTGGGTAGCTGGCGCGAATGGGCTCGTTGCGAACGTCGATAAAACTAAAAACCTGTTTGTAGATAAGCCCCCGGTCCGAGCGGTTGCTTATCTCGCGCAGCACGGGCAAGGGGATGTAGGCCCCGTGCCGTGCATGGGTGCGAATCTGACTGCTGTATTAGGTGAGAGCTGCGGAGGTAGTCAAGAACCAGGAGTGGGCTTAGCCGGGAAGATACCTGGAGCAATTGCTATCCGGCGTGGCGTAACCCCAACAAAACGAACGTCGGCCCTTGCAAGCCAGAGTGTAGGCCCGTATGAGCTACTGGCTATATCAGGACGGAAAGCCGGAAGCCTCGTCTGACTTATCTTCTTCTTCGCCTTCTAGTAAAAATGGGGGAACAGGGGGTTGAAAAAACTCGGTTTCTATGAAGCATTGCCGATAGTCATACCGATAGAACGGCACATGACC
>CAXUKA010000373.1:2688-6260 GCA_964251335.1 uncultured Hymenobacter sp.
CCACCAGTTCGCTTACCGCCTGCTGGTAAGCTTCCTGCGGCGAGGTAGCAATGACGAGCGTGCCGGCCAGCCAGCGGCGGAGCTCCTCCTCATCCGTCTCATTCAGCGCCCAGCGTACCTGATATGCTGCGTAGCCAGCTGGCAGTTTACGAAGCCACTTGTGCCACCCACTGGGCTCGCCACAGCCAGTGCATATTGTCCAGTCAGCAATTAGGCTGTGACCATTGCGGCGAATACCGCCGAACAGCCGGGGAGCGTCAGACCAGCAGTCCTCGCAGGTACCGCCAAGGGCGAGTCGTCCGTCAGGCAGAAAAACCCAGGGAGGAGCGTAAGAGGACATAAGCAGTCGAGGCTTAGGTAGGCGCAGATAGTAAAGTGCCAGAAGGGATAGACTAACTACAAGAAGCTAAATGAAAAATTATTTACTCTGGCTTTATACCCAAGACAAATTTGTCATATTGTACGAAGCCCGTAGCGTTGTGCATCCTGGCTCATGGAAGTGGATGCGCACATTTCTGGCTAATACCAAGAATATTCCATCTGAACCTAAGCTAACTGATATGGTCGACAGATATTATGTCCTTTTTAGAGACGCTGAGCAAACAAATTTGAGCCACTGAATCAACCAGTACTCTTTTAACGCTACTCAATTTTACGTTGTTGAAAGCAGCCAATATTACGCTCTTATCTACTGTATATGTCATGGTAATATATATCTGATTATTAGTAATTTAGCTGGTGTCGGCTTTCGGCAATGTATACTTGGAAACAGGCTAAGGATTATTTCGGCTGCATTACCATTTGCTGCTAAGTCCGGCGTCCTTGATGGGTGCAGCTGCCATTCTCTTACCAGAGTAGGCCGGAAGTAGCATATTGAGCGGTAAGCAGTTGATTTAGTTTTTTTCGATTGCTGCTGACGACGAAGCTGTCTCTGACCTCAAAATATCGGCTCTTCTTCTAACAACTTAAAAAAATACCATGGCTAAAGTTTGGTTTGTGACTGGTGCCTCGCGAGGCTTGGGGCGTAAAATTGTTGAAGCAGCTTTGCAGGCCGGTAACTCCGTGGTGGCTACTGCGCTAAAGCTCGAACAACTCGCCGACCTGGTGCAGCAATTCGGAAAGCGTATTCACCCACTGGTGCTGGATGTGAGCGACAATGAGCAAGTTCTGGAAGTGATAAGAGCTGGGCACGAGGTATTTGGCCGCTACGATGTGGTGGTAAACAATGCGGGCTACGGCGACACGGCTTCGGTGGAAGACACTACTGTGGAATCATTCAGGAAGCAGCTTGATACAGACTTGTTCGGCGTTATTTACGTGAGTAAAGCCGTGCTCCCAATCCTGCGTGAGCAGGGCCACGGGCATATTTTCCAGGTATCCTCGCTCGGGAGCCGCGTTGGGGCGGCGGGCTTAGCGGCTTACCAGAGTGCTAAATGGGCGGTAAGTGGCTTCTCGGTGGTGCTGGCGCAGGAAGTAGCCCCGCTCGGAATTCTGGTGACGGCTCTCGAACCCGGTGGGATGGCTACTGACTGGGCCGGCTCCTCCATGACTATTCCGCCAATTAGCGCGCCCTACCAGCAAACGGTGGGTGTCGCTGCCAAAAGGTTGAAAGACAATGCTGGTAAAGAGCCCACCGACCCCGCCAAAGTAGCCAGTGTCATCGTTCAACTCGCCAACCAGCCCGGTGCGCCGGTGCGCCTGCTACTGGGAACGGATGCGGTGCAGCTTGCCCGCGACGCTGCGAAGACCCTTGCCGAGTCGGACGCTAAGTGGCATGACTTGTCGCTATCAGTAGCTCGCTAGTCGAGGTTGAATACGGCTACAGCTACGCGGGAAAGTAGCCAGCAACGCAAAGCCAATGAGCTACTTGGCAAACAAGAATGAGCCGGAGAGCAAAATAAACTTGTAAAGAGCCGCCGAACTTTGTATTGTACTAACACTCGACAACATCATGCTCAAAACGATAAATCAGGTGTACATCAATGGGGCGTTCGTCACGCCGCATGGAACGGAAGTACTCAAGCTGCTTAATCCAACTACCAAGAAGGCGATAGTACAGGTGCAGTTGGCCGACGAAGAAGATACCCGCCGCGCTATTGCCAGCGCTAAACTGGCCCTGCGCACCTTTTCGCAGACAACTACGGCCGAGCGACTGGATTACTTACAACGTTTGCACGATGCCTTAATGCCTCGGGTAGCCGATTTGCAGGAAGCTACCCTGTTGGAGTATGGGGCGCCGGTGCAACGGGCGCTGTGGTCAAATAAGCTGGCGGCAGAAACCTTCTTATATTTTAAGAAGACGCTGGCAGATTTTACGTTTGAAAAGCCTATTGGCACCTCTGCGCTGCGGCTGGAGCCGGTGGGCGTGGCGGCCATTCTCACGGCCTGGAATTCGAGTGCGGGTTCGGTGTGCGTGAAGCTGGGCGCGGCTATCGCAGCCGGTTGCACGGCGGTTATCAAGCCGAGTGAACTGAGCCCATGGCAAACCCAGATTATGACCGAAGCCTTCCACGCCGCCGGGTTGCCGGCGGGCGTCATCAACGTGATAACGGGGCGCGGCAGTGTCGTAGGGGCCGAAATCAGCCGCAGCTCCGATGTGGCGCTGATAGCCTTCACGGGCTCGACGCAGGTGGGCAAGCAGATTGGCCGTGACGCGGTAGAAACGATGAAACGCGTGAAGCTGGAGCTGAGCGGTAAGTCGCCGAATATTATTCTCGAGGATGCCGATTTTGCGAAGGCCATCCCGCTGGCGGTCAATGCCTGCTTTCAGAACAATGGCCAGGCGTGCATCGCCGGCTCGCGCCTGCTAGTGCCCGCCAAGCGCCTGGGCGAGGTAAAGGAGTTACTAAAAGCAGCGGTTGAGCAACAGGTGGTAGGCGACCCGCGCCACCCCGCCACGACACTGGGGCCACTGGCCAACCAGCAGCAGTACGACCGGGTGCAGCACTACATTCGGCTGGGCCAGGAAGAAGGGGCGGAGCTACTATTAGGGGGCGAAGGCCACCCCGAAGGCCTCGAAACAGGCTACTTCGTGCGGCCTACCGTATTCACCGGCGTTAAAAACGATATGCACATTGCGCAGGAAGAGATTTTTGGTCCGGTGCTCTCAGTCATTACTTATGAGTCGGAGGACGAGGCCATTGCAATTGCCAATGACACGGTGTATGGCTTGGTGGCGTACGTAAGCTCCACCGATGAGGCACACGCCCACCGGGTGGCTAACCAGCTCGCCGCCGGCCGCGTGCTCATCAACACTATTAACCACGACCCGATTGCGCCGTTTGGCGGCTTCAAGCAGTCAGGCATTGGCCGCGAGGGCGGCGAGTACGGGCTGGAAGAATACCTGGAAGCCAAAGCCATTTTGGGGTAGCAGGCGGAAGCTGGGGATGCTGCCTATCCCCAGCGCCTCTGCCAGCCAAGGTGTTAGCTATGCCCCACCGTGCTTCCCACGAAGAAATTACGCCCGAGCGGCTAGTATATTTTAGCGATGCCGTCATGGCTATCACTATTACGCTACTGGCGCTGGACCTTCACGTACCACAAGCAGCTACTGCGCACGCGCTGCTCCAGGC
>CAXUKA010000374.1:0-6252 GCA_964251335.1 uncultured Hymenobacter sp.
TCCAGCTCTGGCCGGGGGCGGTGCCCCCGCTGGCCGTGTAGGTGTGCTGCGACGGAATCCCGCACACCGTCTGGTCCCCCGCAATGGCCGTCGGGCCACCGGGTTTGATAACCGTAACGTGGAAAATATCCGCTACTGTTTTGCCCGCGCAGCCCCGGTCTTCCACCGTCACGGTGATGTCGTAAGGCTGAGTGCGAGCTTCATTACATTTAGAATTATACACAAAGGCAGCCGATACCGTACCGGTGCCCGAGGCTGTTGCTGTGCCAGCGGGGTTACCCGTTGTGAGCACCCCAATATGATTGTTGAAAGTGGCATTGAAGCGGCCTGTGCTGTCGAGCAGTACGCTGCTCACCGTCATTTTGAGCGGGTTGCCCGCCGACTGGGTGGCCGAGAGTGGAATAGTGAGGCTGCTGCCAGCTTCTATAGTATAATTGCGCGGGACATTGCTGGCGGTGGGAAGCGCCGGAGCGGCCGTGTTGGGGCACTGCACCACTACCAGCTGCAAGTCGCGGCGGGTAACGCCGATGAGCACCCGTCGGTTATTGATTGTGCGGTATTCGCTCACGTCTACCGCCACGGTGTAGTAGCTGCCCAGTGCAGCACCCGAGCGGTACTTGGAAATCCCCGTCGACGCGTTTACACTAGCGTAGTTGTTAGGAAAAGCAGCTGCCGTGCCAAGCGGATTCTGCACGTTATAACCAGGGTTATACCCTATGGCAGTGGGTGGTGGGGTGAATGGCGAGGTAGGCAGGCCGGTGCCGCCATAAGGGTTGCCAAACGAGTAAACCAGCTGGTCGCCATCGGCATCCACCGCGTTGTTGAGAATATAGGTGGTATCGTTAACGCAGATGTTGGACACTGCATCGTTGATAAACACGGGCGAGCTGTTGGGCAGCGACGGCGGCGATATCGACGTGTACAGCGTCATGTTCTGGTTGGTCGCCTGTATGTTCAGGATACCAGCCGTGCGGGCATTATCCGTCCAGGCGGCATAATAGCCCTGCGTGGTGGCTGGCAGGTTGACAACCGCCACAAACTTCTGCTTCAAATAAACAGAGTTGCCTCCAGTGATGGTGCACAATGGGGGAACGTAAGGCGTAGTACAGGCTGGCCGCGGTAGCGGCTCAGGTATGTAGAGGTCGCCACCCGTAATACTGGCGTAGTTGACCGTGGTAAGCGTTAGCTTATTGCCTGTGCTTTGGTCATAAATCGCAATCTCCGCATAGTCTCTAATAGCTGCGTTATTACAGTTATTATACACAAAAAGCGTGAGCTCATAGCGATTGGGCGCACCCGCTGGTCCGGTAGCGTCGAGGTACTTGTAGGTCAGCTCGCCACCCAGCAAGTGGGAGGCTAGGGCCGGCCGAGCAGCCACCAAGGCCAGTAGAAAAAGCACCAGCCTTGGGAGTAATCCTAAATGGCGAAGTAGAGGACGCACCATATAAAAGCAGGAATGAAAAATTTGTGATGTAACCGCTAATGTACTTGTGATTAAATGATAAACTGTTGTTTTTTTCTTGGAATAAACCTTGGGAAGTTTGCTCCTAGTGTTAGCTATCGGTTAATTCTGACCAGCTTACAGCAAACAGTTGCCTGATTTTTTTCTCGCCAAAGCTACACATAACAGAGGAGCTTATCTACTCACCGAGATAAGCGAAGTTGCAGAATAGCAGCTAGTATATAGCTCAATTCAAGCATTGCTGTTAGCATGCTATAAAGTCCTTTATTAGCCAGCTACCCTTCATATTGGCTTCACACATCCGGGTCGCGGTCGAACCGCGCCAGCACCAGCGGAAAAATAATCAGCTCGCCAAACATGGCTCCCACGATAGACACCGCCGTGAGCAGCCCAAATAGCTGCACCGTCTTCAGCGAGCCGAGCATCATAAACGCGTAGCCGCCAAACAAAATGGCCCCCGTGAGCACAATGGCCGGCCCCACGTGCCGGATGGTGGCCAGCCGCGCAGTAGCTGGCCCCAGCACCCGCCGCTGCCGCTGGTAGTAGTGCATAAAATGCACCGTGTCATCGACGCTCAAGCTCAGCACAATGGCCGCAATGCTGGCCGTAGCTGTGTCGAGGGCAATGCCCGCCCAGCCCATAAAACCCAGCACCACCAGCACCGGAAACAGATTGGGCAGCACCGTGAGCAGTGCCAGCCGCCAGCTGCGTACCAGCGCCCACACCAACCCCAGCACCACTACCAGCGACCACCCCAGGCTGCTTGTTTGCGAGCTTGTGACGTACTGCGTAATGGCCGCGTACAGTGGCTGGTAGCCGGCCGGCTCCACAGTGGCCACCGGCTCCAGCACCCGGCCCGCTAGCTGCTGCACCGCCGCCATTTCGCTGCTTAGCTGCCGGGCCGATAGCATGGGGCCGGCCAGCGTGAGGCGGCCCACCGTGCCATCGGCGCTCACAAACTGCCCGAGCAGCGTCGGGTACTCGGCGGCCAGATGCTCGTGGGTGAGGCGCAGCGCACTGTGGCTGCCCAGCGCCGCGTGGGTGCGGCGGCCCGGCCCCAGCCGCGCTTCCAGCCCCGCTCGGTAGAGCTGCGCAAACCCGAATACCCGCCCCACACCCGGCCGGTGCCGCAGCGAGTCGGCTAGGGCCTCGATGGCCTGTATCACTTCGGGGCTGTGCAGCGAAAGGCCGGCGCGAGGGCGCACCAGCAGCTCGAGCGGCATGTAGGTGCCCCAGGCTTTTTCCAGAGCTTGGTGATTAAGTACCACCGGACTTTTACTTGGGAAATACCTCAGTGTGTAGGTGTCGGCTCGCAACCTGGGCAGGCCGGCCGCCAGCCCCAGCACTAGCGCTGCCACCAGCAGCGTAAGCGCCCGGCGGTGCCCCAGCACCCAGCCATAGAGCTGGGCTAGCGCCTCGCTGGTCCGAATGGTGATGTCAGAATTAAAAATGAGAAAATTAAAAATCAAAAATGTTCGGGCGGCTCGTGGCTGACCAGAAAAAGGGCCTTTCTCAACCTCTTTACCAAGTCCTTCATTTTTAATTCCTGCCAGCGGCAGCAGCCACACGCCCAGCCCAAACGTGAGCACCAAGGACCACGCAATGCCCACTCCCGCAAATAGACCGAATGTGCGCAAAATCGGCATCGGCGAGCTGAGCAATGCCAGAAACCCCGCCACATTGGTAAGCATGGTAGCCGCGCACGGAAACAGCATTTCGCTGAGCGCCCACAGAGCCAGGTCTTTAGGTGAGGAAGTGGTTAAATGAGAAGGTGACGAAATTGAAGCAGCTTCGTCGGCCGGAACGGGATGCGCCGCCAGCTGCTGCATCTCGTTGATAACGTGCAGCGCATCCATGAGCCCGAGCAAGATGATGACTACCGGCAGCAGCACCGTAAGCAAATTGAGGCGGTAGCCCAGCGCCCCGTACAAACCCAGCGTGAGGTAGGTGGCCACGCCCACAATGCCCAGCGCATACAGCAGCAGCGCCCCGCGCCGATACAGTGCCCACAGCAGCAGAAACATCAGCCCATAGCCCACGCCCAGGAAAAAGCCAAAGTCGCGCTGCGACAGCTCATTTAGCCCTGCGTATACTACGCCCACGCCGCCCAGCCAAGCCTGCTTATCGAGGGCGAAATGCTGCCCCACCACGACCCGAATCTGAGCCAGCACTGCCCCGCGCTGGTTGTCGAAATCGGGCAGGTTGCGGAGCGTCACCAGCAGGCGCGCCGTGTGGTAGTTGGGCGTAAATAGCTGGTCGCGCAGCGTAGGTTGCCTTGACAGCGCGGCCCGCAAGGCCGCGCTGTCAAGGCCCGCGTCGAGCAGGGGCGTGGTGCCGCCGAGGCCGCCCGCCGGTGCCCGCACCACGGTCGGCCCCAGCACATTCTGCACGCTGGGCAGGGCCGCTAAGGACGCGCTGAGCGTGGCGAGGCGATGCTGGTTGGCGGGCGTGAGCAGCGAATGCACTGAGTCCTGCACGGCCACTACTACCACCTCATCATTGCCAAACAAGTGCTGAAACGCCCGGTAGCTTCGTAGCGCCGGGTCGCCTTCCAGAAACCAGATGGACAGGCTATTATCAACCCGTACCGCTGCCTGCACACCCGGCCACAGCGCCAGCATCGCGCCCAGCAAACCTGCCAGAAACCAGTAGCGCCCCCGGTGCAGGCTCGCAATAATCGTAGTTGCAGAAGGCATAAGCAAAGCGCAGCCGCCGCAAAAAGTGTGGGGCAACAGCCACTGCGAAGTAACGGCCGCAAGTAGCTCAGTGCACCATCGGGTGCTAGTCGCTCAAAGTCTGATTTTTAATAAGGTGAATGTCTTGTAATGAGTACTATAGCTTGATATTTTAGTGAAACCTGGACTCTGTTCGCAAGAGAAATTATCCGCGCCGCCTACCGCATAGGCCGTTACTTCGGCCCATGAAACTTCGCAGCCTAGGTGCGTATCTGCAAGAGCGGTTTGCGCCCGTCAATATGGGTTTGTTTGTGGTGCTGTTTTTCACGGTGCGGGGCGTGGCTTCGGTAGCCTGTGCCGAGGGCCGGTGCACGCCCCACACCGACGGCCCAGCGCTGGTAGCGCTCGGGGCGCTGGCCACCATCTCGTTTTTCTTCCGCCTGCGGGTGTTTGATGAGGAAAAAGACTTTGCCCTTGATGCCATCAACCACCCGCAACGCGTGCTGCAAACCGGCCGCGTGACCTTGCCGCAGCTGCGCAAGCTGGCCTGGGCCGGCGCGGTGCTGGAGCTGGCGTGGTCGGTCCAGCAGGGAAGTACTACGCTGGTCTTGTGGGGGCTAGTGCTCGGCTATAGCTTGCTGATGCGCGTCGAGTTTGGGGTAGGCCGCTGGCTGCGGCGGCACTTAGTGCTGTATGCCATCTCGCACATGCTCATTATGCCGCTGGTAATCTGGTGGTTGTTCTCGGCTTATACCTGGGGCATGCCCATCGATTTCCAATATCTGCCGCTGCTGTGGCTGCTGAGTTTATTGGGTGGCTTCAGCTTCGAGCTGGCGCGCAAGCTGCACGCCCCAGTCGCCGAGCGGGTGGGTGTTGATTCGTATTCGCAGACCTTGGGCTACGGGCGGGCGCTGGCACTTACAGTGGTCGTGCTGCTGGCCGGGGGCGCGGTGCAGGCGCTGCTGCTGCGCACGCTGCACGCCCGGCTAGCGGCCTACGCGGTACTGGCGCTGTTGCTGGCGGCCGGCTTGGCGCTGTACACCGTGGCCGCCCGCCGCCCCCAGGAAGCTCGCTTGCGCCAGGCCGAAAAGATAGTATCGCTGGTAATGCTCACCTCTTATCTGGCCGTACTGGCCGAAGTGTATGGCCTTGGCAAATAATCAGTTGTTTATTCCCGATGCTCAGTCGGCGCTGCCGCCCGCCCGGGTGGCAGCGCGCCTCGGCGGCAAAGCAGCCGGCCTACTACGCCTGCGGGCGCTGGGCCTGCCCGTGCCTGAGTTCGTGGTACTGCCCGTGGCCTTATTCGAGCCAATCTTGATGGGCCTGCCCACCACCAGTGCGGGGCTGGCCGAGCGTCGCGCTCGCCTCAGTGGCTACGAATTGTCGGCTGAAACGCAGGCCGCATTGCGGGCCGTGTTGACCAGCTGGGACTTTCCAGCGCAGCCGGTGGCCGTGCGCTCGTCAGTGGCCGATGAGGACGGCGAGGCCAATGCCTTTCCCGGTATGATGGATAGCGGCTTGAATGTCAGCGACTGGCCCGAGTTGTGGGCAGCCGTGGCGCGAGTGGCCGCCAGTGCCTACTCCGACCGCGCCCTGACGTATCGCCGCCAGCGCGGGCTGCCGCTGGCGGCCCGCCCAGCTGTGGTGGTGCAGCGGCAGGTGGCTGCGCGGGCAGCGGGCGTGCTGTTCACCACTTTCCCCGAATACCCGCAGGAAATGGCCATCCACGCCGTGGCCGGGCTAGGGGAGGGGCTGGTGGGCGGGCAGCTGGTGCCGGAGGAATTTTACTTGGGTAAGGCCGACGGGCAGCTGGTAGCATTTAACCCCACCCCCGACCCCTCCCCTCTGGGAGAAGGGAGCTTTTCGTTAATTAAGAGTAACGAGTTAAGCGTTGCTGTGTCAACTCATGATTCAGCCGTCCGGCTCCCCTCTCCCGGAGGGGAGGAGTCGAGGGTGGGGTTAAACGAAGAAACGGAGTGCCACTCCTTTTTACTAACCCCATCTGTGTTAGCCGAATTATACAACTTCGCCCAGCGCCTCGAAAAGGTGCTCGGCAGCCCGCAGGACGTAGAATTTGCCCAAGATGAGGCCGGGAAAATCTGGTTGGTGCAAACC
>CAXUKA010000375.1:0-6243 GCA_964251335.1 uncultured Hymenobacter sp.
GGGCGTAGTAGGCCACGGCATTGGGCTCGTCGGGATAAAGCTTAGCGATGAGTTCTTCGGTCTTGTATTCCTTGGGGCTGAGCAGCAGTTCGAGCAGGCGCAAATCCTGGCGGCCGGTGGCCTTGCGACGCTGCCACTGAATGAACCGCTCCAGGTCACGGCGGTCGTCGGGGGGCAGGGTTTGTAGCGTCAGGCGAAGGTCGTCCATGCGGGCGGGGTAGATTAGGATGCCTAAAAATAAGCGTACTGCCTATTAAAATCGACCAGCTGTCAACCCTGGTCCACCAACCGGCGTATAACCTCCACCACCCACCCTTTAAGAATTTTCACTCATGGACGCTAACAACAATAACATCGACGATAGCACTGAGCTGCGCGCTCGTGGCAACTGGAACGAAGTAAAAGGTGCTGCCAAACAGAAATGGGGCCAGCTCACCGACGACGACCTGACCTACGACGAAGGCAAGCAAGATGAATGGTTTGGCAACCTGCAAGCCAAAACCGGCCACGCCATCGATGACATCAAAGATTGGTTCTCTAAAACCTTTAGCGGCAAGTCCGACGTCCCCAACCGTCCGTCGAACCAGACCAATAGCTAAGCAATCCGACTTTTCTCCTTCCTGTAAAAAGCCCCGCTCCCCCCCTGGTGCGGGGCTTTTTTCGTGGGATAACTCTCTTATTGCAAAGAGGCACAACGGAGCAATGATAGAGCTACCCCCACAAATCCGCCGCCACCCGATAGGTATTAGCGTGCGCCTCCACTATATCGCTGATGCGCTCGGAGTAGCCACCGCCCATACACACTACCGTGGGCAAAGCGCGCTGGTGCAAAGCACTTAACACCAACTCGTCGCGGCGGCGACAGCCAGCGCGAGTAAGGGCGAGGTAACCCAGTTTATCGGTGGCCAGCACATCGACGCCGCTGAGGTAAAACACGAAGTCAGGGTGCACTTGCTCATCAAGCAGGCGGGGTAGCGTGTCGGCTAGCAAGGCCAAGTATTCGTCGTCACCAGTGCCATCGGGCAGCGCAATATCAAGGTCGGAGATTTCCTTGCGGCCAGGAAAATTGCGCGCCCCGTGCATCGAGAAGGTAAATACGCGCGGCTCGTGCTGGAAAATGGCCGCCGTACCATTGCCTTGGTGCACGTCGAGGTCAATGATAAGAATCTGGCGCACCCGCGCTGGCTCGTGGGCCAATAGCCAGTTGGCCGCCACCGCTTGGTCATTGAGCAGGCAAAAGCCCTCGGGCCGCCCCGCGAATGCGTGGTGCGTGCCCCCAGCAATGTTGAGCGCCACGCCTGCGCCCGCCAGCACTCGTTGTGCGCAGCCAATAGTGCCACCGAGTAGCGTCATTTCGCGGTCGGCCAGGGCCGGGCTCCACGGAAAGCCGCTGGCCCGCTCCTCGTGCCGCGTGAGCTGACCGTGCAGCAGACGGTGCACATAATCGGCCTCGTGGGTGAGCAGCACATCGGCCAGCGGCGGCGGGGTGGGCACGAAGAAGTCGCTGGCCGTGGCAGTGCCCTCGTGCAGGAGTTGTTCGGGCAGCAACTCATACTTTAGCATCGGAAACCGATGCCCCGTCGGTAGCGGAAGAATGTAGTTGGGTGCGAAGGCAATAGTCATTGGCCTAGGCAAAAAATAGCGAGGCTACAGTTATGGTTATTTGAGGAAAATGCAGCAATTTTAGGGAAAATTTCAATGCGTTAATAATTAGTCGATTTGTTTTGTCAATAGGTCGAGCTATTCAATCCGACCCATATAGCAATTCGTACCTTTATTCGCCTCTTTTATAATTATCTACCTCCTTCCCACCCGCTTATATTTCCCTTCATGGCTTCTCCCCGGTCTATTTCTGCCAGGTCGCTGGCTCATTCCGAACGGCGCTACCGCCGCTCGTCCTTCAACGGTGCCAAGCAGCTAAAAGCTGCCCAAGCGCCCAACCGCCGCATCTTGGTGCTGCTGGGTTTGCTGGCACTGGCGCTGATTGTCGCCCTGGCCGTGATAGTGGGCGTGCACATCCAAAAAGGCAGTGACGGCCAGCCTAGCGGGTCGGCCGCCACCACGGCTACTCATCCAGCCAGTTATTAACCAGGCCGCCGAGCATGCTGCCGCTTTCCTTGCCGGCATTGCCGCCGCTCGGGGCCAGCGCCTGAATAAGTTTTTTGATGGGCATAGACTGAATCCAGACGCGGCCAGTGCCGCGTAGGGTGGCCAGCAACAGCCCTTCACCCCCGAATATCATCGACTTGAGGCCGCCAGCGCGGGCCACGCTGAAGTCGATACCCGGCTCAAATGCCACTACGCAACCGGTATCCACGCGCAGCAGCTCATTGTTGAGACGCTTCTCGATGATGGTACCGCCGGCGTGCACGAAGGCCTTACCATCGCCGGTGAGCTTTTGTAGAATAAAGCCCTCCCCGCCGAAGAAACCGGCCCCAAATTTTTGGTTGAAGTGCAGGCTAATTTTGGTGCCCCGCGCGGCGGCCAGAAAGCCGTCTTTCTGCACGATGAGGCCGTTGGGCATCGTCCCCAAATCAACCGGAATAATGGTGCCGGGATACGGCGCCGAGAAAGCCACCCGGCTTTTGCCATAGGTGCCCCGGTGCGTGAAGTGAGTCAGAAACAAACTCTCGCCGGTAATGAGGCGGGTACCGGCCGAGAATAATTTACCCATAAAGCCCTGTTCGGGCTCCGAGCCGTCGCCCATCTTGGTTTCGAAGGCAATGGCTTCCTCCATATATACCATCGCGCCGGCTTCGGCGATTACGGTTTCCTGGGGGTCAAGCTCTATTTCGAGCACCTGAATATCGGAGCCGAGAATGCGGTAGTCCACGTCGTGCGAACGCATGATTCAACTAAGGTTAAGGTGAGTGGCAAATGTAGCCAGTAGGCTATATCGCACGAGTGGCAATATACTTACAGGTGATTTTTGCCGTTGAAGGCAGAGCCTTAATCATCACGCCCTCAAACCGCTACTATGCGCTGCCTTTTCCTCGTCCTACTTGGCCTTGCGGCCACGGCCTGCACCACAGTGGTGCCCGGCCGCCAGCACGCCGCCTTCTGGCGCACCAATGGCTACGACCGCCAGGGCGAGCAGCAGGGCCGCTGGCGCACCTACTTCGACGAGGCCAATAAACAGACCCGCTTCACGACCGGGCACTACCGCCACGGCCGGCCCGTGGGCCACTGGCGCTACTACACCCAGCTCGGCACCCTCGACCATGAGGAGCGCTACCACCGCAACTACAGCGATATCACCTTCTACCACCCCAATGGCCAAGTATCGCAAAAGGGCCGCGCCCGCGTGGCCGACGAGGGTGCCGTGTTGCACTACTTCTGGTTTGGCGAGTGGCGCAAATTTTCCGACACTGGCCACCTAGTCGAAGTTGATACCTATGAAAAAGGCCGGCAAGTAGCCAGCCATCCGATTCAAGATATGTAAATGAGTGAGTTGGTGAATGAGCGAGTGAGTGAATGATTCACTCACTCGCTCATTCACCAACTCACTGTCACAACTCTCGCCGCGTTTCCGCAGCTTCGTCGGCTTCGTTGCCAACGTCTTTTTTGCGCTTAGCTTCACGGCTGGTACGCTTCATGAAGTCTTCGTCGGTTTCTTCGGGCTCTTCGGGGGCTTCAATGGCGTCAAACTCGTCGTCTTCGCGGGTTTGGCGGGCGGCTTCGGCGGCGGTTTTGGCCTGGGCTTCTTCGCCGAACTGGCCTTCGCGGTTCACGATTTTTTTGTCGCGCACGTGGCGGCCCAGAAACTGGTTTATCTGCTCGATAGAGTAGTTGGAGGTGATTTCGCCCAGCGGGTTTACGCCGATTTCGAAGCCATCCAGCTCTTTATGTACGCGGGCCTTTTTCTCGGGCTCGGGGGCTTTTTGCTTGGGTTTGACGGGTTTCTTAGCCATCTTTTCAATGAGCAATTAACAATGAGCAATGAGCAACTGCATCCCTTACGCAAAAGGCCGCGCTGTAGTCCATACAGCGCGGCCTTGAGCCAGGAGTTAGCAGCTGCCGCTACCCGGTTTATTGAACGGTGAGGCGGGCCACTTGGCTACCAGCGCGCACCACGTATACCCCAGCGGGCAGGCCGACTGGCAGCGCCAGGCTGGCCGTCCCGTTGGCATCGGTGGTAGTGGCGAGCACTACCCGGCCCAGGGCATCGAGCACTTGCACCCTCGTGCCAGGGGTGGCCCCGGTGAGGGTAGCCTCTGCATGTGTCGGGTTGGGGAACAGGGCCAGGCTAGCGGTGCCCACAGCTACCACGCGCACCGGTGAGTAGTGCGCCGAGCCATCGAGGTCGACCTGCCGCAGACGGTAATACAGCGTGGTAGTGCCGGTGGGCAACTGGGCATCGCGGTAGGCGTAGGCCTGAGCGATGCTAGTGGTGCCATGAGCCGCCACCGCGCCAAGCTTCGCGAAGGTTACCCCATCAAAGCTGCGCTCTACTTCAAACCGGTCGCTGTTGGCCTCCGAGGCCGTGTGCCAGGCAAGGGCCACAGCCGCACCCTGGGTTTGGGCCGTGAAATCGAGTAGCTCGACCGGCAGCGGGCTGGCCGTGTTACCGAGCGTCCAAATGCTGAAATCGGTGAGGCCGGCTTTCGTCACTTGGTTGGTGCTGGTGTTGCTGGTGCCGCCCATTGGGGCCCAGGGGCCACTGGTGCTGCTGGTCGATTTGAAGAGCACCAGATTGGCCTTCGGAATGCTGTTCAATTCGTGGTCGAAGTAAGAGAACACCATCGTCACGTTGAGGCCGGTGTTGGTAGTCGGCTGGATGTTAAAGTAACGCTGCACGCTCTGCTTGCCGCTATTGGCGGTGAGCGTAGTGCCGGTGGTGCGCACCACCTGGGTAGAGCCAGGCGCGGTAGAGCCGCTAGCTGGCGCCAGGCTGAGGCCCATACCGCCAAAGAGGTTGGTGTTGCCCGCGCTTAGGGTGCGGGTGGCGGCCACGTTGCCGGTCACGTAGTTAGCTTCGCTTTCGGTGATGGTGGCAGCGCCGGCTAGCTGCACCTGGTAGCTGCCGGTGGTCAGCACGCCCTGGCTCATGATGAGAGAGGTGTTGATGGTCAGGTTCTGGCTGAGCTGGGTAGTGCCGGTAGTTTTATTAATGACCACCGTGCCGAGTGCAGTGCCCGTGTTGGCAATGGTTTGGGCGGTGGTACCTATGAAGGTTACCGTGCCTCCAAAGCTGGAGTTGGTGCTGCTGCTTGTCCAGTCGCCGTTTACTTGCAGGGTAGTACCCGATAACATAGCCAGGTTGCCGTTGGCATTGATGTTAAGGGTGTTGACCGTGGCGATACCGGTGCTAATGGTGGGCGTATTGGGCGTGCCCGTCGGGATGTTGGCGCTGATAGCCAAAGTAGGTACCTGGCCGTAGCTCCAGTTGCGGCAATCGTTCCAGTCGGCATTGGTGCTGCCGTTCCAGGTGGTGCTGGTGATGTTGGGCACGTTCACCGTAACGGTGGCGGTGCCGACAGTCTTGTTGCCGCTGGCATCGGTGAGCGTCAGGGTTACCTGGTTAGCCCCGAGGTTAGTGCAGTTAAACGTGCTCGGCGTCACGGTCATGCTGCTGATGGTGCAGTTATCAGCAAGGTTGCCCTTGTATACTTGGCTGGGCGTAACCGTGACGCTGCCCGAAGCATCCAGGTTCACGCTGGCCGGCTGGGTAAACGGCGCCACGTTGGGCACCAGAATGGTGATGCGCTTCAGGGTGTAGGTGCCAGCATTGTGCGCGAAGGTCCAGTCGGGGTGGGTGTTGGTACCCGTTTGGTTGCCGATGCCGATGTCAGCATCTCCCTCGTTATTACTACCCCAGCAGTTATAGGCCAGCACAGTTTGCTGGGCACTTAGGTTGTGTACTTGGAATGAGCCATAGTTGCTATTGTAGCTGGGCTGGTCACCAAAGTCGTAAAGGCTGCCGTTGGCATTGGGCACGTTGTCGCTGTTGGCAGCGCTATAGTTCCAGGGCCACATTTCAACGCGGCCGCTGCCGAGGCTGGTGCCCGTAGTCACGCCCGCATTAGTGCTGGCAAACACGTTTAGGTTTGTCACGCTCTGGTGCCAGGTCACGTTGTTGTTTACCAGGTTGGGAATACCGAGCTGCGTGAGCGTGCTGGCAAAGTTGTCCATTGAGGTCCACACCCATTTGCTGGTGGTGCCATTGCTAAGCTCCATGTAATAGGCTACGCGGGTAGGCGGAGCTACCGCAGCTGTTGCGTTATTGACAGTATAGGGTACGCC
>CAXUKA010000376.1:0-6204 GCA_964251335.1 uncultured Hymenobacter sp.
CGGCCCAGCTTTTGGCCGTGCACCACCGTACCGGTGAGGGGGTAGTCGTAGCCCAGGTAGCGGGTGGCGGTGGCCACATCGCCGCCGCGCAGCGCCCGCCGAATGCGCGTGCTGCTCACGCCGATAGCATCCACATCCTGGCGCGGAATTTCCTCTACCGTGAAGCCATAGCGGGCCGCGTGCTGGCTCAGGTAGTCGAAGCCGCCCTCGCGGTTTTTGCCAAAGCGGTGGTCGTAGCCGATGACCAAGTGCTTGGTGCCGACGGTTTTCAGCAAAAGCTCCTGAATGTATTCTTCCGAAGTCCACTGCGCAAACTCGCGGGTGAAGGGCATCACCAGCAGGTAATCGACCCCAAACCCAGCCAGGCGCTCAATACGCTCCTCCAAAGTGTTGAGCAGCTGTAGCTCTAGGAGCTCGGAGTGTGAGGGCGGCGGCCCCAGCACCAGGCGCGGGTGCGGCCAATAAGTAATGACCACGGCCGGCCCACCCACGGCATCGGCTACCTGGCGCAGCCGTGCTAGAATGCGCTGGTGCCCCCGGTGCACGCCATCGAAGGTGCCACTCGTGACAACCGCATTGGCGAGGTGCGGAAAATCGGCAGGGTCGCGGATAATGTGCATAAATCGCAGATTCAGCCGATTACGCAGCTGGCGTACCGTCGGGGTGAAGCGGCAAGTCTGGGCCAGCCGCTGGGTGCTGGTCGGCGTGCTGCGCAGCGTAAAAATCGAGGCCCACGCGGGCCGGGCGGATACGTTCGCGCCGCTCACGGGGCGGGGCCGTGCCTTCGGCTGCTTCGGGGCGCGGCGGGCGCTGGGCTTCGAGCGCGGCTATCGTCCAGGCATCGGCCAGCTGGTACGCGCCGATGCGTGTGCGCACCAGCCGCGTGAGGTGCGCGCCGCAGCCCAGGGCCACGCCCAAGTCGCGGGCCAAGCTGCGGATGTAGGTGCCCTTCGAACACACCACCCGAAAATCGATTTCTGGCAGCGCGATGCGCGTCAGCTCAAACGTCTTTATTTCTACGGTTTTAGCCTTGATAACCGCTTCCTGGCCTTGGCGGGCCAGCTCGTAGGCGCGCTTGCCGTCTACCTTCACGGCTGAGAAAACGGGCGGCGTCTGCTCAATTTTCCCCAGAAACGTAGCCACCGCTGCCCGAATTTCAGCTTCGGTCAGGTGTTCATAAGCTTGCTCCGAGTCTACCGGCGTTTCGAGGTCGAAGCTCGGCGTGGTCTGGCCCAGGCGGAAAGTGCCTTCATACTCTTTTTCCTGCGCCTGAATCTGGTCTATCTCCTTGGTTTTCTTGCCTGTGCAAAGAATGAGCAAGCCCGTAGCCAGTGGGTCGAGGGTGCCAGCGTGGCCGATTTTGCGCGGGCGCAGGGTGTTCTTCACCTTGCGCACCACGTCGAAAGAAGTCCAGGTCAATGGCTTGTCGAGCAGCAATACTACGCCTGCTTCTAAGCTACTAGCGGTCAGCGGGGGCCGCTTAGTTGGCCCTGGGCTATTAGCTTCTTGCATAAGTCCGATACGATAAGAAAGCTACCAGCCAGCAGCTGGTAGCTAACGGCTTGAAACACTATACCAACTGCAAATTTACCCCCATCCACAGTAGCAACAGCAGCAGCCCGCCCACGATGATGCGATAGACTCCGAAGGCGCGAAACCCATACTTGGCCACGAAGCCCACAAACAGTCGGATGGCCAGCAGCGCCACCACAAAAGCCACCACGTTGCCCAGCAGCAGCAGCAGCCCTTCCTGCGCCGAAAACAAGTGACTTAGCTCAACGCCTTGGGCATGAGCTTCTTTATAATAATCGTAAATGTCTTTGGCCGCCGCTGCTGCCATCGTGGGCATGGCCAGGAAGAAGGCAAACTCGGCCGCTGCCCGGCGCGTCAGTTTCTGCGAGAGGCCGCCGATGATGGTAGCCGCCGAGCGGCTCACGCCCGGCACTACCGCCAGGCATTGAAAGAGACCAATGAAAAGCGCTTCCTTGAAGCTGGGGTTGGTGACAGGATGACCGCCTGCCTTTGGGTCTTCCTGCGGAAACCACTTGTCGATGAATAACAGCACGATACCCCCGAGCAGCAGCATTACGGCCACCGTCGTCACCGATTCGAGCAGGGCGTCGATGTGCTTTTTCAGGAGCAGGCCCACCACCACAATGGGCAGGAAAGCGACCAGCAGCTTGAGGTAAAAATCGAAGCTCTGAAAAAAGCGCTTCCAGTACACTACCAGCACCGAAAGAATGGCCCCGAGCTGAATAACCACCAAAAACAGCTTGGCAAAAGGCGTCATGGCGACGCCCAGCAGCTGGGAAGCAATAATCATGTGGCCGGTGCTGGACACGGGCAGAAACTCCGTGAGCCCCTCCACAATAGCCAGCAGCAGCGCTTGCCAATAAGTCATTGTTACTAGTTGATTGTAAAAGAGTAGTGTAGCATAAGCTTTAGCTTGCGTAGCGTAGAACGAGCCACTGCCACGCAAGCTAAAGCTTATGCTACACTATTACAGCCGCTTGTAGGCGGGCTTGGCGGGCGCCGGCGCCGACACTACTGGGGCCGCGGCCGTAGGGGCGGCTACAGGGGCCGCAACGCCGGGGTGGATAGGCGTTATCGGCACTACATCGCTCGGATTGCTACGCACCATAATGGCGAAAAACTCAATAACGAAGCCCACTACCAGTAAAATCGGCCCCAGCGTGATGCCCAGAAAACCTTCGCCATAGTCGGCCGAGTCGAGCATCATCGTGATAAAGCCTACGGCCAGTACGGCCAGGCCCAGCCACATCAGGCGGTAGTTGCGAGGCCCGAATGCGAAGCGCGGAGCCGGAGTAACAGGTTGCATGCTATTCAATTATCAATTAACAATGAGCAATTATCAGGAGCAATTCTTAAGTAGCCTACAAGAAGACTTCTACTTGCTCATTGATAATTAGCTTAATACAGTTCATCGAGCGAAACGCCCAGGTATTTATTTACGGCGCGGTACGAGCTGAGGAAGCCAATAATGGTACCCAGCCCCACCACGGCCAACAGCAGCAGACCAATGAGACGGTCGTCGCGCAGCAGCTTTAGCTGCTCTACTTCGAGGTAGGCGTACTGGAGCAGCGCCACCAGCACCAAAGCCGCCAAGCTGCCGCTGGCAAAGCCTTGCCAGGTAGCCCGCCGCAAAAACGGCTGCTGAATAAAGAAACGAGTCGCGCCCACCAGTTGCATCGAGCGAATTAAAAAGCGCTGCGAAAACAAGGCCAGCTTGATAGTATTGTTAATCAGCACCACCACCACAATCACAAGCACTGCCGCAAAGCTCAGCAACAGCAAGCTTACCTTGGTCAGGTTCTGGTTGATGCTGTCAAACAGCGTTTTAGGATATTGCACCTCGAATACGCCGCGCTGGCTGCTAAGGCTGCGGCTCAGCTGCCGCAGGTGCATAGTGTCGGTGTACTCGGGCCGTACCTTAATGGTGTAGGCATCGCGCAACGGATTGTCATCCAGGAAGGTGCGAAAGTCTTCGCCGGTTTCTTCGAGCAGCTGCCGGGCACCTTCTTCTTTACTCACAAAACGGATTTGCGGCCGGCCATCCTTCACGGCTACGTAGGGCTGGTGCTCTAGGTCTTGCTGGAGGCGCAGCAGCTCGGTTTCGGGCAGGTTGCGCTCGAGGTACACCTGCACCTCTAGGTTTTCGCGCACCCGCTCCGAAAGCTTGTGCGCGTGCAGCAGCAACAGGCCAAATAGCCCAATCACCACCAGCGCCAGCGTGATGCTGAACACCACCAGTAGCGTAGGGTAGGAGCCAAGTTTCTTTTTGCGGCGCGGCGGCATAGGCGGCAAAGGTAGTGATTAGGTAAGGAGGTGAGGAAGTAAGTAGATGAAGAGGTAATAAGGTGGGCATAATACTACACTCCCTTACCCTCTTACCTCCTCACCTAATCACATATTCGTTTTTGGGTCGTCCTCTACCGTCAGCACCTCGCGGGCACGCTGGCGGTTGCGCTCGCGGCGGGTAGGCTTTTCGCGGCCAAACAGCTCACGCAACGAGTTAAACTCTTCTGTATGAAGCAGCGATATGCCGGCGCGGGCCTGGTTTTGGTTTACGTTGTTGATGAGGTCGGCGGTGCGGGGCGTGGTTTCGTAGCGCAGCTTGGCGCGGAATTTCCCATCGGGCCGCAGGAAATATTCGAGGCTGAAATCGCCGAGCAAAGACGTTTGGTTTGTTGTCGTGATGCCGGCTGTGGTGGTAGTAGTAGCGGTGTTACTAATGCCGCCCTCACGGGTCAGGCGCAGGCGGCCGTTGAGGAAAGAGTAGCTCAGGCGCACTTGCAGGGCCTGGAGCTGGTCGGCGGTAAGGCCGTTGATGTTGAAGTCAATCTCCAGGTTCTGGTCAATCTGTGAGGTCAGGGCTCCGAGCTGCGATGAGATAATCTGGCCCAAGCTATTCTGCACCAGGCTATTCTGGGTGCCACTGGCCTGCCCCGTGAGCGAAATGCCCGCGAAGCCACTCACATTCTGCGGCGACAACGTGCGGAATACCAGCAAGCTAAATACCTGCCGGTTTAACTCCTGCTCATCATTGCGCAGCAGCGCGATAAACGAGGCCAAGTCGTTTTGCAGCGAGCTGGGAGCGTCCTCAAATTCCAGCGCCAGCTTAATGGTTGGCAGCAGTAGCGGCCCGGTCAGGGTCATCACGGCCGTGACGGGCACCACCGCCGCGCCCGAGCCGGAGGCGCTGGTCGATTGCAGAATTGGGGCCAGCGAGGTGCGCTGCGTGTAGGTGGCCGTCACATCCATTTGCCCATCGAGTGGGTCACCGCTCCAAGAGATGATGCCGCCAGGACGCACCACAAACTCTTTGTTAACAAGTCCTTGCAAGGTGAAGTTGTACGCTCCGCGCACGATTTCCACTTGGCCGTACATATTAAAATCGCCCCGCGTGTCGATGTTCAGGCGCAGCTGCCCGGTGGCCGCCCCCCGAATTACGTCGCCGGTAGCCTCGTCCAGCAGTATTTCCAGGTAGGCATCGGGCGTCACCGTCAGGTTCATATTGAGCTGAATACCTGATAAATCCACCTTGTTCTGCGCCGCCAGCGCGGCCGCCGTGATGGCCTGCCGCCGCTTCACCGAGTCGGGCAGGTTGCGGTTCACAAACTTGATGTAGCTGGCCTGCTCGGCCTTCGCAGTATTGTCGAGAGGCAATGCTAGGCGTGTTCCGGCCTCGGAGGTGGCGCGCACATTTACTACGAGGTCGTCGACGGGGCCGGTCACGGTGGCATTGCCAGTGGCATAAGCCGCGCCGAAGTACAAGTCATTGTCCTTGCGCGTGGTATTGAGTACCTGAAACTTACGGAAGTTAGCCCGTAGATTCAAACTCATATTCTGAAAGCCTTGATGGTTGACCGAGCCATCTACAGTAGCTATGTTGCCCTGGGCATCGCGCAGCTTGATACCGGGAATCAGAATGCTGGTATTGGTGAATGTGATGCGGTCGGCGAAGGTGTAGGTAGTGCCGAGGTAGCCGAAGGTGAAGCGCCCATTCTGCACATCGACTGCGCCAGTGAGGTTGGGCGCGCTAAACATGCCGGTTAGCATCAACTCACCCTGCCCGGTGCCTCCCAGCTTGTCCAAAATGCCCGTTAGGAAGGGTTGCGCCAGCACCACTGGTGCATCGTTGAGAGTGCCAGTGAGGTTGAACTGCTGCGTCATGGACTTGGGGGCCAGGTAGCCCGTTACCGTGAGCACGCGCTGCTGCTGGCGAGCCACGTCGAGGTTCACGCGCAGCTGGCTGCTGGGGTTGTCCCAATCGCCCCGGCCTGCTAATTGCCCGATGGGCACGCCCTCATACACCAGCGAATCGACGGCCAGCGTGCTATTGATAGCAAGGTTGTTATAAATGCCACTAACAGTAGCTTTCGCGTTCAGCCGGCCACCCAGCCGCTGCCCGATTACAGAATTAAGGGTGGCAATATCAAAGTTGGCAATGTCGAGCTCCAAGGGTGGTTTTTGCGGGTCGGGCGAGATAAAGCCCTGCGCGCTCAGCCGCTGGTTGCCATTGCTGAGTACGAAGTTCTGAATATCGAATTGCCGCCCAAAATCACTGATACGCACCACGTTGTCAGCTGCGATGGTATATTCTTTATCCAGCAGGTGCAGCCCGCTCTGGCGGAAAACCACTTCTACCTGGCGCGGCAAAAATGACAGCGCCCCGTTGATGGT
>CAXUKA010000377.1:0-6203 GCA_964251335.1 uncultured Hymenobacter sp.
GCACTGGGCGACACCATTGCCAAAAAAGACCTGCGCCTGACTGACCTCCTGTACAACCGCGTAGCCTTCAGCGGCAATAAATTTCCTTTGGAAGCCGAAATCGGCTACGAAGGCTATGCTGGCGGCACGGCCACCGTGGAGGTGCGCGAAAGCGGCCGTGTGCTCACCACGCGCCAGATAGCGCTGCCCGCTGGCCGGCGCCGGGTACGCGCCACGTTCTTACTCACGGCCCCCGCGCCCGGCAAGCGTCGCTACGAGGTGCGTGTGGTGCCTCAGGCCGGCGAGTTTACGGTGCTGAATAACACGCGCACGGCTTTCCTCGAAATCGTGAAGGGCAAGCTACGCGTGCTGTTGGCCGGCGCGGCCCCGCACCCCGATTTGAAGGCGTTGCGGGCCGCTATTCTGGCTAATAACAACTTTGACCTAACCTTGAGCGTGGCGGGCGTGGGCGCGCCGCTACCGGCCGGCGCTAGCTTCGATGTGGCCGTGCTGCACCAGCTACCGGCCAAGGGTGGGCTGGGCCAAGAACTGCTGGCACGGGTACGAGCAGCGCGGGTGCCGATGCTATTCGTGCTGGGTGCGCAGTCTGACTTCAACGCCTATAACCAGCTGAATGCCGGCTTAAGCGTGCAGCCCCGCGGCGCGCAAACCGATGAGGTCACGCCGCTGCCCAACCCCAGCTTTGCGCGCTTCCCCTTTGATGAGGAGAGCCGCCAGCGCTTTGGGCAGTACCCGCCCGCGCAGGTGCCTTTCGGCGACGTGCGGCTAGGCGGCGGGGCCGAGGCCGCGCTGTGGCAGCAAGTGGGCCGCCTGCCCACGCAGAAGCCGCTGCTGGCCTTCGGCAGCGCCACTGCTACCCCCCGCACCGCCACGCTGCTGGCCGAAAATACCTGGCAGTGGCGCCTGGCCGAAGCCACCGCCCACGACGACCGCCCCGAGGCCTACGACCGCCTCATCGGCCGCACCTTACAGCTGCTGACCCAAAACGCCAACAAGAAGCGCCTCGACGTGTACCCCACCCAGGATGCCTTCGGCACCCAAGACGATGTAACGCTGGGCGCAGAAACATACAATGCCGTTTTTGAGCGCATCTACGACCAAAAAATTACCCTCACGCTCACCGACTCGGCTCGCAAAACCCGCACCGTTACCTTCGCCAACCCGGCCGATGGCTCGCCGCTGCACCTGGGGCCGCTGGCAGCCGGCCTCTATCGCTACCAGGCGCGGGCCACGCTCGGTGGCCAGGCCCAGCAGGCAGCGGGTGAGATTCTGGTGCAAAACCAGCCGCTCGAAGCCCAGGAATCTAAAGCCGACCACCGGTTGCTGGCGCAGCTGAGCCGTCGCAGTGGCGGGCAGCTCTACTACCCGAGCCAGCTTGATAAACTGGCGCAGGACATCGCGGCACGCAATTTTAAGCCGTTGCTTTCCAGCGAGGATGACTTGAAGGATTTGATTAATTTGAAGTGGCTATTCTTTGTGCTGCTGGCACTGCTGGCGGCCGAGTGGGCCACCCGCAAGTACCAGGGCGGCGTGTAAAAAACGTTTGTTATGCTGATAAATGAGGCATCTTGTCAGCGGCGCATTTGCCTAGTTTTAGTAAGTTATTCTATCATGACAAGATGCTTCCTTCGTCAGCATGACAAAGGTGTTCTATGCGCTACATCCTCCTAAATAAGCCCTACGAAGTCCTCACCCAGTTCACCGACGAGCACGGCCGCGCCACGCTCAAAGACTTCGTGAGCGTGCCGGAGGTGTACCCCGTGGGCCGGCTCGACTTCGATAGCGAGGGCCTGCTATTGCTCACCGACGACAAGCAGCTTCAGCACCGCCTCAGCGACCCGCGCTACAAGGTGCCCAAAACCTACTGGGCACAGGTAGAGGGTTTGCCCACCGAAGCGGCGCTGGCCCAGCTGCGCCAGGGCGTGCAGATTAAAGACGGCTTCACGCTGCCCGCCGAGGTAGCGGCCTTGCCCGAAGCCGCCACGGCCGACTTGTGGCCACGCATGCCGCCCATTCGCTACCGAGCCAGCATCCCGACGAGTTGGCTGGCCATCACCATCTCGCAGGGTATGAACCGGCAGGTGCGCAAGATGTGCGCCGCTGTAGGCTTGCCCTGCCTGCGGCTGGTGCGTGTGGCGCTGGAAGAGCTATCAATAAGTGGCTTAACTCCCGGCGAGTGGCGCGAATTGACGGCCGGTGAGGTAGCGGCGCTGCGTAAAACGGCCGGCGCAGGGCAGTCAGCCCCCGCCCGAAAACTATCGCGGCCTGTTGCCTCTTTCAAAGGCCGGAACCGCTTCTAATTTTACGCCTTCGCCGCATGAAACGCCGCCTTATTTTGCTCGGAAGCTTAGTTTTTGTTGCCGGCAACGTGGTGGCATTCATGCACGCCTGGCGCTTCACGCACTTCACCGATGAGCCGGGGCTGCACTCGCCCAACCCCGAGCAGCTCACTACCAGTCACAAAATATGGGTGTTACTAACGGGTATCAGCAACCCCAAGCCGCAGAGCCAGCTCGCGCCTAGCTTTCAGGTTGAAAATGTAACCATTGCCAGCCCTAATGGCCCGCTCGCTGCATGGTATGCCCTGCCCGATACTAGTGCTCCTAAGGGCACAGTGGCGCTGTTTCACGGCTATACCAGCAGCAAGGCGCACCTGCTGCACGAGGCCGGCTACTTTCGGCGGCTGGGCTACGCTGTGCTACTCGTAGACCAGACGGGCAGCGGCAATTCGGCCGGCAACCGCACCACCATTGGCTACAACGAGGCCGACGATGTGGCAGCCAGCGTGCAGTACCTGCGAGCGCGGCACCCTGCCCGTTCGCTCATCCTCTATGGCGTGAGCATGGGGGCTGTGGCCATCATGCGGGCTGAGGCTGAACTGAGCGTGAAGGCCGATATAAACATCCTAGAGTGCCCCTACGGCACCATGCGCCAGACGGTGTACAACCGCTTTCACCTGATGAAAGTCCCGGCCTTTCCGCTGGCCGACATGCTGGTTTTCTGGGGCGGCGTGCAGAATGGGTTTTGGGCGTACAGTTTGCAGGGAGAGGAGTTTGCCCGCCGCATTAACACGCCTACCCTACTGCTGTGGGGCACAGCTGACGCTAAAGTGACCCGCGCCGAAACCGACGCCATTTTTGCCAACTTAGCCGGGCCTAAGCAACGCTTGGATTTTGAAGGCTCAGACCACGAGCCGTACTGGGTCAAGCATCCACAGGCGTGGCAAGAGGCGCTAGCCGATTTTTTGCGGAAACATTGAGTGAAGTATCGATTGTCTCAGCTTATACTGCAACAACAAAAAAGGGGCTCCTGGATAGGAGCCCCTTTTTTGTTTGTGACTGAGCCACTTAGTGCGCCGCTAACTCCCGGTTGGCGGGCAGGTCGTCGGCGTAGTGCGTATGCTCGGCACGGTAGGTGCGCTCGAAAATCAGCGGGAAGATGAACAGCGTCAGAATCGTACCGGTAAGCAGGCCGCCGATAACCACGATGGCCAGCGGCTTCGAAGTCTCCGAGCCGATGCCCGTGCTGAGGGCGGCCGGCATGAGGCCGATGATAGCCATGAGGGCCGTCATTACCACCGGGCGCACGCGGGAGGCGACGCCTTCCGACAGGCTACGGTCGAGGCTCATCTTATGCAGCATATTCTGCTTGAACACGCTGATGAGAATTACCCCATTCTGGATACAGATACCAAACAGCGCGATGAAGCCAATACCAGCTGAAATCGAGAAGTTGGTGTGCGTAATCAGCAGCATGGCAATGCCGCCGATGAGCGCAAATGGCACGTTGAGCAGCACCAAGCCAGCATCTTTCAGGTTGCCAAACAAGATGAACAAGATGAAGAAGATAAGCGCTAGCGAAATTGGCACTACCTGCGCCAAGCGCTGTGAGGCGCGGCGCTGATTCTCGAAGTCACCCGTCCATTTCATGGAGTAGCCTTTGGGCAACACAACTACTTTGTTCACCTTTTCCTGCGCCTCGGCGATGGCCGAGCCCAGGTCGCGGCCGCGCACCGAGAATTTCACGGCCGAGAAACGGGTGTTATCGTCGCGATAAATCAAGCTGGGTCCGGTGACTTGCTTCACGTCGGCTATTTCATTCAGGGGCACGGTTTTGCCGCTCTGAGTAGGCACCATGAGGGCGGCTATTTCAGTTGGGCTTTGGCGGAACTGCGGCTCGTAGCGCACCCGGATGGGGAACTTGCGTTCGCCCTCGTACATCTGGCTGGCTTGCTTGCCGCCCACGGCCATTTCGAGCACGGCGTTGGCATCGCTCTTACTGATGCCGTAGCTGGCCATACGCCGCTCATCGAGGTCAGCGTGCAGCTCGGGCTGGCCGATATTACGCAGCAAACCCAAGTCGTCGATGCCCTGCACGTGTTGCAGCACTTCGTACACTTGGCGGGCTTTGCCCTCCATCAACTTAAGGTCAGTGCCGTAGATTTTGACGGCGATGGAGCCTTTCACGCCTGAGGCGGCTTCTTCCACGTTATCGGTGATGGGCTGCGAGAAGTTAAAGTCTACGCCCGGAAAGCGGTTCAGCTTTTCCTTCATGTGCTCGATAAGCTCCTCGCGATACGCTTTGGATTTCATCTTTTTCTGCACCTCATCGGTGTGCTTTATCTGCACCAAGAACTCGTTGTTGTAGAAGCCCGTGGGGTCGGTGCCATCGTTGGGGCGGCCGGTCTGGCTCACCACGTCGCTTACCTCGGGGAAGCTGATAAACACGCGGCGCATCTCATTACAGAGCTTATTCGACGCATCAAGCGAGATGCTCAGCGGCAGCTGCGCACGCACGTAAATCGAGCCTTCGTTCAGCTCCGGCAGAAATTCGGTGCCCAGGAACTGATACATGCCCACCCCTACTACCACCAGCGCGGCAGCAAACAGCAGACTCACCGTTTTGCGGGCGTAGGTGAAATCAAACACACTTTTCGCACCTCTTGCAATGCCGCGCACGAAGAAGTTATCCTTCTCCCGCACGTTTTTGCGCAGCAGTATCGAAGCCAATACCGGCACCAGCGTCAGCGTAAAAATTAGCGCGCCCAGCAGGGCGAAACCCAGCGTCCAAGCCAGCGGCGAGAATACTTTGCCTTCTACTTTCTCGAACGAGAAAATCGGCAGCAATGCCGTGATAATGATGGCTTTGGCGAAGAAAATCGACTTACCCATGTCGCGGCCGGTTTTCTTGATGATACCCAGCTTGGCGAGTTTGTTAAACCGCTCCATGCCCACCTCGTGGGCCTTGTGGTCAAGCGCCACAAAGAGCCCCTCAACCATCACGACCGCGCCGTCGATGATGATACCAAAGTCAATGGCACCCATACTCAACAAGTTAGCGCTCATGCCTTTCAAGCGTAGGCAGATGAAGGCAAACAGCAGCGCCAGCGGGATGATAATCGATACGATGACCGTCGTGCGCCAGTCGGCCATGAACAGGAATACAATCACCGTTACGAAAATCATGCCCTCGGTGAGGTTGTGAATTACCGTTTCGGTCGAGAAGTCGATGAGCTGCTGCCGGTCGTAGAACGTGCTGATTTTCACATCAGGCGGCAGAATCTTCTCATTCAGCAGCTGCACTTTGGCTTGCAGCAGCTTGATAACCTCCGAAGGGTTTTCGCCCTTACGCATTACCACGATGCCTTCGACCATGTCGTCGTTGAGGCCCCGGCCCACGCGGCCCAGGCGCGGCAGCGCCGACTCGCTCACCTGCGCCACGTCCTTTACCAGGATGGGCACATTGTTCACGTTCTTAACGACCGTGTTATTAATGTCGGAAATGTTGTTGAGCAGGCCAATGCCGCGCACCACGTAGTTCTGCTGGCCCTCGTTTATCACGTCGCCGCCCACGTTGATGTTCGAGCGCTGCACGGCGGTGTAGAGGTCCAGCGGCGTCAGGCCAAAGTCCTGCAACTTGCTGGGGTCCACCGATATTTCGTAGCTCTTCACCTCGCCGCCGAAGCTATTCACGTCGGCCACGCCGGGCACGGCTTTCAGGTTGCGCTCGATTACCCAGTCCTGAATGGTTTTCAGCTCGCGGGTCGTCTTGTCTTTGCTGGCAATGGTGTAGCGATAAATCTCACCCGTCGGGCCGTAGGGCGGCTGCACCTCGGGGTCGGCGCCGTCGGGCAGGTCGGCACCGCTCAGCAGGTTGTTGACCTGCACGCGGTACGTCATCGCATGACCGGCGACGTGCGTCGC